>CABKMD010000112.1 GCA_902373435.1 uncultured Actinomyces sp.
TCGAGCAGGTTCGCGGCCGCCCGGTGGCGGCCCTCGTACGTGCGGAAGTCGGCGCTGCGGGCCGTGCCGATCACCGTGCCGCCTTCGGCCAGGATCGAGGACACGTCCGACCACTCCATCTTTTTGATGGAATCGCCACCCGCGCAGGCACCCTGCCATCCTTCGTAGATCGCGTAGGGCTGCGCACCACGCGCCAGCGCCGTGCGCACGACGGCTCGAACAGCCGCGTTCATTCCTTGGGCGTCACCGCCCGACGTGAGGACACCGATACGAATTGTGCTCATTTTTCTGCCATCTTTCGTTGACCGAGCGGGCCCCGAGGCCCAGTGTGCCTGTCGTTTCCCATTCTACGTGACCTGCGCCTCCACCACTAGGGCCTTACTCCCATTGACGAGGAAACGACGAGTGCGCGCCCGCCAAAAGCGGCGGGCGCGCACTCACACAGTCACTGGAAACTAAGCGACAGTTTCGTTGCTATTACGAGCCGCAGACTCTGCCAGCTCCTCGGGGCTGACAACGCCCTCGACGGAGACGCGGTCCAGGTAGGCCATACCGTCAAACGCGAGCTCGCGAGCGTTCTCCGGGTCACCCTCGTTGCCGATCGAGCCGTGGGCCATGCGGTCCACGATGAGCGCGATCGCGCCGTCACCCGTCACATTGGTAGCGGTGCCGAAGGAGTCCAGGGCGATGTAGGTGGCGATCATGAGCGCGACCTGAGCGTCGTTGAAGCCCAGCATGGAGCTGAGCAGACCCGTGGCCGCCATGATGGCGCCGCCGGGGACGCCGGGTGCGGCGACCATCGTGATGCCCAGCATGAAGATGAAGCCCACCCACTGCAGGGAACTCACGGTCAGGCCCTGGGTCAGGACGATCGCGAACGCGAAGGAGAAGATCTTCGAGGTCGAGCCGGCCAGGTGGATCGTCGCGCACAGCGGAATCGTGAAGGACGCGACCGCGTCGGACACGTCGTTCTTCTTGGTCTGACGCAGGGTCACCGGGATGGTGGCCGCGGACGAAGAGGTGCCCAGAGCCGTCAGGTAGGCCGGCATCATCGTCAGGAGGGCCTTGAAGGGGTTGCGACGCGCGACGAGGCCGGCGAAGCAGAACTGGGTCAGCAGAATGACGACCTCGAGGACCAGAACCACGATGACCACGCGCACCAGCGTGCGGATAACCGAAGCGGCCTCGCCCGTGTAGGTCAGGTTCAGGAAGATGCCGAAGATGTGCAGCGGCAGCAGCGGAATAATGATCGTCTCGATGAGGCGCGTAATGATGGCGCGGAACTCGATGAAGCCCTTACGCAGCACGCCGCGCGGGACCATCGACAGGCCCAGGCCCACCACGAAGGACAGGAGCAGCGCCGTCATCACCTGGAGCGGCGCAGGCATCTCAATCGTGAAGTAGGACTCCAGGGCGCTGCCCGGCTCAGCCACATCGGCCAGCTGAGTGGAGGCGAGGATGCGCGGGAAGAGCATGGCGCACACCAGGTAGGTGAGGAAACCCGAGAACAGCGTCGACGCGTAGGCAATTGCCGTCGTAATGCCCAGCCACTTGCCCGCGCCTCGGCCCAGGTCCGCAATAGCGGGGGTCACGAGGCCGATGATGATCAGCGGGATCGAGAAGGACAGGAACTGACTGAAGATCGCCGAGAAGGTCGCAAAAATACGGCCGATCTCGACGGGAACCAGGTGGTTGCCGCCAATACGGACAGATCCGAGGACGGTCGCGAGGATGATCGCAGCGATCACCCACACGAGGATTCCGGATTTACGCATGAACTCGCGCATGTGTTTCACCTTGACAATAGGGATAATGGGTCGCTCATAGCATGCCCGAGCTTTACGAATTCTTGAAGCGGTAACCAGGATTCGGGATAGATGCGGCACAACTCACGCGACGAAGAAAACGCGATAGTGAGGAATTCACCCCCGCCCAACCGCCATTTTCCGTGGATTTAACGCACCGCGAGCGTCGACACGTACGGGGCAAACCACCAAATAATCGCGGCGAGGATCACGTACACCGCAGCATCCATGAGGCGAGCACGCGACGCGAACCAGGGGCGTCCCGGCGTCCACAGGCGCAGCGCCGCCATGCCGACGAGCACGGCGACCATCAACATGACCGCGCGGTGGCGGTGATCGGTCACGGCCAGCGCAATCACACCGAGAACACCGCCCGCGCTGAGGGCACCGCCAAGCCAGCCGCCCAGCCGGGCGCGCACGGTCCTCTCCTCGATATTCACGCCCCTACCCTATCGCACGAGCAGACGCGACCATACGACCATCCGCGCCCACACCGCCACACCAGCCCCGGCCTCGTCCATGCGCAGGACGCAAAGGAATAGGAATCAGAGGGCATGCGGGTTTAGTATTGGTCCAAAGGCCCCTGAGACCAGGAACATATTTCTCGCACCAAAGGAGCAATCGAGTGTCCCGCTTTATTGTCGTCGCCCCCGGTTCGTCGGAGGCAGCCACCCTCGCAACTGACGAGCTGGCCCGCGTTCTCGGTGTCGCCACCGTCGACGCCCTGGCTGGCACGACGGCCACCGACGCCGCCCTTCGTCCCGCCTCCGCCCTGCCCGCCGCGGTCGAAGCCGTCCGCGCCGCCGGCGACGACACGCTCATCGCCCCCGCCCGTGAGGCCTCGAACCGCGCTTTCGACCACGTGGCCTGGAACCTGAGCCTTGCCGCCTCCACCCGCGCAGGCGTCATCCTCGCCTTCGACGCCGAGGGCGCCAGCGCTGAGCTCCTCTCCGAGGAAATCGCCGCCGCCCACCTGCGCGCCGAGGCCGCTGCCGCCTCCGTCGTCGCCGTCGTCCTGACCGGTGGCGCCCCCGCGCTCGAGGCCGACCTGCCCGTCTTGACGCTGCCGCTGGGCGAGGAGGACGCCGCCACTCTGCGCAGCACCGAGGCCCCCACCGCCGTCACCCCGCTCGCCTTCCAGGCCGACCTCATCGAGCGCGCCCGCGCCGACCGCAAGCGCATCGTCCTGCCCGAACCCGACGACGACCGCGTCCTGCGGGCCGCCGCCCAGGTCCTCGCTGCCGGCATCGCCGACATCACCTTCGTGGGCGACGCAGGCTACGTCGCCAAGCGCGCCGGCGAGCTCGGCCTTGACCTGAGCGCCGCCCAGGTCGTCTCCGTGAACGATCCCGCCTACCTCGAGCGCTACGCCGAAGAGTTCGCGCGCCTGCGCGCCAAGAAGGGCGTCACCCTCGAGCAGGCCCGCGAGAAGGTCACCGACGTGTCCTACTTCGGCACCATGATGGTCCACATGGGCGACGCCGACGGCATGGTCTCGGGCGCTGCCCACACCACCGCGCACACGATCGTCCCCTCCTTCCAGATCATCAAGACCGCCCCCGGCGTCTCCGTCGTCTCCTCCATTTTCCTCATGGCGATGAAGGACCGCGTGTGGGCCTTTGGCGACTGCGCCGTCAACCCCAACCCCACCGCCGAGCAGCTGGCCGACATCGCCGTGACCTCCGCGCACACCGCCGCCCAGTTCGGCGTCACCCCGCGCGTCGCCATGCTCTCCTACTCCACCGGCACCTCCGGGGCCGGCCCGGACGTCGACGTCGTCGTCGAGGCCACCCGCCTCGCCCGCGAGAAGGCCCCCGAGCTAGCCATCGAAGGCCCTATCCAGTTCGACGCAGCCGTCGACGAGGCCGTCGCCTCCAAGAAGCTGCCCGGATCCGAGGTCGCCGGCAAGGCCACCGTCTTCGTCTTCCCCTCGCTGGAAGCCGGAAACATCGGCTACAAGGCGGTCCAGCGCTCCTCCGGCGCACTCGCCGTCGGCCCCGTCCTCCAGGGCCTCAACAAGCCCGTCAACGACCTGTCGCGCGGCGCCCTCGTCGAAGACATCGTCAACACCGTCGCCCTGACCGCCGTCCAGGCCCAGGGCTGAACGGGACTGAGGTCCCGGGGTCCGGTTAGTATTGATACGAACCGGGCCCCGGCCTCGTACTTTTTCTTTCCTATCCCCCAAACACGAAAGGCGAACGCGTGTCCTCGTCCTCCGTCCTCGTCATTAACTCCGGCTCCTCCTCCATCAAGTACCAGCTCGTCGACCCCGAAACCGGCGACGCCATCGCCAAGGGCATCGTCGAGCGCATCGGCGACACCACCGGCCTCATCAAGCATGAGCATGGCGACGCCGTCACCAAGGAAGAGCTTCCGGTTCCCGACCACACCGTCGGCATGCGTGAGGTCCTGCGCCTCTTCGACACGGAGGGCCCGTCCCTGGCCGAGGCCCACATCCTCGCGGTCGGCCACCGCGTCGTTCAGGGTGGCCGCTACTTCGACGGCCCGGCCCTCATCACCGACGAGGTCCGCAACCTGATCGAAGAGCTGTGCCCGCTGGCTCCTCTGCACAACCCCGCCCACCTCAAGGGCATCGACGTGGCGCGCGAGCTCATGCCCGACGTCCCCCACGTCGCCGTCTTCGACACCGCGTTCTTCCAGCAGCTGCCCGACAAGGCCGCCCTGTACGCCCTCGAGACCGAGACCGCCGAGAAGTACTCGGTGCGCCGCTACGGCGCCCACGGCACCTCCCACCAGTTCGTCTCCCAGGAAATCTCCAAGATGCTGGGCCGTGACGACCTCAAGCAGATCGTCCTGCACCTGGGCAACGGCGCATCCGCTTCCGCTGTCAAGAACGGCAAGCCGATCGACACCTCCATGGGCCTGACCCCCCTCGAGGGCCTCATGATGGGCACCCGCACCGGCGACATCGACCCCGCCGTCGTGTTCCACCTGCAGCGCGTCGCCGGCATGAGCGTCGACGAGGTCGACACCCTCTTCAATAAGAAGTCCGGCATGAAGGGCATGACGGGCGAGTCCGACATGCGCTCCGTGTGGGATGTTATTAACAACACCTCCGACCCCGAGGCCTCCAAGCGCGCCCGTACCGCCATGGACGTGTACATCAATCGCCTGCTGAAGTACGTGGGTTCCTACGCCGCTGAACTCGGCGGCCTGGACGTCATCACCTTCACCGCCGGCATCGGCGAGAACGACGATGACGTGCGCCGCGAGCTCGCCGAGGCCCTCGCCCCCTTCGGCGTCAAGATCGACGTCGAGGCCAACAAGGGACGCATCAAGGAACCGCGCGTCGTCTCCGCTCCCGACTCGGCTGTGACCCTCATCGTCTACCCGACCAACGAGGAGCTGGCGATCGCCCGCCAGGCGCTGACCTTCGCCTGATCGGTCTTTCGCGCGAGGCCGGGGTTTCCACGTGGAGCCCCGGCCTGACGCGTATCCACCGTCTGTATTGACAGGGCGTTCTCACAGTCACTAGCATGGAAGTTGGTAACGGCGAGCAAGTCCTCGCAGAGTGCCAATCCGCGGACCCACGCGCGCAACCTTGCGTCGTGGGTCTTTGCGTCTCTCATTGAGGAGAAACATGCTCATCGCTTACATCGACGAAGTCGGGGAGGCTGGCGCGTTCATTTCAAAGGACCACCGACGATTCAAGACCTCCCCGGTCTTTGGCTATGCGGGCTTCGTCGTTCCCGAGCAGAATGTTCATGCCCTCTCACGCGATGTCGCGTTCACGAAGCAGCGCTTCCATTCACTCCTGTTCGGCAAAAACCAGGATGAACACACCACATACACCCCGACGTGGGAACGCAAAGGGGCTGATCTGCTGAGCAAACACGCAATGACACGCGCAGGGCGCCAAGAGGTGGTTGAGTTCCGCGCGCTCCTTTCGAGAATTGCAGGCACGTACGGCGGTAAGCTCTTCTACTTCGTCCGCGAAAAACCGATCGGTTCCCCCGGACAGGTGTGGGGAAAAGACACTGGCAACAGCTGGGAAGCCCACAGAGAAGAGAGAACGCTCGAATGTCTCAGCGAGGCAATCAACCGACTCTGCAGGTTTGCCGAGCACGAGGATCAAAACATCCTGCTCTTTTAGGACATGATCAACGAGAAACAGCGTTTTCAACAAGTCACTCGCAGCTACGCCCACATCTACAGTCGCATCAAAGAACACCAGGAGATGCTGCGAATCCTCGAAGCCCCCGCGTATATCGACTCAGAGCTGTCCACGAACATTCAGTGCGCAGACTGGGTCGCTGCTCTTATTAGCCGGGCATGCGACTACCAGCTCATTCGCGACAGCTCGTACAAATGGGTGGCAGAGACGTTTTACAGCGCTCTTCGCGGTGACTTCACATACGAATCTAGCCTCCAGTTCAATAAACGCAGCATCGACAACATTCACCACATCAAGATTCTCAACCGAGCCAGGCCACATGTCGATTCCCTGACGGGCATGTCTCCCGAGAATCTCTCCCGCCTCCAGCTCGTGCATGCTCGCGCGAGTGCGCCCACCCCCAACAAACAGACTCCCTAGGCAGTCGTGATCGCGGCACTCACGAGGAGCTGGCCATCGCCCGCCAGGCGCTGACCTTCGCCTGATTCTCAGGCCACGACGAGGCCGGGGTTCCCACGTGGAGCCCCGGCCTGACGCGTATCCTGGGAGGGTAGCGAGCGAGGAGGCCCTCATGAACGACGACGTGTCGACCCTGGCGGAGCGGATCGCCACCTCACCGTCCACCGTGTTTTTCGGCGGTGCGGGCGTGTCCACCGAGTCAGGAATCCCCGATTTTCGCGGGGCGAACGGCTTTTACTTTCAGGAGCGCGAGATTCCCCTGGAGACGGTACTGAGCATCGACTTCTTTGAGGGGCATCCGCAGGCCTACTGGGGGTGGTTCCACGAGGTGTACCGCCCCGTGGAACCCAACGGCGCACACAGGGCCCTGGCTGCTCTGGAGGCCGCGGGTCGCCTGGACGCTGTCATCACACAGAATATCGACGGCCTGCACCAGAGGGCCGGGTCGCGCGCCGTATGGGAGCTGCACGGCAACTGGGAGCGGCTCGTGTGCACGGGCTGCGGGGCCGTCGCCCCACTCGGGGATGCCACCTGGGTCGAAGGAGATCCCGTGCCCGCGTGCCCGTCGTGCGCCTCGCAGATGCGCCCGGACATCGTCATGTACGGAGAGTCCCTCGACCAGGGTGTCATCGAGGCTGCCGTCACCGCTATTTCTCACGCATCGGTTCTCATCGTGGCCGGAACGTCCCTCGTCGTCTACCCGGCGGCGGGCCTCATCAACTACTTCTCCGGGGACCATCTGGTGCTCATGAACGCCACCCCGACCTCGGCGGACGCGCATGCGGATCTGATCGTCCGCGAGCCGGTCGCCCACACGTTCGACCAGGTCATGGACGAGCTGCGCACGCGGGGCACCGTGTCTGCGTAGGTGTTTCGGCGCATGGGCATTCGCTCACGCGGATAGGTTGCGCGCACATGGATAGGTTGTGCGCATGCGGATAGCTTATTGTCCTATCCACATCTTCATAACCTATCCAGAAGCCAACCACCGCAGGCTCGGACAATACAGCATGCGTGAATGTGGTCTCAGCAGGGACACCCCGCCGCGGTACGCTGCGAAATAATCCGCCTCATCAAGGCTTTCCCCACGCACAACCCACACTCCGCCC
>CABKMD010000113.1 GCA_902373435.1 uncultured Actinomyces sp.
TGCACGCAGACGTGCATGCGCCTGGTTGGACGTCATGCGTTCGTCAACCATCGCCACACGAACATCGGGAACAAGCTTCTTGATACGGCGCGCATATTTGCGCGCCCCCTTCGCAGAGATTCCCTCTCCTCCGCGCAAATGCCGAGGAAGTCCGACGATGACTTCGATCGCGTCATGGCTACGCACGATATCGGCCAAGCGATCGAGATCGGACAGATCGGGAGCCCTGTGAAGGGTTTCAACTGGCATCGTGAGAATGCCGTCGGGGTCGCAGCGGCTGACGCCGACACGCACGGTGCCGACGTCCACGCCGATACGAATACCCCGACGAATACTCACAGAGCCTCGATTTCCTTGCGGATCGCGTCGATCGCGTCCGCGATGCCCTCGGGCTTGGTGCCGCCGCCCTGAGCGATGTCGTCACGACCACCGCCGCCACCACCCATGTACTTGCCGACGGCGCGAACCAGAGCGCCGGCCTTCACCGACGCCTCACGCGCTGCCTCGTTCGTCGCGACAACGAGCGAGGGCTTGCCGCCGACGACACCGCCGAGGGCGACGACGGTTCCGCGCTCGTTGCCCAGGCGGTCGCGCACATCGAGCGCAAGGGTACGCAGCGCGTCGGCCGATGGCATCTCACCGACAGCCGCGGCCACGACGCTCACCGGACCAATCGCCGTCGCAGACGCCGCCAGATCAGCGCCCTGGCTCAGGGCCTGAGCGGTGCGGATCTTCTCGAGCTCCTTCTCGGACTCGCGCAGCTTCGTCAGCAACGACTCGATGCGCTCAGGCAGTTCATCAGCGCGGCCGCCCACCAGCTGAGAGAGCTGGCTGACGAGAGCGTGTTCCTTCGCCTGGAAATCGTACGCACCATCGCCGACCAAAGCGTCGATGCGACGCACGCCCGAGCCGACGGATCCCTCGGACAGCACCGTGATGCGACCAATATGACCGGTCGTGGGCACGTGAGTACCACCGCAGAGCTCACGGTCGAACCCATCGCCGATGGTGACGACGCGGACCTCGGAACCGTACTTTTCACCGAACAGTGCGATCGCGCCAGTTTCACGCGCGGCATCGATGCTCATGACCTCGGTGGTCACGGCCAGATCCTCGGCGAGCTTTTCGTTCACGAGTGCCTCGATGTCGCTGAGCTGAGAGCCCTCGAGAGCAGACCCGTGGCGGAAGTCGAAGCGCAGGCGCGACGGCGAGTTCTCGGAGCCCGCCTGGGTCGCGTCTTCCGACACGACGTTCCTCAGGCCCGCGTAGACCATGTGCGTGGCGGTGTGAGCGCGCGCGATGGCGAGGCGACGCTCGCCGTCGATCTCGGCGTACGCCTTCTCACCGACCACCATGCCGCCCTCGTTCAGGGTGCCGCGGTGAACGCTCAGGCCACGGATCGGAGCCTGGACGTCGTGGACCTCAACCACACCGCCGCCGGCGAGGCGAATGGTGCCGCGGTCGGCAAGCTGGCCGCCCATCTCCGCGTAGAACGGGGTGCGATCAAGGATGACCTCGACCTCGGCAGGGGCGCTGGCCGCGGGGGCCTCAACACCGTCAATGAGGAGGGCCTGGACGGTCGCCTCGCTCGCCTGCTCCGTGTAGCCGAGGAACGTCGAGCCACCACCCATTGCCTTTTCGATCTCGTGGAAGACACGCACGTCGGTGTGTCCGGTCTTCTTCGAGCGAGCGTCGGCGCGTGCGCGTTCCTTCTGCTCGGCCATCAGAGTGCGGAAGCCCTCCTCGTCGACGGACACGCCCTGCTCGGCGGCCATTTCGAGGGTCAGGTCAATCGGGAAACCGTAGGTGTCGTGCAGCGAGAACGCCGACGCTCCCGAAATGATGGGAGTCCCCTTCGTTTCCTTGGCCGCCGCAACTGCGGTGTCCAGAATCGTCGTACCAGCGCTGAGAGTGCGGCGGAAGGCATCTTCCTCCGCGTAGGCGACCTCGGAGATCGTCTTCCAGTTGGTCTCCAGCTCGGGGTAGGACGCCTTCATCGCATCCTTCGACGCCGTGAGCAGCGTCGGCATGGTCGCCTCATCGACGCCCAGCAGACGCATCGAACGAACGGCGCGGCGAATGAGGCGGCGCAGCACGTAGCCGCGGCCATCGTTGCCGGGACGCACCCCGTCTCCGATGAGCATGAGGGAGGACCGCACGTGGTCGGCCACGACGCGCATGCGCACGTCATCGTCGTAGGCGGCGCCGGCCTCGGGGCCAGCGGCACCCAGGCCGTAGCGCTTGCCGCTCATCTGCATGGCGGCATCAATGACGGGGAAGACCTCGTCGATCTCGTACATGTTGGGCTTGTCCTGCATGACGAACGCGAGACGCTCCAGGCCGGCGCCAGTATCAATCGCCTTCTTGTCGAGCTCGCCCAGCAGCGGGTAGTCCTTACCGGTACCCTCACCGCGCATGAACTGGTCGAAGACCAGGTTCCACACCTCGAGGTAGCGGTCGCCACCCGGATCGACGGTACCGCCCACGGCCTCGGGGCCGTATTCGGGACCGCGGTCGTAGTGCCACTCGGCGCAGGGACCCGCGGGGCCGGGCTGGCCCGTGTCCCAGAAGTTCTCCTCGCGGGGCAGGCGCACGATGTGCCTGGGATCCATGCCGATCTGCTTCGTCAGAACGTTGAAAGCTTCCTCGTCCTGATCCCAAATCGTCACCCAGAAGCGATCGCCATCGAGGCCATACTTTCCCTCGTCGCGCGAGCCGGTCAGTAGGTCCCACGCATAGTTGATGGCACCTTCCTTGAAGTAGTCGCCGAAGGAGAAGTTTCCGTTCATTTGGAAGAACGTGCCGTGACGGGTCGTCTTGCCGACGTTGTCGATGTCGTTCGTGCGGATGCACTTCTGCACCGACGCGGCGCGCGGCCACGGCGCAGGCTCAACGCCCGTGATGTAGGGGATGAACGGAACCATGCCCGCGATCGTAAACAGAATCGAGGGTTCCGGAGAGACGAGAGAAACGGAAGGACGAATCTCATGACCTTGCTTCTCGAAGTAGTCGAGCCAGCGGGTGCGGATTTCAGACGTACGCATAGTTCCCCATGTTAGACGGTTGGCACCGCTCGCGGCGCATCGGCACGCACAAACGGACAGTGGGATGACAAAAACCGCGCCCCCGAGCAATGCTCAGGGGCGCGGCATTGACTAGTGTCAGCGCGAGTAGTGCTCGACGACCATCTGAACGTCGACGGTCACGGGGACCTCAGCGCGCTTGGGGCGACGCACCAGGGTCGCCTTGAGGCGGGACAGCTCGACATCCAGATACTCGGGGACGGCGGGCAGCACGTCGCGGTGGATCCCCTCAGCGGCGATCTCGAAGGGAACCGTGGTCTGCGACTTCGGCTTGACCTGCAGGGTCTGGCCGGGCTTCACGCGGAACGAAGGACGGTCGACGATCTTGCCGTCAACGAGGATGTGACGGTGCACGACGAACTGGCGGGCCTGCTGGATGGTGCGGGCGAAGCCAGCACGCAGGACGAGGGCGTCGAGACGCATCTCGAGCAACTCGACCAGGTTCTCACCGGTCAGGCCGGCGGTGCGACGGGCCTCTTCAAAGGCGCGGCGCAGCTGCGACTCTCGGATACCGTACTGAGCACGCAGACGCTGCTTTTCCTTCAGACGAACGGCGTAGTCGGAGTCCTGGCGGCGGCGGGTGCGGCCGTGCTCACCGGGGCCGTAGGGGCGCTTCTCGAAGTAGCGAACGGCCTTGGGGGTCAGAGCCAGACCGAGGGCGCGGGACTCACGCACCTGCTTGCGGGAACGATTCGTTGCCATGTTTCTTCTTCCTGTTTCTATTGTCATGCCGGGAATCCCGACATGGGGCCAACTCCAGGATCGATCCGATCCGTCGGCTAAGGCCCCAGGTGCCCGCTGGTGCGGACAACTGTTCCATCCTAGCGTCTTTTCAGCAGATTGCGAATCACACCGAGCCGCTTCGTGAGCATCGCCTCATATCCATTCTCCGTCGGCTCGTAGTACTGAGTGCCTTCCAAGTCGTCCGGCAGGTACTGCTGCGCGGCGACATGGTGGGGCTGATCGTGCGCGTACAGGTACCCATCGCCATGGCCCAGAGTCTTCGCACCGGCGTAGTGCGCGTCGCGTAAATGTTCGGGCACCGCTCCCCCACGCCCGGAACGAACATCCGCGATGGCGCGGTCAATCGCCAGATAGGTCGCGTTCGACTTCGGGGCTGTGGCCACGGCGACGACCGCCTGAGCGAGGAGCAGACGCGCCTCAGGCATGCCGATAAGCGCGACACCCTGTGCGACACTCACGCAGGTGGTGAGCACCTCGGGAGCTGCCATGCCAATTTCCTCAGAGGCAGCAATCATGATGCGCCTCGCGATAAAGCGCGGGTCCTCCCCGGCCTCGATCATCCGGGCAAGGTAGTGAAGGGAGGCGTCCACATCAGACCCGCGCATCGACTTAATGAACGCACTCGCGACATCGTAGTGCTGATCCTTACTCCACCGAACCAGGGCTTGATTGGCCGCTGCCTCGACGCTCGCGACAGTGATCTCACCAGAGCCATCGTCACTGGCGACGCCCGCTGCCGCCTCGAGGAGAGTGAGTGACTTTCGTGCGTCCGAGCCGGCCAAACGCACGAGGCCAGCCACAGCCTCGTCTGTGATCAAAAAGCGCCCCGCGAGACCGCGATCATCCTCAAGCGCACGCCGGATCAGTCCCTCGATAGCGTCCGAATCCAGGGGCCGAAGCGTCAGCAGGAGCGAGCGCGAGAGCAGCGGAGAAATGACTGAAAAAGACGGATTCTCCGTCGTCGCCGCAACGAGCACCACCCAGCGATTCTCAACCGCCGGAAGCAACGAATCCTGCTGAGACTTAGAAAAGCGATGCACCTCGTCGACGAAGAGAATCGTCTCTTCTCCCTCGCTGGCGAGTGTTCGACGCGCATCATCCACGACCCGCCGAACGTCGCTCACACCGGAGGAAACTGCGGACAGCTCGATGAAACGGCGCCCGGACGCACGCGCGATCAGATAAGCGAGGGTCGTCTTACCCGTTCCCGGCGGCCCCCACAGCACCACAGAGGAAACGGCAACACCATCACTCGAACCGGGCGACAGGAGGCGGCGTAGCGGCGCACCGTCACCGAGCAGGTGAGACTGGCCGACAACCTCTTCGAGGGTCGTCGGGCGCATACGAACGGCGAGGGGCGCGCCCGCGTTGAAAGCAGGCACGCCCGACTCGTCAAAAGATTCAGAATCAAACAGATCCATGAGACCTAGCTTAGGACAGAGTGACTCCACTCGAGGAAGAGCCAATCTTAGGACCGGAGAGAACCTGGACAACCACGAGGCCACCGAGGATCAGCATGCAGGCGCCAGCACCGAGCAGGTATCCGTTGAGCCCCTCGGACTTATCGCCAGCGAGCGAGGAAGACAGCATCTCCGCGTGAAGCTTCACGGTGCCCGATGCGTCGACCGACGAACCGTTCGCGGCAGCACCGACAGCGGAGGCAACCTTGAATTCGGCCCATCCGACGAGCTCGTGCGAGCGGTTTGCAACAACGACCTTGTACTCACCGGTCGGCAGACCCGTGAGGTCCATGGTGACCTTGTTGGTGTCCCCGACCTGCAGCCAACGGGCCTCGCCGGTCTGCATGATGTTGGCGCTCACCCAGTCGCCGACGGCGGCTTTTTCCGACGGCACATTGATGGTCAGCTGACCAGCCGTGAAGGCCGCACTCACGCCGCCCTTGTTCGAGTCGGTGAGCTGAGACTCGTCAGTAATGGGCGAGACAGGGGTCTCGGAGGGCTGCGAAGCGGCCGCAGACGCGGACGGGCTGGGCGTGGGAGACGCGCTCCCAGATGGGGCCGGCGTCGGGCGCACGGCCGGCAGCTGCGGATCGTCGGGCACCGGCGCAGGAGCGGCAGAAGGCTCCGTCGTGGGCTCAACCACCGGGTCCGGAGCGGGCACCGGAGCAGGATCAGCAGTCGGCTCAACCGTGGGCTCCGTCGTCGGAGCAGGTCCGTTCGTTCGAGCGGGCGCAGCGGTCGGGTCCGCGGTGGGCGCAGCGGTCGGGTCCGCGGTGGGAGCAGGCGCGGGCGTCGGATCGTCGATGTTGGAAATGTACGGACTATTCACCATCACCGTATAGGTGACCGGGTCCGGCTCAACCTCGGAGGAGTCACTGCGGCACATGACAACAGTGACTGTGTGCACGGTGCCAGCCGTCCACTTAATCCCTTTGGCATTGTTCGTGCCATTGGGAATCTCCGTCGTGATCGTGGGAGCGTCGAGCGGGGCAGCAACCCACAGATCCGGGTCATTCGCCGTCACGGACTCATTGTTGCGAGTGAAAGTCGGACGCTGCAGGGGCGTGACCTGGCCATGGTCCAGGATCAGTCCCCAATATCCGGTCGCGACATGTTGAGCGGCAAAGTCGGAGTTCGATGACATGACTGCGTGGAGCGTGCCGCCTTCATACACACCGTAACGCGGTGCGTCATCCGCGCGCGCGACAAAACCGGGGATCGCGAGACCAATGCCAGCAAACAGGAACAGCGCCATGAGAAGGCTCATGGTTCGACTGCGTCCGACGAACCTCCGAGCGGCAACGGTAGACGATGCGCGTCCGTGCTGCATACCGTTCTCCTTAGTGAGTCAATCCGCAGAAAATATCATATCGAATCAAGAGTAACAGGCGTACCGCACGAATGCTAAATCCCAATACACACCATTCGGTTAATGCACATTTTCTCAGCGCATCGCCGCAGGTGTGCGAGATTTAGCGCAGCGGAGCGTGCGAGCGGCGAACAATGCTGACCGTGACGATCGCGCCGAGAAGCGCGAGAGTACCACCGCCCGCGAGGATCCATCCATTGAGGCGAGATTCCTGCTCACGAACAGCCTGGTTCGTGGCCTGCTGCTCCGAATGAGCCTTGGGGCCAATCTGCGAAGCGGACACGCTCTCCTGCTCCGTGGACGGAGAGGGAGACGGGGCGTCAGCATTCGAGCCAACACCGCCACCAGCAGCGGAAGACGAACCATTACCCCCGGAGGAATAAGCAGACGAGGCCGAGGCAGAGGGCACCGGCATCGCCGTCACGGTGGAGGAAGCACTGGCCAAGGCGTCGCCTGCAGCATCGCCGGAGGCATCATCCGTTAGATCAACAACAGGCTTAGCGGCGTTATGAGCAGCATCATCAGCCGGAGACTCCGCAGGCCCGTCGGTGGCGACGTCAGAAGTTGCGTGGCCATCAGGCTCCGTCGACGGCTCATCAGTGGGTTGAACCGAAGAATTATCGGTCGGCGTCAGCGAGCAGGCGGGCACCTGCACATTGGCTTCTGCGACCGTCACAGACACCTGCACATAGGTGCGGGTTACGCCATCACCGATCATGATCGAATGCTCGGAACCAACCGTCCACGTCGACGGCAGCTCAATGTCGGTGGTAAAAGAGCCGGTGGTCGACACTTCA
>CABKMD010000114.1 GCA_902373435.1 uncultured Actinomyces sp.
GGCCGCCGCCCACGGGCACACCAAGCAGCCCGGCCCGCACAGAACAGGACGCACGGCGCCCGGAACACCCGTGGGGCCACAAGCCACCCGGCCCCATCGGAACCAGGCGGCACACGCGTCAGGCGACAGCTGTGAGAAGCCGCAGATCAGCCAACGCTCCACGTCGCGCCGTCGCGGCCGTCCGCGACGGTCACGCCGGCGGCGGCCAGGCGGTCGCGCAGCTCGTCGGCGCGCGCCCAGTCCTTGGCGGCGCGCGCAGCGGCCCGCTCCTCCAGCACGGCCCGAACCAGCGCGTCCAGCGCCGAGTGCTCGGCAGCAGCCGCTCCAGAGGCGCCAGCACCAATACCTGCCTGCCCGCGCCACTGCTTCGAGGCGGGGTCCAGACCCAGCACGTCCAGCATGGAGCGGACCAGGACCTGCTCGCGGTACACACCGGACACGTCACCAGCAGCAAGCGCGGCATTGCCGGCCTTGAGGTGCTCGTGCAGGACGGCGAGCGCGCCGGCGACGTTGAGGTCGTCGTCCATGGCGGCGACGAAGGCCTCGGGCAGGTCGGCGGGCGCAAGCGCAATCTCGGAAGCCGGCGCCTCCCCTGCGGCTTCGATCGCTCGGGCCACGAAGGTGGAGAACTTCTCCCAGGCGGCGTGCGCGGCGGGCAGCGTCTCGGCGCCCCATTCGATGGCGGAGCGGTGGTGGACCGTGGACAGTGCCCAGCGCACGGCGACGGCCGGGTACTCCTCGGTCAGTGCACCGATCGACAGGACGTTGCCGAGCGACTTGGACATCTTCTCGCCCTTGGTGGTCACCCACGCGTTGTGGACCCACAGGCGCGCGAACTCCCAGCCGGCGCCGTGGGACTGAGCCTGCTCGTTCTCGTGGTGCGGGAAGCGCAGGTCAATGCCGCCGCCGTGGATGTCGAACTCGTCGCCGAGGTAGCGCCGCGACATGGCGGAGCATTCGAGGTGCCAGCCGGGTCGGCCGCGTCCCCAGGGGCTGTCCCACGAGGCAGTGGCCGGCTCAGACGGCTTACTGGCCTTCCAGAGGGCGAAGTCGCGGGGGTCGCGCTTGCCGGCCTCGACGGCCTCATCGATCTGAGCGTCGTCCTCGGTGGTACGCATGTCGACCAGGCGCTGGCGGGTGAGCGAGCCGTAGTCGGCCTGGGAGTGGACGTCGAAGTAGACGTTGCCGCGCCCATCCGAATAAGCGTGGCCGGCGTCGATGAGGCGCTGGACGAGGGCGAGCTGCTCGGGGATGTGGCCGGTGGCGCGCGGCGCGTACGTGGGTGCTTCGACGCCGAGTGTCTCGTACGCCTCGGTGAATTCGCGCTCGAAGCGGTAGGCCCAGGCCCACCAGTCCCAGCCGGCCTCGGCCGACTTGTTCAGGATCTTGTCGTCGATGTCGGTAACGTTGCGGACGTAGGTGACCTCGTACCCGCTGCGACGCAGCCAGCGGATCAGGGTGTCGAAGGAGACGGCGGCGCGCAGGTGGCCGACGTGCGGGGATCCCTGGACGGTGGCGCCGCACAGGTAGATGCCGACCTTGCCGGGGGTGACCGGGTTGAGGGGCTGGATGCGGGCGCTCTTGGAGTCGTACAGGTGCAGCATGGCACCAATCCTACCTGGCGAGGAGAGGGGTCGGGGGAAACGGGCGCTCCCCGGGAGTATGTAACGAGGCCCGTGCCCAGTCCGGCGAAACGGCGCGGCTTCACAGGTGGGGGAAACGGGCCTCGTCGAGTCGGAGAAAACTCAGGCGCCGGGGCGCACGCGTTCGCGGATGAGCGCCTTGAGGTCCTCGGCGGAGTTGGTCAGCGCCGTGACGCGCTCTTCGCGGCCTTCGATGCCTTCGAAGCGCTCGGGCACAGGTGGGAGGTGGCCGGTGGCCTCGAGGATGGTGTCGGCGAACTTGACGGGCAGGGCGGTCTCCATGACGACGAGCGGTCCCTCGATCTGCGGGCGCACGGCGCGGGCGACGTGCACGCCGTCGGCAGTGTGCGGGTCGAGGAGGTAGCCGCTCTCCTTTTCGGTGCGCGCGATTTCGGCGAGGCGGTCGGCGTGCGTGGAGGTGCCGGAGATGAAGCCGTAGGTGTCGCGCAGGGAGGCGAACTCGGGCGTGCCGGACAGGTCGAAGGAGCCGTCGCGGGCCAGGGCCTCGTCGAACAGGGCGCGGGTGGCGTCGCCATCGCGTCCCAGCAGGTCGAAGATGAAGCGCTCGAAGTTCGAGGCCTTGGAGATGTCCATGGACGGGCTGGAGGTGGCCAGCGTGTCCGCGGAGGAGCGGGGGCGGTAGACGCCGGTGCGGAAGAATTCGTCGAGGACGTCGTTCTCGTTCGTGGCGACGACGAGGGTGCCCAGCGGCACGCCCATCTGGCGGGCGATGTGGGCGGCGCACACGTTGCCGAAGTTGCCCGAGGGCACGACGACGCTGACCTTCGACGAGGCGTCGGCCCCTTCCTCGGTGACGCGCAGCCAGGTGGCCACGTAGTAGCAGACCTGGGCGAGCAGGCGCGCCCAGTTGATGGAGTTGACAGCGCCCACGTGCCAGGTGGCCTTGAAGTCGGCGTCCATGTTGACGGCCTTGACGAGGTCCTGGCAGTCGTCGAAGACACCGTCGACGGCGACGTTGACGATGTTCTCGTCGAGGAGGGAGAACATTTGGGCGCGCTGGAAGGCGGTCATGCGGCCGGCGGGGGTGAGCATGACGACGGAGAGGCCGCGTCGGCCTCGCAGCGCGTATTCGGCGGAGGACCCGGTGTCGCCGGAGGTGGCGCCGACGATGGTGAGCCAGTCGCTGCGGCGGGTGAGCTCGTATTCGAAGAGCTCACCGAGGAGCTGCATAGCCATGTCCTTGAAGGCGGCCGTGGGGCCGTTCGAGAGGTGGGCGAGGTGCAGGCCGGTGCCTTCCAGGGCGTCGACGGGGACGATCTGGGGGTCGGAGAATGCGGGGGCCCGGTAGGCGCGGGCGGTGATCGCGCTCAGGTCGTCGGCGGGGATGTCGTCGACGAAGAGCGAGATGATGCCGGCGGCCATGGCCGCATAGCCGTCCTCACGCAGGACGATACGCAGCTCGTCCAAATCGGACTGAGACAGCGTCGGGTATTCCTCGGGCAGGTAGAGGCCGCCGTCGGGGGCGAGGCCTTCCAGGAGGATGTCGCTGAAGGAACGGGTGGGCGTGTTGGGGCCGCGTCGGGTCGAAATGTAGCGCACGGGTCGATCCTATCGGAGAGGGGGCGTGGCCTGCGAGGGCGCCCGTTCCTCGTCACATGCATGGACGAGGCCGGGGGACGGACGAGGGCCTCATCGCCTTCACGCCGACTTCCTCGTGACGCTACCCTGGTTCCATGACTGATCTGCCTTTCCGCATCGGCCAAGCGGTCGACGTCCACGCGTTCGCCGCACCCGACTCACCGCGTCCCCTGATGGTCGCGTGCCTGGAGTGGCCGGGCGAGCGCCCCCTTGAGGGTCATTCGGACGCGGACGTGGCCGCGCACGCCCTGTGCGACGCGATGCTGCTGGCTACCGGATTGGGCGAGCTGGGCACGGTGTTCGGCGTGGATCGCCCGGAGTGGGCGGGCGCTTCGGGGCACACACTCCTACAGGAGGTTCGCCGCATGACCGCCGAAGTCGGCTGGGTGCTCAGCAACGCGACCGTGCAGGTCGTGGGGAACCGGCCTCGTATGGCCGCTCGACTGCCCGAGGCCTGCGCGGTCATGAGCGAGATCGCCGGGGGCACGGTCACCGTGTCGGCGACGACCTCGGATCGCCTGGGTTTCACGGGCCGAGGCGAGGGCGTGGCCGCGCTGGCCAGCGCCCTCATGGTGCGCGCCGAGGGGCAGTCCGCGAGCGCCGCCGGGCGCGCAGAAACAGGCCCCATGGGGCAGGGAGTTTCCGATCCCGCAGGCCGACGGCATCGTGGTGACCTGCTCGACGACATCCACGTGCAGCGGGTGGATGCAGGTATCCGGCGAGTGGATGAATCGGTGGACGACGCCCACCAGTGAGCTGCTGGGGTACGGATTTGCGAACCAGGGCTTCGGCTACGCCCCCAAGGGTGCGGTACTCGCCGGCAACGGTACGCGCGCATCAGTTCTGGTCCCCACCGACTCCGAACAGCCCCCGCAGATCCTCGATATCCACACCGGCCTGGGATTGGTCCTGCCCGCTCCCGGCGCGGCAGACAAGACCCCCAGCGTCGAGGTGACGAGCGACGGCTTCATCGTCCTTGACTCCAGCCGCAAGCAGGCAATGGCCCTCGATAGCAAGGGAACCGTCCAATCCAGCTTCTCGGTTGACGAGTACTCGCTTCTGCCCGCAGCCAGCCGCGACGGCACCTATCCGAGCGCTGCGGACGTGGAAACCTTCCTGACGGACACGCGCGCGAATTGGGCGACGGGAACGGTCGCCCTCATGGGCAAGGACACCTGTTCCATCGAGGTCACCCTCAGCTCCGACGGATCGACGCACACGACCCCGGTCCCCGGCGCGCTGAGCCAGTACATGACCAGCTCGTGCTACTTCAGCCCGAAGGAGGTCCGCGTGAGCGCGGACGCTTCGGTTCTCTACGCCGATACCTTCACCTACCAGGACACGAGCCGATACTTCATCAATACCGTCAACGGCCTCATCTACACGTCACCCGAACTCAACGTTCCGACACAGATCATGTGGGTCTTCGACGACATGATCATCGGCATGACCGAGGACGGCATCAAGGCGTACGTTCCGGCATCGTCGTAAGACCGTAAACGGGTGCCTCCCCGACGCCCGAGACTCACTCGGTTGCGTCGGGGACGTGTCGTGTGCGGGCGCGGACCCCCTCGTCGAGGAACTCAGTCCTCCATGTGGTCCAGGGTGGCGCGGTCCGCCTTCACGGGGATCGTGAGGGCCAGGCCGACGCCGAGGACCAGCATGATGCCGAGGATGCCCCAGTAGGTGTAGTCCTCACCGGCGGGCGTCATGCGCTTGCCGAGCATGAGGAAGAGGCTGTACATGGCGGGCGCCATAAAGGACACGGCGCGGCCGGTCGTCGCGTAGAGGCCGAAGACCTCACCCTCGCGGCCTGCGGGGATGATGCGCGACAGGAAGGAACGCGACGCGGACTGCGTAGGGCCGACGAAGACGCACAGGACCAGGCCGAGGCTCCAGAAGACGGCGGGGCCGCGGGCGTGCAGGAAGAAGACGGCGAAGCCGGCGACGACCATCGCACACAGGGACAGGATGATGACCTTCTTCGGGCCGATCCCGTCGTCGACCCAGCCGAAGGCGACGGTCGCGAGGCCGGCGACGATGTTCGCAGCGATTGCGAAGATCATGACCTGGCTGGCGGTGAAGCCGAAGGCGGTCTTGGCCAGGACTGCGCCGAAGGTAAAGACGCCGGCGAGGCCGTCGCGGAAGACTGCGGAGGCGATGAGGAAGAAGAGGGTGTGCGGGGCCTCGTTCTTGAGGGTGCGCACGGTGCGCCACAGGAGCTTGTAGGAGTCGATGATCGACTCGCCGTCGCCGCCGGTATGAACCTTCTTGGGCAGCGGCGGGTGAAGGATGACGGGGATCGCGAAGCCGCCGAGCCACAGGGCTGCGATGACCATGGAGATGCGGATGTTCAGGTGCGCGTCGGTGGGCACGTGCAGCAGGTTCACTCCGATGAGGCCGACGTAGAGGATGAGCAGCAGGACAATGCCGCCGATGTAGCCGGCCGCCCAGCCGAAGCCGGAAATCTTGCCGCGATCTTCTTTCTCGCCCAGGTGGTTGAGCATCGCGTTGTAGTTCACCGAGGCGAACTCGAAGAACACGTTACCCAGGCCGAGCAGCGTAATACCCAGCATGAGGGCGCCCTGGGGACCGAGGACGGAGTCGGGGTGCACGAAGTACATAGCGAGCATGCAGACGACGACCGCGCCGGTGAACCATCCGAGCCAGACTCCGCCCCGGCCTCGTCGATCGGCGCGCTGGCCGGTGATGGGGGCGAGCAGGGCGATGAACAGGCCCGCGATCGTCATGCCGTTGCTGAGCCAGGTCGAGGCCGTGCCCGAGTCGGTGAAGACGCCGTCGCTGGTCAGGTAGGTCGTGAACACGAAGGTCGTGGCGACCGCGTTGAAGGCGGCACTACCCCAGTCCCAGGCCGCCCAGTCGACGACTGTGCGCGTGATGACGCGATGTGGGGTGGTGGGCGTTGTGCTCATGGGATCGGGCTCCTTCGATGGGGAGTGCTCGGCGGCGCGTGCGCGTCCAGGGTGAACCTACCACGTTTCGTAGCTCACTCTCTCCTCGGGCCGCCCCAGGAACGAGGCCGGGGAGAACCTCGAGGAACCCGACAAGAGAATCGAAACCTCATCCAACACTGGAGAACAGGCTGGCGCTGAGAACGTTTACTCGACGACGAGGATCTGCGCGAGCGCCAGGTCGAGGGGCCGCGTAACCTTCATGGATCGTCCGTCGCCCGCGACCGTGCGCACGGTCCCACCGATCGCCTCGACGAGGCCGGCGTCGTCCGTGGCCGCCCGAGCCTCGTCCGCGCCCAGGGAGGCGCCCGCCTCGTGCGCACGCATGAGAACATCCCAGCGGAAGCCCTGCGGGGTCTGCACGGCCACCATGTCGGAGCGACGGGGCGTGCCGACGACCACGCCGGAGGCGTCCACCGTCTTGAGCGTGTCGGTGACGGGCAGGACCGGGATGACCGCACCCGCGCCGCCGACAACCGCGTCGATGACGCGCCCGGTGACCTGCGGGGGCGTCAGGGGGCGCGCCGCGTCATGCACGAGGACGACCGCGTCCGCCTCGCAGCTCCCGAGCGCAGCCAGGCCGAGGGCCACCGACTCCTGGCGCGAACGATCGGAGCCGGCGACGACGGTGAGGTCGTCGATATCGGACAGAGCGCGCTGGAAATCCTCGATCGACGAGGCCGGGGCCGTCACGACGATCGCGCCCACTCCCCCGGCGCGTAGGCCGCGGGCCGCCCACCACACAAGGGGGCGACCCGAGAGTTCAACGAGGGCTTTCGGCCCCTCGCAGCCGAGGCGAGAGCCGGAGCCGGCGGCCGTCAGAACCGCGCGGACTTCACTCGTCGACGGCATCTTCTTCGACTTCGATGCGCCCCTCGGCCAGGACGTCATCGAGGCGCTCGGCGGCAGCGGACTTTTCAATGTTGCGCGCCAGGGCCAGCTCGGAGGTCAGGATTCCGCGGGCCTTCGTCAGCATGCGCTTCTCGCCCGTGGACAGCTTCTTCAGGTCGTCGCGGCGGGTCAGGTC
>CABKMD010000115.1 GCA_902373435.1 uncultured Actinomyces sp.
GAGGTTCTTTGCATTCCATTCGCTCTCGCCGTGGCGGAGCAGCACCAGTTTGTAGCTCATGCCTCCATTGTCCCACAGGTTCCAACCCTCCTCATACATCCCGTGGGGTTGATCACGCCACAGCTTGGACACAGGACCATATGAGGACAAGGCCCCGCCCCCAACGTTGCGACAGGAGCCCCTCTCGTCGTGTGCAGACAACAACCCCGGGCGTACCCCGATTACCCCCTGAGTCACCCTCAGAACACCCCTGAGTTCCTCGAGATTCCGAGGTTTTACATGATTACCGGAACAGTGTGCGCCCCTCATACTTTCCCGTACGGTTAGGTTCATTATCATCACACGACGCATCCTGACAGCCTCCGCTCTCGTCGCTGCGACCACGCTCTCTCTGGGCGCCTGCGGCTCCGCGAATGCCGTCGAGGTGAAGTCCGCCAGCAAGGTCTCCTTCACCGGCTCCGATAACGCTGTCCAGTACGAGGACGGACACGCTCCTCAGGTTGGCAGCGACTCGGGCGCGAATAACGTCGTCTCCAAGGACTGACATTGTCAACAGTGAGGGGCGGCACGCATAACGCGCGCCGCCCCTCATGCGTATACATAAAGAATTGTGGGCGTGCCTTTCGGCGCGCCCACAATTACGTCGTGAATCAGGCGTGGGCCTTACGGTAGGCCTCAACGATCGGAGCGGGAATACGGCCACGGTCGGACAGGTCGTGTCCCTCTTCCTTCGCCCAGGCGCGAATCTTCGCATTCTCCAGGCGCTGCGTCGGGTTGCCGGCGTTGCCACGGCGGCGGGTCGAGCCCGTCTTACGGCCAGCCTTAATGTAGGGCTGAATGGCCTCGGCGAATTCCTCGAAATGCTCGCGGTTCAGATCGATTTCGTACGATGCGCCATTAAAGGCGAAACGAACGGTCTGATCAGCGGGGGTGCCGTCGAAGTCGTCGACAACTTCAACAATCTTCTTCGTCTTTTTCATGTATTCATTCCTCTCGAAGTATTTGGATTCATTCTCTGATGAGTTCAGATGCTTATTGCACTGCAATTAGAATAACGCAATTCAAACACTTGAGATCATTCGATCATTCATTCTAAGAACGTGAGGTGCGCTGCACCGATTTATACCTGGGTCTAATTGAAAGTTATACTCATAGGCAGCCCTAGGCCTTTTCGGCCTCACCCGCAAGCATCGAACGAGGAGAACCAGTGAGCCGAGCACACCACCCCCGAGCGGCGGCCTGGGAGCTCTACTTCACGACGACGGCTCGCCTCACCGAGCGCATCGAAGCGGCCCTGAAGTGCCAGGCCGGGCTGTCGATGCCCGAATATTCCGTGCTTCTCATGACCGACCGCGCCGGCGAGGAAGGCATCCGTCCCTCCCGCCTGGCCCACCAGGTCGTCTTCTCGCGCTCGCGCCTCACCCACACGATGAAGCGCCTCGAATCCCGAGGCCTCATCGAGCGCCGCCCGTGCGAAGGCGACGGCCGCGGAGGCCTCGTCTCCCTGACACAGGCCGGCAAGACCCTCTTCGACGAGGCCGCCCTGGTCCAGCGCGACGTCATCCGCCGCCTGTTCCTCGACGACATCACGCCCGAAGAGATCGACATGCTCACCGGCCTGTTCACGCGCGTGAGCGAGCGCCTCGACTCCGACACACCATGTCCGTGAACACGCGCCGCTTCGCGGTCGCAACTCTCCTCACCGGTATCATCGCCGGCCTCGTTGGCCTGGCGTGCATCCATCTGCTCCACTGGATTCAGGCGATCGCCTGGGACATGCACGGCGGCACCCTCCTAAACGCCGTGAGCGCCGTTTCTCCCGCCCGGCGCGTCGCGGTCTTGACACTCGCCGGTGTCGTCGGCGCCCTGTCCTGGTTCCTGCTGTTTTGCCGCAATAAGGCCATCACGTCGGTCTCCGGCGCGGTGAACGGGACCCCCATGCCTCCCCTGCGTGCCACCTGGCATGCCCTGACCCAGGTTCTCGTTGTCGGCCTCGGCGCCTCCGTGGGCCGCGAGGTCGCCCCGCGCGAGATGGCCGCCGCGTTCAGCGCGGTCGCGGCCGACCGCCTGGGCCTCACCCCTGAAGACCGACGCATCATCGTCGCGTGCGGCGCGGGTGCGGGCCTGGCCGCCGTCTACTCGATCCCCCTGTCGGGCGCGATCTACACCCTCGAGATCCTCCTCGTATCCCTGTCCGCACGCGCCGTCGCCCCCGCGCTCATCACCTCGGGGATCGCGGTCCTCATCTCCACGGGATGGACGAGGCCGGCCTTCTTCTACACGGTCCCAACCCTCACGCCGTCACTGTCCTTGACGGTCTTCGGCGCGCTCATGGGGCCGGTGCTCGGCGCTGCGGGCTGGTTCTTCAAAGAAGCCGTGGCGCGCACCGGTGCGATCCGACCGCGCGACTGGCGCATCCTTATCACCCTGCCGATCGCGTTCGTCATCGTCGGACTGGTGTCCACTCGTATTTTGTCGGTGCTCGGCAACGGGCAGGCCAGCGCGCAGACGCAGTTTGATGCGACGTGGGCGGCCGGCGCGGGACTCGCGTTCGCGTTCCTGGTCCTCTTCGCTAAGACGGCCACCACCTTCCTGACGATCGGCGCGGGAGGATGGGGCGGCGTCCTCACCCCCGCAGTCGCGCTCGGCGCGGGACTGGGGGCCGTCATCGGCTTGCCGTGGGCGGCCGCGTGGCCCGGCTCCGAGATCGCCGCCTTCGCATTCATTGGCGCGGCAGCGTTCCTCGGCACCTCCATGAAGGCACCCTTCACGGGGCTCATCCTGATCATCGAGTTCACCGGACAGGGCGCGACGATCCTCGTTCCTGCGGTCCTCGCCGTCGGCGGCGCCACGGCGGCAGCGACCTGGCTGAGCCGCCAGTCTTTACGGGGCTGACGATCCTCACGCAGCCACCCGGCGGGTGACGTCAGATCTGCGCGAGCGCCTGATCCAAGTCCGCAATCAGATCCTGCGCATCCTCCAGGCCGACCGCGAGGCGCAGGAGCGTGCCGGGCACGCCACCCACGCCGCCGACGCGCGTCGAATGGGTCATGATCGCCGGGTGCTCGATGAGGGACTCGGGCGCGCCCAGGGACGCTGCCAGAGCAAAGACGCGCGTGCGCGTCGTCAGCTTGATCGCCGCCTCCTCGGTGGCAACTTGGAAGGAGAGCACGCCGCCCACGCCGGCCGGGTTCTGCGTGCGCGCCAGCTCGTAGCCCGGGTCCGAGGACAGCCCCGGATAGTGGACCGCGCTCACCTTGGGGTGGGCGGCCAGGAACTCGGCGACCTTCTGCGCGCTGGCGCAGTGGCGCTCCACGCGCAGCGCCAGCGTCTTGAGGCCGCGGTGGGCCAGGTAGGTGTCGCGCGGGGAGGGCACGTGCCCGAGGGCCATCTGCAGCTTGATGGCCTCGGCGGCCGCGTCACGCTCACCGAAGAAGGGCTCGACGTGCGCGGGCAGCTCCAGGCCGTCGCGCAGGATGAAGGCACCGCCGATCACGTCAGAGTGGCCGCCCACGTACTTGGTCGTCGAGTGCACGACGACGTCCGCACCCAGCTCGAGAGGGCGCTGCAGGACCGGCGTCGCGAAGGTGTTGTCCACGATCAGCAGGCCACCCACCTCGTGCGTGAGGGCCGCAATCGCAGCAATGTCCGTGACCAGCAGGAACGGGTTCGAGGGCGTCTCCACCCACACGATCTGCGGACGCTGGCTTCGGATCACGCGCTCGGCCTCGGCCAGGTCGGTGAGGTCCACGGCCTCGGAAGTGATGCCCTCGGCGGGCTTGATGACGCTCAGGAGCTTGTGGGTACCCCCGTACACGTCTGTCGAGTGCACGACGTGGTCGCCGGGGCGCGCCAGCAGGCGGATCACCGTGTCCTCGGCGCTCATGCCCGAGGGGAACGCGAAGCCATGCGTCGCCCCCTCCAGGGCCGCGAGCGCGCCCACGAACGCGTTGGTCGTCGGGTTGCCGCAACGCCCGTACTCGTATCCTTCTCGCAGCTCGCCGGGCCGATCCTGCACGAACGTCGATGCGACGTGAATCGGAGGCACCACGTCACCCGTGATGGGGTCGGGATCAAACCCGGCGTGGATGGCCAGGGTGGAGAAAGCCGTACAGTCAGGCGTGCTCATGCCTCCACGTTACGAGGCCGGGGCCGCATCCGCCGGAGGGTTTCGTCCGCCGGTCGATTGTGACGGCTCGATGGGAACAGCGCGCCTACACCCAGCCGGCCAGGGCGATGCGCGCCTGCTCCTCCAGGGACGCGACCGCACCCTCCGAGTCATTGCCCCACGGCACGTAGTGGAAGTCCCCTCCCCCGGCCTCAACGAAGGTCTTGCGGTTCAGCTGGTCGATCTCCTCGAGTGTCTCCAGGCAATCCGCCATGAAGCCCGGGCAGATGACGTCCACGCGCGGGCACTTCGCCGCACCCAGCTCGGCCATCTCCTCGATCGTCTGCGGGCCCAGCCACTCGGCGCGCCCAAACACCGACTGGAAGGTGGCCGTCAGGGAGCCCATCGCCAGGCCCAGGCGTGACTCAAGGGCGGCGACCGTGTGACGGCACTCGGCGCGGTAGGGGTCCCCGGCCTCGTCCATGGCGACCGGGATCGAGTGGAAGGACACGACGACGCGGTCCCCCGTCAGGAAGTTCGGGCGACCCACGCGCTCCCAATGGCGCTCGAGAGCAGTCGCGAGCGCCTCGATGTACGCGGAGGCCGCGGGGAAGGATCGGTGCAGGCGCAGCTCGAAGCCGTCGCGGTTGCGGCCGATCCACCGGGAGACCGCGTCGTTGATCGTCGCCACTGTCGAGGCCGTGTACTGCGGGTAGGCTGGCAGGATCGCCACGCGGCGCACGCCCTGCGCATGCAGGCGGTCCAGGACCGAGCCGATCGAGGGCTGGCCATAGCGCATCGCAACCTCGACGCGCGCGCCCGACAGGCGCTCGCGAAGGAGACGGGCCTGCTCGCAGGTGTAGTGCATAAGCGGCGAGCCTTGTTCCATCCAGATGCTGCGGTACTTACCGGCAACCTCGCGCGGTCGGACTCGCAGGATGATGCCCTCCAGGATAGGCTTCCACATGAGCGGGCTCATCTCGATGACGCGGCGGTCGGAGAGGAACTCGCGCAGGAAGGCGCGTACCGGGCCGGGTTCCGGGGCAGTCGGCGTCCCCAGGTTGACGAGGACGAGGGCGGGCTGCGTCTCGCTCTGCTGCGCGCGGTTCGACGTCGAAGTGGTGGCTGCTGCGTCCTGGGAGTTCGTCACGCCACCAGCCTAATGTTCGCCCTCCCCCGTGTCGCTGACGCGGTGTCACCTCCCCGGGCGGGTGTTCGTCCAGCTCGATGTCCCGGGCCGTTTCCCCAGACGTTGACGAAGCCTCGACAAGTTTCCGGGATCGCCGCATCCGTACACGCAACGCGCATTCCCGTATCCGGGATACAAGAGTGCCCCGCCTGCGACAGGCGGGGCACCCCAACGTTATTCAAGCGAGCCCGATTGGCTCACTTCCTCCCGGCGGAGGTGTGCGGCTCAGGCCTGGCCGTTCTGCGAACGGATGAACCACGCCTGCTGCTCGAAGCGGCGAATGTAGTCATTGAGGATGTCGGCGGAGGCGGAGTCCTCGGCGTCGACCTTCTCGTGCACGTCGCGCATGGTGCCCACGGCCGCGTTGATGGCAGCGACGGCAAGCTCCTCACCGTCAGAGGTGTTGATGATCGTCTCGGGGACGGTCGGCAGGGTGTTGCGCTGGGCGACGACCTCGGGCAGGCCGTTGGGGACGACCTGGAGGGCGCGCATGCGCTCGGCGATCTCGTCGGAGGCCTCGCGGGCGATGTCCACGACGTCGTCGAGGTAGAGGTGCAGCGAGCGGAAGCCCTCGCCAGTGATGTTCCAGTGCAGCTGCTTGCCCACGAGGGACAGAGCGGTCATGTCGGTGAGGACCTTCTGCAGGTTGCCTGCGAGAACGTCGGAAGCCTTGAAGCCGGTGGACTCAACGGTCATGTTGTTTCTTCTCCTGTGCATTTGTATTCGGTACGGGGCTCACCCTTGTGGGGCCATGCCCTTCAGACACATCCATCTTGGCCCTCTAGTCCCGGGATTTCTAGCGCTAACAGCCCTTTAGTCAAATGTTTCACTATCCTCTAGCTCTGAGGGAATAATCTTCGGATTTCAGCGTTTTAACATCATTGACGCTTTCATTTTTCGACCCAGGTTCGCCTAACCAATCTCGCCCGAGGGCGCGGTTACCTCATGCGCTGACCTGTCGACATGTGGGCCGTGGGAGTCGCAGGGGCACGACGGAGTGACGCGCCGATATACAACCGGTGCTTCATCAAACGCCTCTTATACCTGCATTCATCCGATGCCATGCGCGTGGGCCCACTTCTGTCAACGCAACCTGCGCACGTTCACCCGCTCATGCGAACGTGGTCAGCCACGCCGACACTCCAGACAGCGGATGTGCGTACGACAGAGCGGGTTAATGCTCGCAATAGCGGGTTTGTGCGCGAGCAGCGACCCACAACAGACACACTTGTGCCCAAAACGCAGACCACTTCGCCCAGAACAGCCCATTGTCAGCATTTTTCACCGAGGTGGTCTGCACTTTGGGCGCCACACCGCCTCAAGTAGCGACCTCACCGTGTCCGGATGGGGGGAATTGCATCATTAGAGGTCCGACACGCCGAGGACACGCCGCCAGCCAGCTCCTAATGGCGCAAACCCCCCACAGCCGCCGACATGGAGGGTGCCCCGTCGCCGACAAGACCACGGTGCAGCACCCAGTGGCGGGAAAAATTCGTGCACAGGACACAGAAACATCGCGAGATTGAAACCAACAGCACCACTGCTCGCCGCCAACAAGGCACCTCTGAAACCGGCATCACCTCTGCGCCCGAAAACTGCACCAAAAACGCCCATTTCTCACCCGCAAAGGCG
>CABKMD010000116.1 GCA_902373435.1 uncultured Actinomyces sp.
CCGGGGTCGCGAACGCCCCCGGCTGCCTCATACGTATTGCGGCGGACGGTTCCTTACGCCTCGCCTGCGCGGCGCGCGAAGCGCTTGGAGACGTGCTTGGCCAGGGACAGCTCGGCGATCGAATCGACGACCATCAGACCTCCCACGATGCCCGCGAAGCGCATCCAACCCGAGCGCGGGGACGAGGCACGCACTGCGGCGACCAGCATGCCGGTGCCGACGATGGCCTCGGCAGCGACGGCGGCGTGAATGATCCACGGGCGTTCGACGGCCACGGACTCGTAGGAGTTCCACAGGGGCTTCACGACCGACTGCGGCTGGCCCATCATGATGTCGACGCTGCGGCCGATCGCGTTGGAAATGCCGCGAGCCAGGTGTACGGAGACGCCCTCAACGTCCTCGAGGTCAGTGGTGCCCAGGAGGAAGCCGGCGACGGAGCCGGGCAGGCCGAGGGCGCGCACGACCTTCCACACGGATTCCTCGCCGGTCGTGGCCACGGAGGCCCACAGTGCGTCGGCGTCCGAGCCGGGGACGGCCTCTGCGATCTCCAGGAGATCGAGGCGATCACCCACGAGGTCGATAACTTCGCCGGGCAGCTCGGCGGTGCGGTCATGGCCGCCGGGGACGATCGCAGCGTCCATGCCCCAGTTGTGGGAGATGATGTGCTCGAGGTGGTCGTCGGTGACCAGGAAGACCTGGAATTCACCGTCCGCCACGGAGAGAGTCACGAGCGGCAGATCACCGAAGTTCCAGCCTTCCTTCTGGGCGGGCAGCTCGGCGAGCAGTGCGCGGTGCCCCTCCGCGAGCTCGAGGTCGCCGAGATCCACGCCCTCGAGAGCCGCGAGGAGCGGTACGGACGAGGCGGGGGTGCGGCCGATTTCGACGATGCGGGTGGGCACCGGATCAACGGCCACCGCCTCCTCGTCGGAGGGCCAGACCTTGCCGAGCGGCGAATCACCCTCGGGCAGGTGGTCGGCCGTCGCGTGACCGATACGCACTTCAGCGTCAAAGAGAATGGCGAGCTCGTCGGCCAGTTCCGCGGGGGTCGGGCCGGGGACGACCTCGGTCGAGTCCGCGGGAACGGTGGCAACGCGCTCCTTATCGACCGCGACATTCAGGCCAAGCAGCTGGGGCGAGGAGGGGAACCACTCGAGCTGGGCGAGGATCGAACGCTCCTTCAGCTCGCCGGCGACCACGCTGGGATCCAGATCGTGGCCGATGATCATGCCTTCAATGCGAGTCCATTCCTGGGCCATGTCGCTACCTTCCTGTCCGTGGCGATGTCGTCTCACCACCCTATAGTTCCATTGTGTCGCGCGGATCGCTTTTTCGCTCGCCCGCGCGGTCAGGGACGAGAATCTCTTTCACTGCACCAACCCCCTCCTTGACGCGCATCTCCTGCGTGTTTCCGAGGTATCTGCAGCGAGCCTCTCACGGTAACGAATGAGACCACACCTGAGCGGGAACGCGCGAGCAGCAGGTGTTGACACCTCAGTGCATCGGGCCTGTATTCATCACGCCGCTTTCCCCGTCCTATGCCCGTCATTGGGCGATGATCACCATGCTTCGTTTCGAAGTTATCCCATCATAGGGCCCTTGATCGCCTCATTTCAAGGGCCACATAGAGCCGACTGTAGCGCGGTAACTGCGTCTGCCTGGGCGCCGTGCCGATGGGCGGTAGAGGCGGAGTGGCGTCGGTGGGCGCGACAACACTCGCCCAGCACGCATACAACACCAATTGTGGCTCTTTGGAGCACGCTGGCCGAACTTTTTCGCGCACGGGCTACATCGACGTGGCGATATTGAAACCGTTGGCACCACTGCAATCACTGATGCAGGCCGCCATGAAACCACCATCGCCACAGCTCACCCCCGAACAGCAACCATTGAAACCCACAACACCTCTGCATCCAAACAACACACGAAAAACACCCATTTCTCACCCGCAAAGGCGACGCCGGTTTCAACTGGCCCACCTCACCGGCCCGCAAAGGCGACGGCGGTTTCAGACAAGCAGGCCACCTGGCCAACAGGGCCTGGCTACGCCGCCCACCGGCACACACAGCGGCCGGGCCCTCCGACGCCCAGAACACCAGCGAGGTTACAAGCACCCCCAGAGAGCGGGCGAAGCCACGCACAACGAAGCCGCCCGGCCCCACAGGGGACCGGGCGGCTCACGCATCAGGCCGCTCAGCAGCCATCAGCGAAGGTGTCAGCGCATCTGCGTGCCGGTGGCACCCAGGCGCTCGCAGGCCTCGACAACGCGGGCGGCCATGCCGGCCTCGGCCGACTTGCCCCACGTACGCGGGTCGTACTGCTTCTTAACGCCGACCTCGCCGTCGATCTTGAGGACGCCGTCGTAGTTGCGCATCATGTGGTCAACGACCGGGCGGGTGAAGGCGTACTGCGTGTCGGTGTCGACGTTCATCTTGATGACGCCGTTGGCGACAGCGGTGGCGATCTCCTCGGCGGTGGAGCCGGAGCCGCCGTGCATGACCAGGTCGAAGGGACGGTGGTCGAGGCCGAAGTGCTCAGCGACCTCCTTCTGGATGGTGCCGAGCAGCTCGGGACGCAGCTTCACGTGGCCGGGCTTGTAGGCGCCGTGCACGTTGCCAAAGGTCAGAGCGGTCAGGTAGCGGCCGTTCTCGCCCAGGCCCAGGGCCTCGACGGTCTTGATGCCATCGGCCGTGGAGGTGTAGAGCTTCTCGTTGATCTCGCCAACGACGCCGTCTTCCTCGCCGCCGACAGCGCCGACCTCGATCTCGAGGATCGTGTTGGCCTTGACGGACAGTGCGAGCAGTTCCTTAGCGATCTCGAGGTTCTCGTCGAGGGCGATGGCGGAACCGTCCCACATGTGGGACTGGAAGGTGGGCAGCTTGCCTTCGGCAACCTGGCCGGCCTCAATCTCGAGGAGGGGGCGGACCCAGGAGTCGATGTTCTGCTTGGCGCAGTGGTCGGTGTGCAGAGCCACGGTGATGCCGTAGTTCTTGGCAACCTCGGTCGCGTAGGCAGCGAGGGCCAGCGAGCCGGTGACGCGGTTCTTGATGGTGGAGCCGGAGCCGTACTCGGCGCCGCCAACGGACACCTGGATGATACCGTCGGACTCGGCCTCGGCGAAGCCCTGGAGGGCGGCGGTGATGGTCTGGGACGAGGTCACGTTGATCGCGGGGTAGGCGAACTTGCCATCCCGTGCGCGATTCAGCATCTCTGCGTAGACCTCAGGGGTTGCGATAGGCACTTGGAGCCTCCTAATCGAGTGACAGTTTTGTCGTGATCGATTCTCTCACATTTTGCACGAGCGGGGAGGGGGAAGGAAGTCCCGTTTGGACGGATTTCTTCCAACTCCTCCCCGACTGCTATGCGTCAGTTGGAGCGGCCGATACGGACTCCGAGTTCGGCGACGGACATGACGTCAGTCAGATCCTGAGCGACGTCAGCCTGGGCCGAGGATCCGCGGTGCCCGCGCATGGCTTGGCCATGACTGAGGCATTAATTCTCCTGTTCAACGGGAATATCTATAAACCGAGTTAATTCATGCAAATCAGTTTGATACTTCGCCCAAAAGTCAGGAGTGTTCCGCACCCTCTAGATGCGACGCGTGCGCCCACATAACGATCGCGGCGGCATGACCAACATTCATGGACCGAGTCGAACCGCGCTGAGTAATGGCGACGACGATCTCGCACGCCCGGATCATCTCGTCGCTCAGCCCGGAGGCCTCCGATCCAAAAACAAGGCAGGCGCGCTCGGGCAGCACCGCGCCCTCAAGCGCGACGGACCCCTCGACATTGTCGACGCCGACAAGGGCCAAGCCCTCACGCGAGCAATGCTCAACGAGTTCGGACACCTCGGGACGGTGATCCACCGGCAGGTAACGGTCGGTGACCATCGCGCCGCGACGGTTCCACCGCTTGCGCCCCACGACGTGCACGCGGCGCGCCCCCAGAGCATTCGCCGTGCGCACAATCGACCCGATATTGAAGTCGTGATTGAGATTCTCCACTGCCACTTCGAAGGGCAGCGAGCGGGCAGCGATATCCGCTCGAATCGCGTCCATCGTCCAGTAGCGGTAGCGGTCCTCAACGTTGCGCCGATCCCCCACATTCAGGAGTTCCCGGTCGTAGTGCTCGCCGACCGGCCAGGCGGCCTCCCCACCCGGCCACGGACCGACCCCGACCTGCCCGGACTGCGCGGCCCCGGCCTCGTCGTTCCCGCGCGCGCCATCACGCACGATGTCACACCCGTTTTCGAACTCGTTCACGGTCCCCACCCTAGCGGCACCGTAGAATGGAGGCATGACTGCCCTCACGCACGAACCCACACCACTGACCGATCTGCCGCCCGTCGCCGCGTGGCTCTCCGACATGGACGGCGTCCTGGTCAAGGAGAATCGAGCGCTTCCGGGCGCGAACGAGTTCCTCGCCGCTCTGCGCGAGAAGAACATCCCCTTCCTGGTCCTCACCAACAATTCGGTGTTCACGAACCGCGACCTGTCCGCACGCCTGGCGAACTCCGGTCTGGACATCCCCGAGGACAACATCTGGACCTCCGCGAACGCGACGGCCGCATTCCTGCACCAGCAGTCGCCCGGCTCGACCGCCTACGTGATTGGCGAGGCCGGCCTGACCACCGCGATCCACTCCGCAGGATACGTGATGACGGAGATCGACCCCGAGTTCGTGGTGCTCGGCGAGGTGCGTTCCTATGACTTCCACGCGCTGACCCACGCGATCCGCCTCATCGAGGGCGGTGCGAAGTTCATCGCGACCAACCCCGACGTGTCGGGTCCCTCCGACGAGGGCACCCTGCCCGCCTGCGGCGCGATCGCGGCGATGATCACGGCGGCAACCGGGCAGAAGCCCTACTTCGTGGGCAAGCCGAACCCCGTGATGATCCGCGCGGGCCTGAACAAGATCGGCGCGCACTCCGAGAGCGCCGCGATGGTCGGCGACCGCATGGACACGGACGTGCGCGCGGGCGTCGAGGCCGGCCTGCGCACCCACCTGGTCCTGTCGGGCTCCACGGCCCGCGAAGACATCAGTAATTTCCCGTTCCGCCCCTTCGGCATCCACGAGGGCATCGGCGATCTCATCGAGCTCGTCGAGGCGGCGCACTGACCCACACCGATCCGGAAGGAACACCCATGACCAATGATTCCCACAAGGCGCGCCTGGCTGCCCTCGTCCAGGAGCTCTCCGTCATCCACGAAAAGGTGACTCTGGCGTCGGGACGGGAGTCCGACTTCTACGTCGACATGCGCCGCTCGACCCTGCACCACGAGGCGGCTCCCCTCATCGGCCACGTCATGCTGGACCTCCTGGAGGAGTCCGGCTTCGCGGTGGGCGAGGAGTACGTGGCCGTCGGCGGCCTGACGATGGGCGCCGACCCGGTGGCCACCGCAATGATGCACGCCGCCGCCTCGCGCGGCCTGGATCTGGATGCCTTCGTCGTGCGTAGGGCCGCGAAGGATCACGGCATGAAGCGCCGCATCGAGGGCCCGGACGTCGTGGGCAAGAACGTCGTCGTCCTGGAGGACACGTCCACGACTGGCGGTTCGCCGCTGGAGGCCGTGCTCACCCTGCGCGAGGCCGGCGCGAACGTCGTCGCCGTCGCGGTGATCGTCGACCGCGCGACGGGCGCGAAGGAGCGCATTGAGGCCGAGGGCTTCCCGTACTTCTACGCGCTGGGCTTGGAGGACATCGGCCTGGCGTGACTCGTGGCTCTCATTAACGAGGCCGGGGCCGGGTTCTGCGCGAACCTGGCCCCGGCCTCGTTTGAGTGCGTGCGCCCTCACATGTGGGGGACGGAGCGCATGGCGCGCGCGGTCACCCAGCGCGGGGCCAGCTTCATGGCGCCCATGGCGACCTTGTAGGGGATGGTGGGGGTGACCTGAACGCGGCCCGCACGCACGGCGTCGAGGGCTGCGGTGACAACTTGGTCGGGGCTGGCCATGAGCCAGGAGGGGGTCGAACGCATGTCGACGCCCGCGCGCTCGAAGAAGGGGGTGTCGACGGGCCCGGGGCACACGACCGTGGCTGTGATGCCGGAACCCTTGAGTTCGGCGGCGAGGCCCTCGGTGAAGGCGACGACCCAGGCCTTGTGGGCGGAGTAGGTGCCCGCACCCGTGCGCGAGGCGACGGAGCCAACGTTGAGGATGGCGCCGCGTCCGCGCGAGCGCATGGAGATGCCGGCGTGGTGGGCCAGGGTCATGACGGCGCGAACCATGACGTTCAGGCCGTTGATTTCGTTCTCGAGGCTGTTGTCCAGGAATTCGGCTCCCAGTCCGAAGCCGGCGTTGTTGACGAGGAGGTCAACCGGCGCTAGGTCGGTCTTCTCGCGGTCTGCGGGTCCTCCCACGTCGAGGCGGGCGGCGACGCGCGCGCAGCCGGAGTCGGTGGACAGGTCCGCGGCGATCACCTCAGCGCGCACGCCGGCAACGTTCGCGAGCGAGTCCGCGAGCGCGCGCAGGGCGTCTTCGCTGCGCGCGACGAGCACCAGGTCGTGGCCCGCGGCGGCCAGTTGCCAACAGAATTCTTCACCAATGCCGGAGGTCGCTCCGGTGACCAGCGCTGTTCCCATGGGGGAAGTCTAGCGCCGCATGGCGGGCGCAGCACGAAGCCGGGGCGGGAACGCGTGCGCGTTCCCGCCCCGGCTTGGCGTGTCATCGGGTCCGGATCAGGTATCCGGCTCCACCACCGGCGAGGGCCGCCGGGATGACGAGGAGGACGAGCCAGTAGGGGCTCCATCCGCTTGTGCGGCCGCCTTCAACAGCTGCGGCGATGGGCATGGCGCCCGCCGCGTCAGCCGTCCCGTTGTCGGGGGCGGCCACGCTACCACTCTGCGCCGCCTCGCCGCTGGGCGCTCCGCTCTGGGGAGCGGCCGAGGGGC
>CABKMD010000117.1 GCA_902373435.1 uncultured Actinomyces sp.
CCCCAGCCCCGGCCTCGTCAATGAAGAGCGCAAGCGCGCCGAGTGCGCAAGAATAGCCCAGTACCGAAGGAGAACCATGAACTTCCATTCCCTCTACGACCAGGGTTTTGCGCGCGTTGCCGCCGTGTCCCTGCCCGTACACCCCGCTCGCCCGTTCGAGAACGCGCGCGAGATCATCGACGCAGCCCGCGAGCTTGATACGCGCGGCGTCGCAATGGGTGTTTTCCCTGAACTGTGCGTGTCCGGCTACGCCATCGACGACCTTTTCCTGCAGGACGTGCTGCTTGATAACGTCGAGAAGGCCCTCGCCACCATCGTCGAGGCCAGCGCCGACCTGCTGCCCCTCCTTATCGTGGGCGCACCCCTGCGCAAGGACAACGCCCTGTACAACTGTGCCGTCGCCATCCACCGCGGCCGCGTGCTGGCGATCGTCCCCAAATCCCACCTGCCCAACTACCGCGAGTTCTACGAGAAGCGCCACTTCGTCACCATGCCCCCGCGTGCCTGCGAGCGCATCGAGGTGCCGTGGGGCGGCGTCGAAGAATTCAGCGGCGGCCCCGCGTGGGTTCCCTTCGGCCAGGTCCTCCTGTCCGCCGACGACGTGCCCGGCCTGACCATCGGCATCGAAATCTGCGAAGACATGTGGGTGCCCGTCGCCCCGGCCACCGAGCTGGCGCTCGCGGGCGCGACCGTCCTGGCGAACCTGTCCGCCTCCCCCATCACCGTGGGGCGCGGTGCCGACCGCGAACTCATGGTGCGCTCAGTGTCCGCGCGATGCTCGGCAGCCTACGTGTACACCGCGGCGGGCATGGGCGAGTCCAGCACGGACCTCGCCTGGGACGGCGAGGCCATGATTTACGAGGCCGGGGACCGCCTGGCGATTGGTGAGCGCTTCCAGGAGGGTGCGCACATCACGATCGCCGACGTGGACCTCGAGCGCCTGCGCACGGAGCGCAAGCGCCAGAACTCGTTCACGGACAACGCCCAGCGCTACTTCGCGGGCGACGAGCGTATGGCCCCGCAGGAGGTCGAGTTCACGCTCGATCCTCCGCGCACCGACCTGGGCCTGGAGCGAGCGGTCAACCGCTTCCCCTTCGTCCCCAACGACCCCACGCGCCTGGAGCAGGACTGCTACGAGGCCTATAACATTCAGGTGGCCGGCCTGGTCCAGCGCCTGCGCGCGATCGGCAACCCGAAGATCGTCATCGGCGTTTCGGGCGGCCTAGATTCGACGCACGCGCTGGTTGTAGCCTCCCGCGCGATGGACCTGCTGGGCCGTCCGCGCACGGACATACTGTGCTACACGCTGCCCGGCTTCGCTACCTCCGAGCGCACGAAGAAGAACGCAACCCTGCTGTGTCAGTACCTGGGCACGTCCTTCCAGGAGATCGACATTCGTCCGGCGGCCACACAGATGCTGGCCGACATTGGCCACCCCTACGGCGAGGGCGAGGCCACCTACGACGTGACCTTCGAGAACGTCCAGGCGGGCCTGCGCACCGACTACCTGTTCCGTCTGGCCAACCACCTGGGCGGCATCGTGCTGGGCACAGGCGACCTGTCCGAGCTGGCGCTGGGCTGGTGCACCTACGGCGTGGGCGACCAGATGAGCCACTACGCGGTCAACACGGGCGTGCCGAAGACCCTCATGCAGCATCTGATCCGCTGGGTCGTGGCTTCCAAGCAGTTCGACGATCGCGTCGGCGAGGTGCTCCTGTCGATTCTCAATACGGAGATCTCTCCCGAGCTGGTTCCCGCCAAGCCGGGCGAGAAGATGCAGTCCACGCAGGACAAGATCGGCCCCTACAACCTGCAGGACTTCACGCTCTACCACGTGCTGCGCCGCGGCGCGCGCCCCTCGAAGATCGCGTTCCTGGCCGAGAAGGCATGGTCGGACGCCTCGGTCGGCTCCTGGCCGGTCGGCTTCCCCGAGGAGGACAAGGTCGCGTACTCGCTCGAGGAGATCGTCAAGTGGGAGCGCCTGTTCCTGTGGCGTTTCTTCAGCCAGCAGTTCAAGCGCAGCGCGCTGCCCAACGGCCCGAAGGTCATGGCCGGCGGCTCCCTCTCCCCGCGTGGGGATTGGCGTATGCCCTCGGACGTGTCGGGCGCGGATTGGGTCGCAGAGCTCGACGAGGCCGTGAAGGGCCTGGTCGACTGACCGCTCGCTCGGCACGCCGAGCTGTTTCCTGAGGGGCGGTGCTCACGCGAGCACCGCCCCACGGCTTACTCACCGTACTCACTTTCGGGCTTCATCAGGCCATACACCGCCCACGCCAACGATCGAAAATATGCGCGTATTCACACGCACGAGACTCAAAACAACTGTAGGGTTACTTTTGGCAGTTAGGTAAGCCTCGCCTTTCCTACCTCAGCCCCAACGCAGAAAACCTCTACGGAGAAATGATGTCTCGTACGACCACCTCCCTGACCGCCATCGCCGCCATTGCCGCTCTCGGCCTGGCCGCATGCTCTTCCGGCGCCACCACCTCGCCCTCCCAGTCTTCCGCTTCCTCGAGCGAGACCACGCAGGCCACCCAGGCCTCGTCCGTGACGATCGAAGCGAACGACGGCACGGTCGAGATCAACCTGCCCGTCACGCGCGCCGCGTCCCTCGACAACCGAACCTTCGAGGTGCTGCAGCAGTGGGACGTGCCCCTCGTTGCCGCCCCCAAGAAGCTGATCCCCACGACCGTCACCGCGTTCAACGGTGAGGACGTCGCCGACGTGGGCATGCACCGCGACCCCAACCTGGAGGCCCTGGTCGCCGCCGAACCCGACCTCATCATCTCCGGTCAGCGCTTCTCCAAGTACGATGCTCAGATCAAGGAGCTGGCGCCCGACGTCCCGCTCATCAACCTGGAGCCACGCGGGGGTCAGCCCTTCGACCAGGAGCTCATCCGCGAGGTCACCGCGCTCGGTGAGATCTTCGGCAAGCAGGCCGAGGCCAAGAAGCTCATCGACGACTTCAACGCCTCGATCGAGCGCGCGAAGAAGGCCTACGACGGCTCCTCCACCGTCATGGCGGTCGACGTCTCCGGCGGCAACATCGGCTACGTGGCACCCGGCAAGGGCCGCACGTGGGGCCCGGTTTTCGACCTGCTCGGCCTGAAGCCCGCCCTCGAGGTCGAGGGTTCGACCGACTCGCACACCGGCGACGACATCTCCGTTGAGGCCATTGCCGAGTCCAACCCGGCGTGGATCTTCGTCCTCGACCGCGACGCGGCCATCACCAAGGATGGCTCGAACACCCCGGCTGAGACCGTCATCAACGACAACGCCGCCCTGCGCAACGTCGCCGCGCTGCAGAGCAAGCACCTCGTGTACGCGCCCAACGACACGTACACCAACGAGTCGATCATCACCTACACGGAGATCTTCAACTCCATCGCGGACGCCTTCGAAGCCGCGAAGAAGTAACCCTCTGACACCTTTGCGGGTGCCGCCCTGGAAGGCGGCACCCGCACCCCGTTTTCTTATGACGCACTCCCCCACCACCGCACCGCCCGCGGACGCGGCGCTCAAGCGAGAGACCTCCCCGGCCTCGTCGAAGCGCCGCCCCATGGCGCTTGCCCTGGCCACGCTCGCCGTGGCTGCGCTCCTCGTCCTGTCCCTGTCGACCGGCGAATACTCGATCCTCTCCCAGGACGACGGCTGGCGGATTTTCCTGGCCGTGCGCGTCCCCCGCACGATCGCGCTCGTCCTGTCCGGGGCCGCGATGTCGATGAGCGGCCTCATCATGCAGCTGGTCACCCAGAACCGCTTCGCCGAGCCCTCCACGACGGGCACAAGCGAGTGGGCGGGGCTGGGCCTGCTCGTCATCATGATCGCGTGGCCGGGCGCCCCGATCCTGGTGCGCATGACCTGCGCGATCATCTTCGCGTTCGCGGGCACGATGGTGTTTTTCGCGCTGCTGCGCCGCGTCTCCCTGCGGTCCTCGCTACTCGTGCCAATCATGGGCATGATGCTCGGCGCGGTCGTTTCCGCGATCTCGACGTTCCTAGCGCTCGAGACGAACACCCTGCAGAGCGTGTCCGTCTGGTTCCAGGGGTCTTTTACCTCGGTGTACGAGGGCCAGTACGAGGTCCTGTGGATCGTCACCGTCGTCGTGGCGATCGTGTTCATCATGGCGGACCGCCTGACGGCCGTCTCCCTCGGCGAGGACATCGCAATCTCCCTCGGCGTCAACTACCACCGCATGGTCCTCATCGCGACGGGGCTCGTGGCCGTGGCCACGGGCGTCGTCACCGTCGTCGTGGGCTCCCTGCCCTTCCTGGGCCTCATCGTCCCCAACCTCGTGTCCATGTCGATGGGCGACAACCTACGCACGAACCTTCCCTGGGTGTGCCTGGCGGGCATCTCCCTCGTGACGGTCACGGACCTGCTGGCACGCACGATCATCTCCCCCTTCGAGATGCCCGTCTCGGTCATCCTGGGGGTCCTCGGAGCCTTCGTCTTCATCGCGCTCGTGCTACGCCAGGCCAGGAAGGGAGCCGTCCTGTGAACGCCATGACGTCCCCCACGCAACGCGAGACTGTCTCCCCGGCCCCCGTCCCGGCCTCGTCCGCGCACGCCAAGCGCCCCACCCGGCGCACCGGCGCGTTTACGTCCCCGGCTGCCCGGCGCCGCTGGTGGATCCTCTTCGGGGTCGTGTGCGCGGTGGCGATCCTCGCCTGCATCGGGCTCATCGCTTGGAAGAACCCCGCGCAGTTCGGCACCCCGGTGTTCTGGAGGCTCGCCCGCAGGCGCGCCTTCGCGGTCCTCGCAATCGTCATCGTCGCGGTGTGCCAGGGCATGGCGACGGTCGCCTTCCAGACGGTGGCAAACAACCGCATCATCACGCCCTCGATCCTCGGATTTGAGTCCCTGTACCGGGCGATCCACACCTCCACGATCTTCTTCCTGGGCGTCGCCGGCCTCAACGCGTCGGCCACCCTCGGCAACTTCATGGGGCAGCTCGCCCTCATGATTGCCATGACGCTGGCGCTCTACTCGTGGCTGCTCACCTCGCAGCGCGCCTCGATGCACGCGATGCTCCTCATCGGCGTCATGCTGGGCGCGGGCCTCGGGTCGATTTCCACCTTCATGCAGAGGCTGCTCACGCCCTCGGAATTCGACGTGCTGACCGCGCGCCTATTTGGGTCGATCGCCAACGCCCAGAAGGAGTATTTCCCCATCGCGATTCCCCTCGTCGCGGCCGCGGCCATCGCCCTCGTGTTGCTCACGCGCCAGCTGTCAGTGCTGTCGCTCGGCCGCGAGACGGCCACGAACCTGGGCCTGGACCACCGACGCACGTCCGTACTCGTCCTCGTCCTGGTGTCGATCCTCATGGCCACGTCGACCGCGCTCGTGGGCCCCATGACCTTCCTCGGGTTCCTTGTGGCGACGATGGCCTACCAGTTCTCGGACACGCACGATCACCGATACATCTTCGCGATGTCCGTCGCCCTCGGTGCCGCGATCCTGGCCAGCGCGTACTTCGTCATGAATCACGTGTTCAACACGCAGGGCGTCGTCTCCATCATCATCGAGTTCGTCGGCGGACTCGCATTCATCGTCACCATTTTGCGGAAGGGCCGCCTGTGATCTCCATCGATTCTGTCGTCAAGCAGTACTCGTCCTCAGTGCGCATCGGCGAGATCTCCCTCAACATCCCCACGGGCGGCATCACGGCGCTCGTGGGCCCCAACGGCGCGGGCAAGTCCACGATCCTCACCATGGTCGGGCGCCTCCTCGGCATCGACGAGGGCACGATCGAGGTCGGCGGCCTCAACGTGGTCACGACGAAGTCCTCCGAACTGGCACGCACCCTGTCGATCCTGCGCCAGGAGAACCACTTCATTTCGCGCCTCACGGTGCGTCAGCTGGTGGGTTTCGGGCGCTTCCCCCACTCGAAGGGCCACCTGAGCGCCGAGGATGAGACAATCATCGACCGCTACATCGGCTTCCTCGACCTGGAGGAACTCGAGGGGCGCTACCTGGACCAGCTCTCGGGCGGCCAGCGCCAGCGCGCCTACGTCGCCATGGTGCTCGCCCAAGAGACGGAGTACGTCCTGCTGGACGAGCCCCTCAACAACCTGGACATCGCACGCAGCGTCGAGATGATGCGGATGCTGGAGCGGGCGGCCCGCGAATTTTCGCGCACGATCGTCATCGTCCTGCACGACATCAACTTCGCGGCGCGCTACGCCTCCCAGATCTGCGCGCTCAAGGACGGAAAGGTCGCCTTCATGGGCACGCCCGGTGAGATCATGCGCGACGAGGTCCTCACCGACATTTTCGACACCCCCGTCACCGTCGTACCGGGCCCCAACGGCCCGATCGCCTGCTACTTCTGAGCGGGGCGGCTCGAGCGCGTCGCTTGGCCGCCGCTCGCCGCTGCGTTCGCGGCGACGAGGCCGGGGCCGGGTAGAATGGGCGCACGGCCCTTCGTGAAACGGCCGTGAAACGCTTATCTTTCGAGGGGTTCCCGTGCACGTCGGACTGATCGCCGCCTTCTTGATTCTCGCCGTCGCTCTCATCGCCGGTGGCCTCTACCTGTTCGCGTCAGGCCTGACCGCGTACGCCGGCGTGTGCCGCCCTCCCCTGGGGCTGCGCCTGGCGGGCATCGAGCCCGGCACCGAGGCCTGGGAGCGCGCCCACCGCGCCGCGTGGCCCATCCTCTTCGGCGGCGGCGTCCTGGGCACCGCCCACGGCATCGCCCTGGCCGCCACGACCTTCATGGACGCGCGCATCTCCGTGCCCATCGTCTTCATCGTCTCTGGGCTCATCGTCGAGGCCGGCCTCTGGCTGGTCGCTCGCGGCGCCGGAAAGGCATCGCTGAGGTAACGCGTCGCGGGGCGCCACCGCCC
>CABKMD010000118.1 GCA_902373435.1 uncultured Actinomyces sp.
CATCGGGCCCGCCCCTCACCTATCGCCTAGAAGAACGCTCAGTTCTCCAGGCCGCGCTGGGCACGTACTTGCCGAGTAGCAGAGACAAGGTTGTGCAGCGACGCCTTCGTTTCCTCGTAGCCGCGGGTCTTCAGGCCGCAGTCGGGGTTGACCCACAGGCGCGAGACCGGCACGGCGTCGGCGGCCAGGCCGATGAGCTCGGCGAGCTCTTCGGTACCGGGAACGCGGGGTGCGTGAATGTCCCACACGCCGGGGCCGATGCCGTAGTCGAAGCCGGCCTCGGCCAGCTCGGGGACGACCTCCATCTTGGAGCGCGCCGCCTCGATGGACGTCACGTCCGCGTCGAGGCCCTTGATCGCGTCGATGATCTGGCCGAACTCGGAGTAGCACAGGTGCGTGTGGATCTGGGTGTCGGGACGCACCGAGGAGGTGGCCAGGCGGAAGGATCCCACGGACCAGTCGAGGTAGTCGGCGTGGCGGTCGGCATCGAGGGGCAGGAGTTCACGCAGGGCGGGCTCGTCGACCTGGATGGCCGCGATGCCGGCGGCCTCAAGGTCACAGACCTCGTCGCGCAGGGCCAGGCCGATCTGGTCGGCGATGTCGCCGAGCGGCAGGTCGTTGCGCGGGAAGGACCACGCAATGATCGTGACGGGGCCGGTGAGCATGCCCTTGACGGGCTTGTCGGACAGCGACTGGGCGTAGCTAGTCCAGCCTACGGTCATGGGCGCGGGACGCGAGACGTCGCCCCACAGGACGGAGGGACGCGTGCAACGCGAGCCGTAGGACTGCACCCAGCCGTTGCGCGTCGCCGCGAAGCCGTCGAGCAGTTCGGCGAAGTACTGGACCATATCGTTACGCTCGGCCTCACCGTGGACGAGCACGTCGAGTCCCAGTTCCTCCTGGAGGGTGATGACCGAGGCGATCTCCTCGCGCATGCGGGCCTCGTAGTCCGCGTCGGAGAGCTCACCGCGGGCGTTGGCAGCACGAGCCTTTCGGATCTCTGTGGTCTGCGGGAACGAGCCGATGGTCGTCGTGGGCAGCGGGGGCAGGTGCAGGCGCTCGGCCTGGGCTGCCTCACGTTCCAGGTAGGGTTCGCGGGTGCGGTCGGCGTCGGTCAGGGCGGCGGTGCGAGCGCGGACCTCTGGGCGCACAACGCCGGGCGCTGCGGCGCGCTCTTCGAGGATGCGGGTGGCCTCGGCGACCTGGGCGTCGATGGCTTCCCAGCCCTCATCCAGGCCGCGGGCCAGGGTGACGACCTCGACGACCTTCTGGTCGGCGAAGGCGAGCCATGCGTGCAGGTTCTCGTTGAGGGTGGCGTCGTCCCAGGTCTCCAGCGCGGTGTCGTGAGGCACGTGCTGGAGGGAGTTCGAGGTGGCGACGGTGACGCGGGCGGCGCCCAGGGACTGCGCGGCCTTCAGTGTCTCGCGCAGTTGAGCCAGGTCGGCGCGCCAGATGTAGCGGCCATCGACCGCGCCGACAACGAGGGTGACGCCGGACAGGTCCGCGCCCGCGGGCAACGAGCCGCGCAGCGTGTCCACGTGGAGGGCCTCGACGCCCGTCTTGGCCAGGGCGCCCACCGCATGGGAGGCATCACCGTAGGGGGTGGTGAGCAGGATCTGGGGGCGATTCGAAGAGGCGGCCAGTCGCTCATAGACGCGGGCGGCCAGCTCGCCCAGCTCGACGCGGGTGCGCGAGAGGTTGTCGGAGGTCAGGGCCGGCTCATCGAGCTGGACCCACGGGGCGCCCGCAGCGTGCAGGGAGACCAGCGCCTCCTCGTACGCGGCCACGGCCTCGTCGATGCGGGTGAGCGGGTCGAAGTCGGGGGTGGCCGGGTCGGCCTTGGCCAGGGCCAGGTAGGTGACGGGGCCGACCAGGACGGGGCGGGTCACGTAGCCCCACTCACGGGCGTCCGTGAAGCGGCGGGTGACCGTGTCGTCGGCGAAACGCAGGGGCGTGTCGGGGCCGATCTCGGGAACGAGGTAGTGGTAGTTCGTGTCGAACCACTTCGTCATCTCTTCAGGGCCGACCTTGTCGTCGCCGCGGGCGAGCGCGAAGTAGAGGTCGAGGCCCTGCCGGCCTGCGAAGCGCGGCGGGATGGCACCCAGGAAGATCGTCGCATCCAGGACGTGGTCATACAAGGAGGGTGCGTCGGCCAAGGAGGCGTCGGAGGGGTTCAGGCCCAGCTCGACGAGGCGCGCGAGGTTCTCCTTGCGCAGATCGTTGGCGGCCTGGATCAGCTCGGCCTCGGTGATGCGACCGGCCCAGCGGGCCTCGAGGGCGCGCTTGAGCTCACGGCCACGGCCGATACGCGGATAGGCCAGGATCGTGGCGGTGGGGAACTGCGAGGGCGCAGCGGACATGGTTTTCTCCTTGGGTGTGCTACTCGTTCGGCGTGCGCGGGAGACCCGCACCCTGCCGCAGGGTGGATGGTGATGCGCTTAGGCGCGGATTTCGGGCGCCGAGGCACCGGACCGCAGCGGGTCGGGCTTGACTCCCATGAGGGACAGGATGTCCAAGACGGGCTTGGAGCGGTTGAAGGTGTAGAGGTGGACGCCGGGCGCGCCCGCCTCCAGGACGGAGTGGATGAGGCGCGAGCCGAAGACGGCGCCGAACTCGTCACGCGCGTCCTGGTGGGGGTAGTCGGCGAGCGTGGTCAGCAGGTATTCGGGGACCTCGATGCCGGTGAGGTCCTGGACGCGGCGCAGGCGGGCCGGGTCAGTGGCCGGCAGCAGGCCGGGCACAATCGGGATAGTGACGCCGGCGCGGCGGGCGCGCTCGACGAAGGAGGCGTAGACGTCGGCATCCCAGAAGAGCTGCGTGATCGCGAAGGAGGCACCGGCGGCCTGCTTCACGAGGAGGCGTTCAACCTCCTGCGCGGGCGTGGTTCCAGCGGCCGGATTGCCCGCAGGGAAAGCGGCGACGGCGATCGTCAGAGGCTTAAACGCGGAGCGCAGGGCCTCACCGGGGTGGGCGTCGCAACGGCGCTTTTCGACGGTGCGGATCAGGTGGATGAGCTCGGTGGCGCTCCCGACGCCGCCTGGGCCGGGCTCCCAGTCTTCCTGCCCGACCGGCGGGTCCCCGCGCAGCGCCAGGAAGGTGCGCACGCCCGAGTCCAGGTAGTCGTAGACGGTGGAGACGACCTCTTCGGTCGAGTTACCCACGCAGGTCAGGTGCGCGATCGGCTGGATCGGGGTGTCTCGCACGAGGCGGTGGACCGTCGAGCGGGCGTTGGAGCGGTCTTTGCCGCCCGCGCCGTAGGTGACGGACATGAAGTCGGGGCGTACGCGCAGCAGCTGGTCGACTGTGTTCCAGAAGTGTTCTTCCAGGGAGGGCTTGCGCGGGGGCATGACCTCGAAGGACAGGAGCGTGGGCTCGTGGTCGTGGGTGCAGGGACAGGCGTAGGTGTCGTCTGAGAAGGGCACGGTGTAACTCTCGGGTGGTGGCTGGCCTCCACCTGGGTGCGCGTTGGCGCGGGTGGTGTGGTGGTGGAGCGCAAGCCTAAGAAATGGCGGACGTCGGCGTCAGCTGCACATTCGGGCACGAATGGACCCGCACATGCGACGGGTGGTGTTCGTTCGTACGTTCATGCCCCCAGTATGTCCGCCTTCGTGCAGGTGGCGCAGGAGGGGTCCACGTAACGGGAGTTTGTGACAGCGCCCGTCTGCGAAACGAGACGGGCGCATGGAGATAGCTAGCGCCTCCGACAGGACTCGAACCTGCAACCTCGGGATTACGTCACAGTGTCCGATATGTGGACGCAAGCGGCGTAGCGTCCGACCAGGTGAGCACGGGCGATGGTGCCCACGGCGCGCGGATTTGAGCGATTGGGACGAGGATAGCGGCCATGGTTATGCAAAAAGCACGAGTGCCGGGCGGATGGGACACGCCAGTCACAGATTGGCGGTTGCACATGCTCGGGACAGGGCGCACAGTAGCGACGGTGAGGCTTCGGGTTGATTGGGTGCGTAGGTTCGCCCGCGCCGTCGAGGTCGGACCCTGGGAGGTGAGCACGGCGGATGTAATCGAGTGGTCCGCTGCGCACATGTGGGCGAGGGATACGCGCCGGTCGGCTCTCCAGTCGGTCGCCGGGTTCTACTCGTGGGCGGCGGCGGCGCGAACGGTTCTCGTCGATGTGTCGGCATTGCCGTCGGTGCGCGCGTCGGCCCCGGCCCCGCGCCCGGCGGATGACGAGGCCGTGAGGCGCGCTCTCCAGTCGAGCGATTGGCGCGTGCACTTGGCGGTGAGGTTGGCCTCGGAGATGGGATTACGCCGGGGAGAGGTGGCCCGAGTGCGCGCGAGCGATATTGTGCGTGACGTGCGCGGTGCATCCTTGATCGTGCACGGGAAGGGCGGGAAAGCTCGGACGGTGCCTATGCCGCCCGGCCTGGTCGCCGCCGTGGAGGCGCGCGGGCCGGGGTGGGCGTTCCCAGGGGACGACGCCGGGCATGTATCGCCGGAATGGCTCGGCCGCCTGGTCGCCCGTGCGCTACCGCCCGGCGTGACGATGCACGCCCTTCGGCATCGCTTTGCAACGCGGGCATATGAGCGCACGGGCGACCTTGTATCCGTCCAACGCATCCTAGGGCACGAGTCACCCCACACGACGCTACGGTATCTAGCGATTGCGGACGAGGCGCTTAGGGCCGTTGTCGAGGCGGCGGCTTAGGGGCGGCCCTCCAGAGAACGGATGCGCGCGTCATAATCGACATGCTCACGATCCCTGGTCGTTCGCAGATCCCCTATTTCGTGCCCTAATCCTTTGACCTCACGGGAGAGGCTTTCGATTGAGTGGCGGGCGATGAGCACGTCGGCGCTCTGCCTGGTCTGCTCGGCCTCGATCCGGTGGATGGCGTCGCCGTGGGCGTCGAGGGCTTCCTCGATGCGGGCGGTGGCGTCGGAGATGGATGAGCCATGGTTGGGACTGACCCGCGCGTGGATGCGCCGGGTTTGGATGAGGGTCGCCGCGCTGGTGATGAGGGCGGCTGCGCCGCCGAGGCCACCAAGCGCGGTGATGACCTCGGCGGCGACGCTCATGAATCGCCTCCGCTAGGCGTGTGGGCCAGCGCAGTCGCCGTGCCGAGTACGGAGGCGGCGAGTGCGAGCCAGAGGGGCGCGGTGGCTGCTTCGATGATCCCGTAGACGACGAGGAGGGGGACGGCGGCGGTGATGATGCCGTAGGCCCACCGGCGCACTTGGGGGGTGAGCCACCCGATCGGGTGGGGCGTGGCGGCGTGCTTGGGTTCGGACATGGTCAGAGGTCCCCTTCGTTGAGGCGTGTTTGGAGGGCGGCGACGGTGGCCATGCCGACGTATCCGTCGACTGGGACGCCGAGGCGGTTCTGGAGGGCGTTTGCGGTGTCGTATCCCGCATATCCGTCGGCCTGGATGCCGAGGTGGGATTGCAGGGCCCCGATGAGTTGGGAGCCGTTGCCGTCTCCGACCCACTCCCACCCGGTGCCCGCTGCCGGGTAGTACGGCAGGTTATGCGCAAGCTGTTCAGAGATGATGCCGTCTTGCGGGGTCCCGAAGTACTCCTGGAGAGCTCGGGTTGTGAAACTGCCCCAGAATCCGTCGACGGCCAGGCCGCCAGATCGACGGTCGGCGTCGGATGGGCGCTGGACAGTCCCGTTCGCGTCTGCCTTATTTGAGAGCCAGTCTAACCATTCGGTGTAGCGTCCTGGGCACGCCGTGGGGAAGTGCGCGGAGTGGGGGGTCAGGGGCAGCCAGCCCCACTCCTCGCGGATTGCCGCAATGAGCCCGGCTACCGTGTTGTAGTCGTCATCAGACGCCTCGGGGCGGCACTCGATCCCAATGGTCCTGGAGTTGTTGCCCTTGCAGTGCCACGCCCTGTCGTAGTCATGGACGAGCTGGGTCACCTCACCCGCACTTGCTACATAGTGCGCGGAGGTCGATGTATCGCCCCTGTCCTGCGAGAGAAAGCGCACGACACCATCGTGTGACTGACCATCCACACCCCAGTGATGAATGACGATCGCCAGCGGATCGCCGTCTGGGCGGCCTGGGCTGAAGTTGGGGGACCAGTTAGTCGATGTGACGGCTCGGTTGGGTGCCATGGGCGTTCCTTTCAGTCGGTGATGTCGTCGCAACTGGCGATGTAATCAAAGTAGGCATCGACGCTGTTTATTCCGCCGGTGTCGTTCCATACGTAGTACTTGAAGCCGGTGGTGGTGACCTCGTAGATCGCGAGTCGGATGCGCTGATTGCTGCATGAGATGGCGACGTTGGGCGGCTTCTTGAAGGCGCGGGCGAAGGTCACGGTGGCTTCGCCGGTTTGGCCGGGCCCGTATGCCCCGATACCTACGCGGCCGCGCTGCTGGCTGGCGTAGAGGCGCTCGATCTTTTCGGCGAGTTCCTTGGCGATCGTTGGGTAGTCGGCGATCCGATCGGAGGCGGTGGGGTAAGGGAGTTTTGCGAGGGGTGTGCGTGCGGGCATGTGAGGTGTTCCTTTCAGATGGCGAGGCTCGCGATGTCGGCGAAGGTCAGGGTTCCCATTCGCGTCCATGTGGCGCGCGTGGGCAGTTGTCCCCAGGCGGCCGCGCCGCCGCTGGCG
>CABKMD010000119.1 GCA_902373435.1 uncultured Actinomyces sp.
GCGGTCAGGGCCAGCAGGGGCATGCGCAGTCCCCTACCGTACGATCGCATCCGTGTCCTTCTCTTTCTCGACGGATTGTCGCGCGCTAATCAACTTCACCAGGCCCAGAATCAATATGTCAGTGTCGGAGTAACCATGAGCTACAAAGACCATACTATTGCCTGATGCCCATTCCGCAATTGCGAACAACAAGCAAATTACCGGAACATGCAGTCAGAACACGTTTTTATCAGCAAATATCAGCCTTCTACCAACCTATTGTGACTTATATTATCCGACAATCATGGCGTTGCATGACCCGCTGGTCAAGATTTGAGATATTGGGAGTCACAACGCCCGGGGTCATCGCGTCGGAATCACCAGTGGCGATTCAGTTTCCGGGTCGTCGATGATCCTGCAGGGCACACTGAAAACGCGTTCGATCAGCTCTGCCGTCACAACATCACGCGGCGCTCCCTGGGCCACAACCTCGCCGTCCTTCATGAACACAAGGTGCGTCGCATAGCGAAATGCCAGATGGAGGTCATGTAGTACCGCAACGACCGTCACACCGTCCCTGTGGAGGCGCTGCGCCAAACGCAGGACCTCCAGCTGGTGGTTGAGGTCAAGATACGTCGTTGGCTCATCAAGGAGCAGAATGTCCGTCGCCTGGGCAAGCGACATCGCGATCCACACGCGCTGCCGCTGTCCGCCCGACAGCTCACCGACGCGACGCCCCACCAGGTCCGCAACCCCAGCATCCTTCATCGCGCGAGCCACGGCCTCGTCGTCCTGCGCGCTCCACTGATGGAGCACCGACTGATAGGGATAGCGGCCGCGAGCAACCAAATCCTCGACAAACATGTCGCCCGGAGCAACCGATGACTGAGCCAGCAAACCCAGTCGACGCGCAAGAGCCTTCTGATTCATATCGGCAACGCTTCGCCCATCCAGCTGGACCACACCGCGTCGCACACCAAGCACTCGGGCCAGCGAACGCAGGAGCGTCGACTTACCGCAGGCGTTCGGGCCAACGATGACGGTCAGCTCTCCAGGCAGAACATCCAGTGAAAGCCCCTCGAGGATTGGCTCATTTTTCCCATAGCCGACAACAATGTCCCGAGCGCTCAACCCGCGGTACGCAGCAGACTCACTCACGATCTCACCTCACGAATCAACAACCAGAGAAGGTAGACGCCTCCAACGACGCCCGTCACGACACCGACGGGAAGCTCGGCCGGAGCAACGAGCCTCTGTGCGCACACGTCAGAAACAAGCACAAGCAGAGCTCCGACGAGAGCAGAGGATGTGAATCCGACTCCCCCGCCGCCGCACAGCCGATGCGCGACATGCGGAGCGGCGAGAGCAACGAACGCAACCGGCCCCGCCACCGATGTCGCGGATGCGACAAGTAGGATCGCAACGACGATAAGGAGGACGCGAGTGCGACGCACTCTCACGCCGAGCCCCGTCGCCACATCGTCGCCCATCGCGACAAGGCCGAGGGGTACCGCGAAAACCGCACACACCACAGCGACAGCGCTAATCACGATCAGCAGAGGCGTCAAACGCGTCATGGTAACACCGGAGAATGAGCCGGCGCTCCACAGCTGCGCACGCTGCGCTGCTTCCAGCGGAGCCTTGACGATGAGCAGCGAATTGACAGCACGCAACGCGGCCGAACAGCCAATGCCCACGAGGACGACGCGAATACCCGTGACTCGCATGCCACCTGCGCACGCAAGGATGACCGCACCCGAAACGAGTCCTCCGAGCAACGCACCAACCGCAGTCACCGTCGGGCTTGAACCCAGGATGATGATCGCGATGAGAGCGCCGGTCGCACAACCCGTCGACAGACCAACGATGTCGGGGCTACCGAGTGGATTACCCGAGATCGTCTGGAAGATACGCCCGGCAATCCCAAGCGCAACGCCGACGCCAATCGCTGCGAGCATGCGCGGCAGGCGCACCGACTGGACAAAGTAGACACCGAGAAAATCGTCCCGGGGCCCACCATCTCCCGCAAGACGACGGAACGAGTCGGCGGCACTCAACCCGTAGTCCCCCAGAGTCAGCGAATAAACGGCTAACGCGGCGAGGAGAATGAATCCGATGACCACGACGGCGGCACTGCGCCGGTGCACGCGCACTGATAAACCGCGCAGCGAAAGGGTCTTGTAGCGCGACGGAGCTGGCGTCATGACATGCCCTTTCCACGCGCCCCCAAGATGAAGAACGGAGCGCCAATCAAAGCGACGATGACGCCCACTGGCACCTCAGACGGGGCGATCACGAGGCGTGAGACGACGTCAGCGCCGCACACCCAAGCAGCACCGACCACGATAGACCAGAGGGCAATGGCGCCCTGCCGAGCTCCGACAAAGCGTCGCACCATCAGCGGAACTGCGAGGCCAACGAACGTGAGGGGGCCGCCCAGGGCAGTCGCTCCCCCGGCTAGTGCCGTCACGGCGACAACCCCGAGCACACGGATGAGTCGCACGCGCACTCCAAGGCTCACCGCGGCGTCATCACCGAGCGCAAGGACCCCCAGTGCCGAGGTGATGAGGAGCGCAACCACGGCGCCGCCGGCCATCACTGCACCAGCGCTGGCCACCAAGGCCATTTCAACACCTTCCAATGATCCCGATGCCCAGTATCGGAATTCATTGAATGCGAACTGATTCGCAGCGAGAACAGCCTGAGTGAGTGAGGCGAGAGCAGCCGATACGGCAATACCCGCCAGGGCGAGGCGCGATCGAGAACCTCCCCCGCTACCCGACATAGCGAAGACGAGACCAGCGGCCACCCCCGCGCCGATGAGCGAGGCGCCAAGCGTCGCCGCACGAGTGGCGACGCCGACCACAGCCGTCACCGTCACAACGAGAAAGGCAGCTCCCGCATTGATGCCGAGCACGCCGGGATCTGCGAGAGGATTGCGAGTCATGGCCTGCATGATGGATCCCGCCAGACCCAGCGCCCCACCGATGACGAGCGCGGCGAGCGTACGGGGAACACGCAGTTGCGTGACCACCTGTGCGTCCTGACTGACGCCGCCGTGCACGAGCGCGTCCCACACCACGTCGGGGGCGATCTGACGCGAGCCGAGGGCGAGGGAGGCGAGGGCGACGAGAGCAAGCACCAGCATCGCCACTGCGCAAGCAATGGCGATGCTGGTAATGCGACGAGTCGTCATGTCAGGTCATCGACCGGTTTGTTCGGCCATCGACGTCAGGAGGCCGGGACGAACTGGGCCTCGATGCTCGAGATGATGCCGTCCATGAGGAGGTATCCACCGGTGGACGTCCACAGGGAACCGTCGACGGGGATCACGTGATTCGCCTTCACGGCGCCAAGGGAGTCGAAACCGACGGTGCTCTTCGCCTCTTCCAGGGCGGCGGCCGAGGCCTCAACACCCGTGTTGCCACCGGCGGAGGGGTTGTTCACCGAGGACTTGCCCAGGGTGCCGAAGAAGATCCAGTCGGCGTCGATCTGATCAATGTTTTCCAGCGAAACGGGCTCGGAGTGGCCCTCGCCATCACGATCCTGGTTCGCGGGACGCTTCATGCCGAGCGCGGTGAGAGCCTGACCGGCGGGCAGCTCCTTGAGGATGAGGCCGGCGCTGTCGCCCTGCCAACGCACGACGGAGTAGGTCTGATCGAGGTAGCCGGCGTCCTTCAGGCGGGTGCTCACGGAGGCAACGTGCTGATCGAATTCCGCGAGCTTGGCCTGCGCCTGGTCGGCAACGCCGAGCGCGTCGGCCGTCAGGGTGAAGGTCTCGCGCCAGTCACCGCCCTTTTGCGTCGTGAAGAAGACGGGGGCGATCTGACCCAGCGCGGTCAACGTCTCGGTGTCGTTGTTCTTCACCGATGTGCCGTCAACGAGGATGAGATCCGGGTGCGCCGCACCGATGGCCTCAAGGTTGGGGGTGCCAATGGAACCCAGGATCGGGATATCACCCGCGCGATCAGCGAGGTAGTTGGGGACCGTCTGCTGGCCACGGCCGGAGACAACGCCGATCGGGGTCACGCCCAGGGCGAGCGCGTTGTCGGTCGTCGGCTCAGAGAGCGTGACGACGCGGCTGGGGTGCGACGGTAGGGTCACTTCCTGACCGGAAGCGTCAGTGACAGTGCGCGTGGTGGAGGTCTCAGATGTCGCGGAGGCCTCAGGGGACGAGGCCGGGGCGGGCTGGTTGGACGAGCATGCTCCCAGAGCGAGAGCGGTCAGAGCGACGCCGACGATGGCACGAATTCGCGTCGACAGGTGCACGAGTGCCTCATTTCAGTTGATCTTATCAGATGCGTAGGTAAGCCTAACCTACAGGCTACACGTTGACCTGGGCTGTCTCATTCCTGGTCAGCATGTGAGAGCGTCCCATTCATCAAGGGCTCGCACAAGGCCTTCGCGCCACCATGCCACGTCGTGGCCGCTGCGATAGTGGTCGAGCTCCACAGCTGCGCCCTCGCGTCGCAGGAGCTCGGCGCAGTCATCCACCACGGGACGCATCGTTGCTTCCAACGTGCCCACCTGCAGCCGTAGCCGCACCCCTTGGCGCGGCCTCACCAACCCGACGCGCAGGTCGCCCATCAGCGTCCCTTCACCAACGCCTCGTCGCGCACCTCCCCACCACAGGGACGGTGATTGAGCCACAATCTCGTCGACGGGCACATCCGATCGCAGACCGGCTTCGAGTGCGGCGAGGCCACCGTAGGATTGGCCGGCGACCATCACGGGCCCCACCCCCGCCTCGTCATGCACTGCCCACAGCAGGGCACCGACGCAATCCGCATCGGTCAGCTCCGCCTCACGCTCGTCCAGATCCCCCGCGTCGATCGCTACGACGCGTAGGCCAGGAAAGCGCCGAGTCAGCCAGCCGACACCGTTGCCTCGCCAGATCTCGCCGTCAAAGAGGATCAGCGTGCACGTTGAATCCGCCTCGCCCTCATACATCGCGACCCGGCGCTGGCGTGTGTGCCCGAGCCGTGCACTGATAGCCGCGCCAATCTCGCGCTCTCGCGCCGCGCACATATGAGGCGCCGCCAGATCCTCCGATGGCCATACCGCCCGCGCATCGGGCCCAACGAAGAGCGAGGCGGCAGTTCCTCGCCCATTCACGACTCTCAAGGGATTCGATTCGTCAGGGTGCGCGTCCTCAAGGAAGCGTATCCACTCCCCCATGTCTGTACACACCCCGGGGTCGAGGCCCCACGGGCCTACGATCACCGTTTGATAGCTGAGGATCGCATCCGCAGGAAGCGCGCACACGAGCGCCCGAGCATCCGACCGTCCCGGCCCATCCCTCATGCAAAACTCGTCAAGGTATTCGCGCGCCCGATCAGTGATCGTGTTGAGGATGACGTAGCAGTGCGCGCCAGCGGGAGCTCCCCACTGGAAAGTCACGCGTACGGCATCGACCCCATCAATGACGAGCCGAGGCCCGACAATGGGGAGCCCATCGGCGTGGCGATAGATCCCGTCTGACGCCTCCCAGCGCAGCAGGCAAAAACCCGTGCGCGAAAAAGACGTGTGCTCAAAGGCCACGCGATCAGTCGAAGAGCGAGATGTCGCCCGCGCCGAGGCGTGCGACGACAGCATCCCCACCAGCGAAGTCGATGACCGTGGTCGGCTCGGCGACGCCCACGGGCCCCACGACCACGAGGTCGACCTGGTGTCCGATGCGATCATCGACGTCGAAGCCGTCCGTCAGCGGCTCTTCCTCGCCCGGCATAATGAGCGTCGAGCAGGCCAGCGGCTCGCCCAGCGCCTCGACGATCGCCTGCGTGATGATGTGATCGGGGATGCGCACGCCTACCGTGTGCTTCTTCTTGTTCAGCATGATGCGCGGGACCTCCTTGGTCCCCCGCAGGATGAACGTGTAGGGTCCGGGGGTGAGCGCCTTCATGGTGCGGAACTCGTGATTATCGATGATGACGAGCTCGCCCAGCTGCGCAAACGAGTGGCACAGCAGCGAGAAGTTGTGCTTGTCATCGAGCTTACGGATGGCACGGATCGTGTCCATACCCGCCTTGTTGCCTGCCTTCGTGGCGATCGCGTAACCGGAGTCAGTGGGCAGCGCGATCGTGCCACCGCGTTCCAGCAGATCAACAACCGTGTTGACCAGACGTGCCTGCGGATTCTCAGGGTGCATCTCGACGTACGACATACCCCTATTGTGCACGAAACCCCCACCGGTCGGTAACCGATGGGGGTTCCGTGGACAAGGTCACGGCGCCAGAATCACTTGTCGGATTCTTCGGATGCTTCCTCGCCGCGCTTCTTCGGCTTCGCGTCGACGCCAGCTTCCTTACGCTGGGCGGGGGTGATCGGGGCCGGGGCCTCGGTCAGCGGGTCGAAGCCGCCGCCGGACTTCGGGAA
>CABKMD010000120.1 GCA_902373435.1 uncultured Actinomyces sp.
ACAGGTCCAGGACAGCGTCCGCGACGCCGGCGACGAGCGGAGCCTCGGGGCCGACGACCACAAGGTCGACGTTCTCGGACGTGGCGCGACGGACGACGTCCTTCGGATCCAGGGGATCCATGGTCAGGGAGCGACCCAGCTGTTCCAAGGCGGGATTGCCCGCCTGGACGACCAGCGACACGGGATACTCGGGGGTGGATGTTCGTACAAGCGCACGGGCGATCGCGTGTTCGCGACCCCCGTTACCAACGAGAAGAACCTTCACAATTCAAGCCTATCGGTGTTTGGTGGCCTGCCGGGCCACCGCGGTGTTTTATGGGTGCACGTCACAGCGAAAGTGAGACGGGGTTGCAGCCCTCACCAGGCGCCGTTCGGGTTGCCACTGCGGCGATCATCCTTCTCGTTGCGCTGGTCCTTGTTGCGCTGATCATTCTTGTGCTGCAGCTCCTCGCGGCGCTGCTTCTCCGCCGGGCTCTCACCCTCGTAGGGGTCCTGCGAGGGGCTCGGGCTGGGACTCGGGTTCGTCTGCTGATCCTTGGATCCCTTGTCCTGCTGATCCTGCTGCTGATCCTGCTGCTGGTCCTTGCGCTGGTCGCCCTGCTCCTCGGACTGCTCCTGGGCCTTCTGCTTCTTGTCCTCGACGCGTTCCTTGTTCTGGTCGGCGGGGTTATCGGACTTGTTGCCAGATTGCTGCTGATCGCCGGAGTGGTTCTGATTACTCGACTGGTTCTGGTCGTCGGACTGGTTCTGGCTGGTGTTGGAGGCCGTCTGACAGGGGGCGACCGTCTCTTCGGCTTCCTGGTAGGTGGTCGCGGCATCTGCGTACGAGCCGGCGGCAGCCTGCGCGTCGCCCTGAGTCTCGATGCCGACAGCGAGGTTGACACGAACGCGGCATTCGTAGGAGAAGGGCTCGAGTCGGCCAGGCTTGACCTCGGTGGCCTTGGGGACGAGGTCGAAGGCGGTACGCAGCTCCGTCACGCCCTCGTCAGTCTGTCCCTGACGCACGAGAGTGGTGCCGCGGTTGTAGTGCGCGACCCAGCGCTCGATGCCGATCTGCGTCCACGTCATCTGACCGTCGTAGCCCGCCAGCGCGACGTCGTATTCCTGTGCCTTCCAGTGGCTCAGGGACGAGCGCGACCAGAGCGAGAGGCCGATCAGGTACGCGGCGACGGTCAGCACGATGACGAGGATCGGGATGGAGTACCACAGGGGGCGCAGCGCCCGCGGGTTGCGCTCGATCTTCTGCTGACCCGACGAGGCCTTGGTGAGCTTCGCGCGAACGGAGGGATCGACGGGATCGACCTGGGGCGCGCCAAAGGGGAGGAGGTCTCCTTCAGGCTGCGAGTTCTCAGATGGCATGGGAGTTCCTCAACTGTTGGGCGCGCTGCGCCAGCGTGGCACCCTCCCACGCGAGGAGACCCCCAAGTAGGAGCGCGAAAGGCCAGATGATGTAGCGGTACGTGTCTTTCAGGTTGCGCGACTCGGCGAGCGTCGACGCCTTGTCGAACATAGAACGCGCGTGCGATTCGATCGCCGACTTGTCGGGCGAGTGCACATAGTCGACGCCCACGCGTGAGGCGACATCCGCGAGGGCGGCCTCGTCGATCTTTGAAATGGCGATCGGGTTATCGGGCTTCGAGGAGTCGTGGATGTACTCGGGCTTACCGCCGCTCTGGGAGCCGCTGTCACCCAGGCGCAGGACCTTCATGGGGCCGCCTTCCTCGGTGCCGTAGCCGAGGACAAGGCCGCCGTCGATGTACTCCTTGACGGCATCCCAGTCGCTGGCCTCGCCCGAGGGCGCGCTGGTCCAATGGTCCTGGTTGGAGGTCTCGCCGTCGGAGAAGACGAAGAGGGCGCGCACGTTCTGGGGGTGGCGTTCCTTGTTCTTCTTCAGAAGCTTGGCGAGGTCTTGGGCGGGTCGATTCAACGACGATCCCTGGGAGGAGCTGGAGAGCTCCCGATCAAAGGAATCCATGTATGAGACGACCGCAGAGGCGTCGGAAGTCAGCGGCAGGTCCGTGTGGACCTTCGAGTCCCAGGACATGATCGAGAAGCGCGAGCCGGTGAGGGCGTTCATCATGATCGCGACGTCGTTGCGCACGCCGTCGATGCGGGGATTGTTGCCATCCCAGTCCTCGGCGGCCATCGAACCGGTGCGGTCGATGACGAAGTAGACCTCGAGGGTCGAGGTCACTTCCTGGGCCTCGCCGGGGATCGACGGGCCTGCGCCCATGATGATGACTGTGACGACGATAAGGAAGCGACGCAGGACGTCCATGACGTGGCGGCGGGTGGCGCGCTTGGCCGACAGGAACACGAAGACCGCACCTAGCACGGCGATGATGCCCAGGAGGGCCAAGTGAAAGACGGGGCGGAAAATCATGTCAGAGCCTCCCGAACGCCAGCAGACCAAGCAGCGACACGACGCCGACGAGTGTCCACCCCAAGGCGGTGCCGGGGCGGTCCGTCTCCATCATCTTTCCAGCGGAGTCAAGTTCTTCTTTCTGTTCGGCCTCGATCTGGCGCACCACGCTATCCACGGCTGACGGGGACGAGGCATCGTAGAAGTCGCCGCCGGTCTTGCGTACCTCGTCACGCAGCTCGAGGGCCTCGCGACTCAGGCTGATATCCGATCCCGGATACAGGGCGGTGACCGTCACTCCCTGGCTCTTCGCGAACTCGATCGCCTCGCTCAGGTCATAGACGCCGTCGCCGTACACCTCGTTATCGGTGGCCAGCAGGATAGTGCGGGAGCGCTGCGTGTTGTTATGGTCGAAGCCCATGACGCACGAGGCCAGACCGTCGCCGACGATCGAGGAGACCTCCTCGTTTTCGTCGAGGACGGGCGTCAGGTAGTCGATGAGTTCCTGCGTCGCGGACAACCGACCGCCAAATTGAATGAGGCCATTATCGATCGTGTCCGACATTTCCTGGAGCACGTCCGTGGCCATGTCGTAGTCGTCGGTGAGCGGGAACATCGTCATCGAGTAGGCGTCCCACAGCTGCAGCGAGATTCTCTCGCCCTCGAAGTGGGAGATGATTTGCCGGAAGGCCCCGCCGATCTTTGAGTCGTACGGCAGCATCGACCCGGACGAGTCCAGGCACAGGACGATGTCGCGGCTCGCGGACTTGTCGTGCTTGACGTAGCGGTCGACGGGCGCGCCCGCCGAGACGGAGGTCGCGATGACGGCGATCAGGAAGCAGACGAAGGCCATGGCCAGAGAGGCGCGCGTGCGACGCACGAGCGCCTGGTACTTCGGCAGAGCGCGCAGGTAGCCGGTGTTGGCCACCCACCCCTTCTGTCCCGAGCGCACGCCGGCGCGGCGCGCGAAAATCCAGCCGACGACCGTCGCGATCGCGACGACCGCCAGGACGACGGGGATCAACCACCAGAACCTCATACGTTCACCGCCTCCACGGCCATGGTCAAGACGCTGGTGACGGCCTCGTGAGAGGGCTGCCCCTGCGGGATGTCATCGCCCGAGAAACTGGGAACTTCGCAGGTCTGCAGGACGTCGGCTAGGCCCGGCCACACGGGGACGAGCTCGCGCACCTCGGACACGGTCGCGACCTCGAGGTCTCGACCCGTTCGCTCGGTGCCCAGGGCACGCATGAGTCCCGCAAGCGCCAGGTGAACACCGCGCGCATCCAGGTCGCCGTCGGCGTAGCGGTCGGCAATCTGATCAATGTACGTGAGGTACTTCTTGCGGCGTGCATCCGTGATCGTCTGAAGTTCCATGACTTCGCCGATGCGCGACGTCCACCAGCGCCAGATGCTGTAGACAATCCACCCGAGGACGGCGGCGACGAGCACCGTCCCCAGGATCCACATCCAGTTCGGGTAGACCGAGGGATCGTTCAAACTACTGCTGAGATCACCGGACACGTGCTCCCCTTTCGAGAGCTCTCATGAGTGTGCGCGGAACATCCGCGCTGGACCCAACATCCACGCGGATCACCCCACGCTTGTCGAGCATCTGGGCGACCGCATGTCGGCGCATCGCCACGAGATTGGCGGCTTCCCCGGCCAGCTGCGAGTCGCGCAGCAGGAAGTCCGGGAGAGGCCCTTCGGTCACGTCGACCACGTTCGTGCCCTCCTCGAGGGAGGTCGGATCGATGTCCTCGACGCTCACCACCATGACCTGGTGGCGCACGGACAGGGACTTGATGAGGTCATCGGATAGGCGCGTCGGCTGGGGCTGGGTTGCGTCGGTGACGATGACGATGAGGCTGCGGCGTCGGGTCACCGTCCGCGCGCGAGCCAGGAGCTTGGGCACGTCCGAGTGCGGCGAGGAAAGGGTGATGTCCTCCTCGATGCGGCGCATGATCGTTTCGGCGTGCGCGTTTCCCGATCGGGCGGGCATGAACCGCACGCGCTCGGCATCGCCGGCGACGAGGCCGATCTGGTCTCCGCGCGCCACGCTCAGCCAGGCAATCGCCTCGCATGCGGTCAGGGCAACCTCTTCCTTGGTCTCACCGGAGGGGGCGAGAGCACCCATTTCACGGCCCGTGTCGACAACGAGCATGACCTGCAGGTTCGCCGTGGCCTCGTGTCTCTTGATGACCGGCGAACCGGTGCGCGCCGTCGCCGCCCAGTCGATTTCGCGCACGTCGTCGCCCGGCTGATAGGGAGCCAGGTCCATGAACTCCCAGCCGCGTCCCTGCCGCAGCGCGGAGTGCTGTCCATCCATGATGGACAGTAGCTTGCGCATGACGGGCAGCTGGATGCGCGTGGAGAGCGCGTGGATTTCGCGCGAGCGTACAGGCATTGCGTTCCTCGAGGGCGTTGGCGGCGGGCGGGAGAATCGTTACGGCACGGGCACCGCGTTGAACACGGCGTCGATGAGGCCCTCGATGGAGACGTTATCCGCCAGTGCGTCGAAGGTGCGGATGATGCGGTGACGCAGGATACCGTAGCGCATCTCCTTGATGTCGTCGGGCATGACGTGGTTTCGCCCCGCCATAAGGGCGATCGCCTGCGCGATCTGCATGAGGGCGATGCCGCCACGGGGAGAAGCGCCCACGCGCACGTGCTTGTTCCATCCGGGCAGCGGGTTCGGGCCGGCGCCACGGGTGGTGTTGACGATGTCGACGATGTAAGCCTTGAGGGTCTCATGCACGAACACACGTCGCCGCGCTTCCTGCAGGGTGCGCACATCCTCGAGGGTGATGGGTGCGACCGGGACCTGCGCGGTCATCTGGCCGGAGTCGATGCGGGTGAGAACCTCGAGCTCCTCGATGGGCGTCGGGTAAGTGATGACCTCTTTGAGGAGGAATCGGTCCATTTGAGCCTCGGGCAGCACGTAGGTGCCTTCTTCTTCGATGGGGTTCTGGGTGGCCATGACCATGAAGGGATTGGGCAGCTTGTGGTTGACGCCTCCGATTGTGGTCTGGCGCTCCTGCATGGCCTCGAGCATGGCCGACTGGGTCTTCGCCGAGGAACGGTTGATCTCGTCGAGGAGGACCATGTTGGCGTGGACGGGGCCCAGCTGGGTGACCATCTCGCCGCGTTCCTGGTTCCAGATCTGGGAGCCGACGATGTCGTTGGGCATCAGGTCGGGCGTGCACTGGATGCGGTGGAACGTTCCGGAGACCGCGGACGCGAGGGTCTGCGCGGCCGTCGTCTTCGCCAGGCCGGGCACGGATTCAACCAGGACATGGCCGCCGGCGAGCAGCGAGGCGGTGAGCGCGCGGCGCAGACCTTCCTGACCCACGACGGTGTGCTGGTAGATAGTGGTCATGCGATCAAGCAGGCTCTTCGCGTTGGCCAGCTCATCGTTCGTCAAGTAGTTGGGCACGGGCTCTCCTTGCGTGCGCGGTCGGATGCTGTTTCAGTGTAGCCCCTCCGACTCCTCGTTACCGTAACCCGGTCAGTTTTCGCATTGTCACCGACGAGGCGGGGGCTCGGTGCCGCTCGGGTTCTTTCCTCGTCAGTGCCGGCAATCATCCCGGGGAGGAAAAGGGGCGAGCCCCGGAGTTTCCTCCGGGGCTCGCCCTCAGATCCGCTGCAATCAGGCCTGCTTCGCGGCGGCGATGCGCGCGCGGAACTTGGCCAGCTGCTCGGTGATGGCGGCGGGGAGCTTGTCGCCGAACTGCGAGAAGTACTCTTCGGTGTCGTCCATCTCGG
>CABKMD010000121.1 GCA_902373435.1 uncultured Actinomyces sp.
TGAAGGGTCATCGCCACATCCGCCAGGGACACGTTGGACTCAATCTCCAGGGCCGCCGAGGAGAAGATTCCCTCGTCGCGGGCCTGCAGGAGGGCGTCGCGCTGGGCGTGGATGGCCTCCAGAGCGAGTTCACGGATCTGGTCGCGCGTGAAGGAGCGCTCAACCTCCTCCTCGCTCATGTCGACGGTGCCGTGACCGTCGTCGTCCGTCTCGCTCGCGGAAGCAGCGTCCGGGGGCGTACCGTCTTGGAGAATGTCGGTGAGGACGCGGTCGGCCGTACGGGCAATGCGAGCACTCGCAGCTTCGTCCTCAACGGAGACCGCGTGACCGATGCGTGAGAGGGTGCGCGAGACGCCGGCGGACAGCAGGGTCTGTCCGTCGACCTCGTGGATCGCCTGGGCGAGCGCCGTGTCGACCAGCGCGGAGCCCATGACCTTCAGGAGCTTGGCGCGCTCCTCCTCGGAGATATCGCCCGTGGCCATCTTGGGCTTGACGATGCGAATGAGTCCGGGCAGGGTCAGGCCCTGGATGACGAGCGCACCAGCAGCGATGAACAGGGCGATCGTGAGCAGGAACGCGCGCATCGGCGCATGCGTCGAGATCGTCTGCGCAGCGGCCAGGGTGATCGCGCCGCGCATGCCCGCCCAGACGATGACACTGCCCTCGCGCGGGCCCAGCGGTTCGCTCTCGAAGTAGTCCAGGTCGGATCCGCGCATCGCGTTGCGGCGCGCGCGCCGCTTGAGGCGGCGACGATAGTGGTTAAGCGCGTCTTCCCAGCGTTCGGGACTCAGGTCGCGCGCCTGAAGCATGTCGGCGTCAACCTCACTCGCCTTGTGCATGCGCTTCTCAAAGCGCTCGATGCGCGCGGCCTCGGCCTCGTAGCGCCGCTGACGGCGCTTGTGTCGATGGTCCAGCCAGGTGAACATCAACGCGATGAAGACGGCTCGAATGACCATGATGAGCGCGCCCAGGGTGACGGCGAGGAAGGCGGCGAAGGCCAGGCCGCCGGAGAACGCGGCGGTCTCCTCGACAATGCCAAAGGCCTGCAGGCCCATCGTCAGGAAGATGCCACTCTCCAAGACGAGCGTCATGGTCTGCCAGTTCTGCTGGGAGAAACGCCTGTTCGCCGCGGAGATCGTGGCGGCGCGTCGGCGCGAGACGACCAGGCCGGCGCTCATCGCTGCGGAGAGCATGACCAGCGAGGTCGCGTCGTTAAAGAGCCCCTCGCCTTCGAGGACCGTGATGATGCGGTGGGAGACACCCGAGCGTTTCGCGATCGAGACGGCGACCGCGTCCGTCGGCGACAGGACCGCGCCCAGCGCGACACCCCAGGGCAGGGAGATCGCGGGGACCAGCCAGTTGATGACGAAGCCAACTGCGAAGGCGGAAAGGAACACAAGGGGAATCGCGAGCATCGCGACGGCCTGCATCTCGCGCCGGAAGTCCATGGTCGGCATACGCACGGCCGCCGAGAACAGCAGGGGCGGCAGCACCATCTCGAGGATGATGTTCGGCTCAATCTCGATGGCCCCCACCTGCGGCAGGAACCCAATCGCCAGGCCAACGACCAGCAGGATCAAGGGGGATGCCACACCCACCTTGGGCGCGACAAACTGGCATGCCACGATGATGAGCAGTCCGGCCACGGCGATAAGAAGGGGGTCCACAGGTCAATTGTATTGCGAGCAACCCCACCTGCGTCGTTACCATCTCACCACGGTGGCTACGCGCGCCGCGAACTCGCGCGGCGCGCCACGCCCCACCCACCTGCCTTCCACACCGGCCCCAGATGTCAAACAGATCCACACGAGCAGAGCACTTGCTACAATTAACTAAAAGTTTCAAGGAGGTTCTCATGACCGCTTACGACCACTCGTCGGGGTACACCTACGGCACCGATGCCGTTCCCTCGTCTCCGCTCACACTCGAAGACCTGCGCGAGATTGAAGCCGCCGCGCACGTCCAGCCCGGTGACGCCGAGCTGCTCGCACGAGCAGAACCCATCCTGGCGCCGCATGCCATGGAAATGGTCGACACGTGGCGCGGAATTCTGGCTCAAAAGACGTATCTGGCAGCCCATTCCGCGCACCCGGACGGGCAGCCGAACCCCGAGTACGCACAGGCCTCGAAGCCGCGCTTCGCCCAGTGGATCATCGACATGTGCACGCGCGAGCGTGACCAGGCGTGGCTGGACTACCAGTACCTGATCGGCGCACGTCACATGTCCGCGGCGAAGAACGCGGCGGATGGGGCGGACTCGACACCGTTCGTGCCACTACGCTACGTGCTCGCCTTTATCGCGCCCACTGTGGAGGTCGGGCACCGTCTCCTTGCGGAGGGCTTCGAGGGCGAAGAACTGAGCGCCGTCCGCGATGCCTGGACTCGCGCTGTGACTGTCGCCGTGACAGTGTGGGCGTATGCCTATCGAGATCACCCCGAGCAGTTCTGATCCGGCGCTCGCCGCCTATGACTCCCCCATCGGCTGCCTCACGCTGGCCGCGCGGGGCGGTGCGCTCGTCGGCCTGTGGGTGACCGGGCAGCGCTTCTTCGGTTCCCCCTATGGCATCGACGAGGCCTCGGCGCGCTCGGCGCTCGACCTGACCTCGCCCGATTCCCGGGAGGTTGTCCTCGCGCCAGCAGAGTGGGACGAGGCCGACGCGCACGCTCTGGACGCGGCGGTGGCCTGGCTCGACGGATACTTCGCGGGCGAAGCCCCCTCCCCCGCGAGTGTCCCCCTCGCGCCTGAGGGCACGGACTTCCAGAGGCGCGTGTGGGAGGCGATGGACGCTATCTCCTACGGCGCGACGCGCACGTACGGGCACCTCACGGCCACGCTGCGGGACGCAGGCGTGCCCGCATCGGCCCAGGCGATCGGCGGGGCGGTCGGACGCAATCCTCTACTCCTCATCCGTCCCTGCCACCGTGTTGTGGCGGCGGACGGCCCGGGCGGCTACGCGGCGGGAGGGGACGTGAAAGCCTGGCTGCTTGCGCACGAGGCGGCCACGGCCTCGTCAGCCAACTAACTCAGCCGTTCGCCCGGTCGGCCTCGATCGCCTGCTCAACCAGGGCCTCGTCAACGGGCAGGGCCTCGCGCGCGTAGGCAGCGGCGTCGTCCTGGGTGTCGGCGATCTGCTCGGCGATCGAGTCGGCCTCGCGGCGCAGCTCGGTGCCATCAACGACCGAGGCCTGGGCGAGGGTGCGGGCCTGAGCGCGGTGCTCGTCCGTGTACTCCAGGTCGTCGGCGTGCTTGCGCACGAGGACGCGAATGAGCTTGCGACGCAGGTTCTCCTCGCGCAGGACGGCGGAGCGCTCGCGCAGCCAGCCGACCGCGAGGACGACGAGGAGGGCGACGCCCAGCCACCCGATGATCGGATACATGCCGCCGATCAGCTTCTTGAAGCCCATGAGGGAGGCCGCGTAGCCCACCGCGACCACGCCGACGAGGACGATGCGCATGCGGGTGGTCTGCCCGCCCGAGAAGCGGCGCGCCGTCGAGTAGAACAGCGAAAAGACCGTGTTGTAGATGAGCGCGAAAATGATGAGCGTATAGACGAAGGCGAAGGCCGGGTGGATCGAACGCGCGATCTCGAGGGCGGGAACGTTCACGTCCCAGACGCGATCCACGTTCAGGTACAGGCACAGGGCGTCCGCGCCGATAGACGAGGGCGATGATGGTGCCGCCGATGCGCCCGGCGCGGCGGGCCTCGCCGATGCGCAGCACCGAGCCGCCGAGCACAAAGGCCATCGCGATGCCGTTGACGACGCACAGCGCGAAGTAGTTGATCGTGGAGAGCCACAGGTTGGGCAGCGCCGGGGTGACCTGGGTGGCGGCGGTGTTGAGCTCGGCGACGCTGGGGTGAGGCGTCGCCAGCGAGTAGATGGTGAGGATCGTGATGGCGACGATGATCATGGGCGTAAAGACGCCGATCACCTTCATGATCCGGTCGAAGTCGAGGAAGGCCGTGAGGATCACGAGCACCGCGCACAGGGCGCTACCCGCCCACGCGGGCAGGCCGAACTGCTGCTCGAGGTTCGCACCGGCGCCCGCGAGCATCACGAAGCCCATCGCGAAGCCCGAGAAGACGAGCACGACGTCGATGACGCGGCGCAGCGCCGGGTGGGTGATGCGTTCGAAGACCTCGTCGTGATGTGAACTGCCTCCCGTTTCTTGGACAACAAAACTAAAGTCCAAGAAACAGGAGGCTTTTCATGTCCGTGCATCTGGGAATGAGACATGATCGTCTGCTTCGGAAACAGGCAGTACAAATGTTTGAGAAGGGACGTGGCTATCGTCTGACCGCCAAAAGGCTTGGCGTGTCTGCCGCGACTGTGAGAGAGTGGCAGAAAATGTACCGCGTCATCGGGAAGGGCCGGCTTCTTACCATGGGAATAAAACACACCAAATACGACTACGAGACCAAGGTCGCCGCAGCGAGGGCCGTGGTTGACGGTGGGATGAGTAAGCCTGAAGCGATGATGCATTTCGGTATTGCGAGCACGACACCGTTGAAGCAGTGGTGCAGGCTGTACCGCGAGGGCGGCGCGCAGGCACTCAAGCCCAAGCCCAAGGGCAGGCCGAAGGGGTCGGTGCGGGCGGTGCCACCAACGCGTGAGGAGGAACTCGCCGAGCGCGTGCGCAAGCTTGAGGCGCAGGTGGTGTACCTAAAAAAATCGATTGCCCTGAAGGCGCAGAAGCGCTCCCAAACCGGGACAAAGCCCTAGTGGTCGCCGAGCTTTCAGGGCGCGGACATGCGGTGTGCGATCTCCTCAAGGCCGCCGGTCTTGCCAGGTCGAGCTACTACTACGCGCTGGCTCACCCCCAGCAGCCAACCAGAGCGTATCTGCGGCCCAAGGTCGCCCAGATCTTTTCGCGTACCCCCAACGGGTGCGGTCACAGGCAGGTCGCCATGTGCCTGCGCGCTGAGGAAGGGGAGCGCATCGCTGATAAGACGGTCTTGAAGATGATGCGCCAGATGGGGCTGCGCTGCGGCATACGCCGTGAGAGGCCCTACCGCAGGTACAACTCTTACAAGGGGGAGGCGGGGCAAAGTTTTGAGAACATCATCGGTCGCAACTTCACGGCGACTGGTCCCTGGCAGAAGTTGGGTACCGATGTTACCGAGTTTAAGCTCTCCTTTGGTAAGGCCTACCTCGCTCCGGTTTATGACTTTGCCAGCAAGGAGATTGTTGCCCACTCCATCTCGATGTGCCCTAATCTTGCCCAGCAGCAAGAGATGCTTCAGGTACTCATGGATGCCAAACCCGAGGGAGCTAAGCCGGTCTTGCACTCGGATATGGGGTGGCAGTATCAGCACGATACCTATGTTAGAACGCTCGCTGAGAACGGTTTTATCCAGAGTATGTCACGCAAAGGTAACTGCATTGATAATGGCGCTACTGAGCAGGTTTTCGGGCATCTTAAGGATGAGTTTTTTCGTGGGCAGGATTGGCTGACTTTTGAGAGTTTTAAAGCTGACCTTGATGCGTATATTACGCATTGGAATACAGCAAGGCGTCAGGTAAAGCTTAGGGGCCTGACCCCGGTAGAGTACCGGGATCAGGCCCTGAGGGAAGCCGTATAGCGGCTATTATTTAATGCGTCCAAGTTTCGGGGCGCAGTTCAGATGTTCTTCCGGCACGGGGGCTTCTCGTATGAGCTTTTGTCTGGCTATTACTTGGAGGCGCGAGGCTTAGCGAAGCGGCGCTCGCCCAGGTACCCGAGCAGGCTACCGAAAGCAGTCCACTGCAACGCCGCCAGCAGCAGGGTGGACAGGTCGGTCACCTCAAAAGAATTGGGGATGACCTTGAACCACAGCAGCGGCAGGTAAATCAGGAACAGGATGGGGGACGCCCACACGAAGAACGGGACGGGGCGCTTAGCCGACGGATACTTAGCTCGTGAGTACGACATTGTGACCTCCTTGGGGTGTCATGATGCTTGAGGCATCAGGGTGCGGAGGGAACTCCGCTATCACCACATCATAATGCAAAAGGTTCTCGTGAGGTCAGAAAAAAGCCCTCGTGCCAGATGGTCTCCGGCGCGGGGGCTTCTCGTATGGGTCTTGTGTTAGAGGTAGCGCTCCAGGCTGCTTTCCGCCATGCGGGTCAGCTGCTCGCGCACC
>CABKMD010000122.1 GCA_902373435.1 uncultured Actinomyces sp.
GGACGACGGGCTCCTCAGCACGAGGCCGGGGCGCGTTATCGCGCAGCGGCTGAGCCACGGGACGGCCGGGCTGAGCGGGCGTGTAGAGGCCTTCGGGCACGGACGCGGAGGGGCGCATGTGAACGGGTCGAATCTTGGGGACGGAGCGCGTGATAGGACCGCGCGTCGTCTTCGGCGACACTGCCGGCAGGACGGGGGCGGCGCTGCGGTAGGGTGGCTGCGACGGCGTGGCGGACACTGGCGCGCCGGGCTCGACCGATTCGCCCGCGGGGATGTCGGCGGGGTTGTCGGCATTGCCGGAGACACGCTCGGAGAAGGGGCGGCCCGCTCGACGAGGCAGGGGCGAGGCTTCGGTGCCGGGGTGACTGACCCGACCGTGGCGGGCAGGCATGGGAAAGGCCCCAAAGCGCGGGTCCTCGTCAGAAGGAACGGAAGCGGCGGGAGCGGCCGGAGCCTCGGGGGTCACGAGCTGCGCGGGAACGCCCTCATCGTGGGAGACTTCCTCGTCGACTGACTCGGGCGCCTCGTCCTCCTCGTAGGGGACGACGATGGGCGCGACCAGGTCGCTGGGTTCGTGGACGGGAGCCTGGATGACGGGCATCTCGTCGGGTGTGCGGCAGCCGAGGAAGAAGGAGCGCAGCTGCATGGCAGCCTCTTGCGCGAGGACGCCGCCGATGACCTCGGCCGGGTGGGGCATGCGGGCGTCGCGCAGGACATCGCGCAGGGATCCGGCGGCACCGGCCTTGGGGTCCCAGGCACCGAAGACGACGCGGTCGATGCGAGAGGCAAGAATCGCGCCCGCACACATCGTGCAGGGTTCCAGGGTGACGATCAGCGTGCAGCCGGTCAGGCGCCATGTCCCTCGGGCCCGGCCCGCCTCGCGCAGGGCGACGATTTCGGCGTGACCTACGGGGTCGTGGTTGGCCTCCCGGCAGTTCCACCCGCGTCCGATGATGCGGCCATCCTCGTCGACGACGACGGCTCCGACGGGGACGTCCCCCGTTTCGCGGGCGCGGTTGGCCAGGAAGAGGGCCTTCCCCATTGCTTCGCGGTACTGCTCATTCACGGTCACCCTCCTAGCTTACCGGCCAAATCACTGTTGGGGTAGTTGGAGCCCACAGTGACTCATGATGCTCGTGTGACAGATGAGTTTGACACGACACCCCACATGCTGCCGATCCAGGCCACCTCCGAGCGCGGCGCCAGCGCCCAGGAAACCCGAGCTTCGCGTTCGACACACTGGATGCGCGCCAGCGGACGAACAGGGTAGCCTATAACCATGCGCCTCCACGTAGCTCATCACCCCCTGATCACCCACAAGCTCACCGTCCTGCGCGATCGCGAAACGCCGTCTGCGACGTTCCGCCAGCTCGTGGACGAACTGGTCACCCTGCTCGCCTACGAGGCGACGCGCGAAGTGGCCGTCACCGAGACCCCCATCCAGACCCCGGTTGCCCCCACCGTCGGCCTGAAGCTCTCCGAGCCTCGCCCGATCGTGGTCCCCGTCCTGCGCGCAGGCCTGGGCATGCTCGAAGGCATGACCCGCATGCTGCCCACCGCCGAGGTCGGCTTCCTGGGCATGCGTCGCGACGACGACACCCTGGAGATCGAGACCTACGCGAACCGCCTGCCGGACGATCTGTCGGGCCGCCAGTGCTTCGTCCTCGACCCCATGCTGGCCACCGGCCACACCATGGTGGCCGCCACCAACTACCTCTTCGAGCGCGGCGCCAAGGACGTCACTTGCGTGTGCATCCTGGCCGCTCCGGAGGGCATCAAGACCCTTGAGGACGCGATCGGCGATCGCGCCGACGTGAACGTCGTTGTCGCCGCCGTCGACGATCACCTCAACGAGAAGTCTTACATCGTCCCCGGCCTGGGCGACGCGGGCGACCGTCTGTACGGCATCGTCGACTGACGAAGCGCGCACCCCTCGCCCATCGCAGCGCCAGGGATGCGACGCAGTTAACGCCACGCGAGGGGTGGGTGCGGGTTGAAAGTCCCGTGCCCACCCCTCGCATTTACTCAACAATTAAGGCGCAAACTAACCAAGTTGGCTATTTGTAGCCCATTTTCCCCGATCACACCGTCGTGTGACCTTGAACGCTAAGGCCCCAACGACCTCGAAAATCCCCTGTCAGAGTTTCATGCTTGTCACATGGCACTGATTCAGACCAATCCCAAGCGCCGCCGCTACGGCGTTGCAGCAATCGCAGGTGTTCTCGGCGGAATCGTCTCCGCCATCGTGAAGTTCGGTTGGGAGGTGCCGCTGCCTCCGCGTACGCCCGAGCGCAACGCCACCAACCCGCCTCAGGAACTGCTCCAGCAGCTGGGCATTCCGGAGAGCGTCACCCACCTGTCCTACACCTACAACGGTAACGAGGGACTCCCCTGGGTCTCCTTCATCGTCCACTTCGCGTTCTCGATCGGCTTCGCGATCCTCTACTGCGTGCTGGCCGAGCGTTTCCCGCAGATCAAGCTCTGGCAGGGCGCCGCCTTCGGCATCTTCGTGTACGTGGCCTTCCACGTCGTCCTCATGCCGCTGATGGGCACGGTTCCGGCACCCTGGAACCAGCCCTTCGCGGAGCACTTCTCCGAGTTCTTCGGCCATATCATCTGGCTGTGGGCCATCGAAGTCTTCCGCCGCGACATGCGTAACCGCATCACGCACGAGCCGGACGCCGAGTTCCCGCTCGAGTCTCGCACCAACTGATACATCCGCTTGCGCGGATAGACGGGTGGGTCCCGGAACCGTATGGTTCCGGGACCCACCCGTTATCTATGCGAGAGCCGCAGCCCTGCGATCCGTCAGCCTCAGCGCCAGCGCGGCCCGGCCTCGTGGATCAGAACGCCGGGATAACCGACCCGTCCGACCAGGTCTGCTCGATGTACTGCTTAACCTCATCGGAGTGCAGGAGCTTCTCGAGCTTCGCGATGGCGTCGGCCTTCTTGGAGTCGGCCTTCCACACGAGGACGTTCACAGCCGGGTTATCCACGGGGGACTCAACAACGAGGGCGTCACCGGAGATGGTCTTGCCACCCTCCTGGGCGAAGTTACCGTTGATGACCGCGTAGTCGAAGTCATCGAGCGAGCGGACCAGCTGCGGGCCCTCGACCTCGCGGAAGTCGAAGTTCTTCAGCTTAGTGACGGTGTTGATGTTGACGTCGCCGTCGCCCTCGGGGAGCGAGACGAAACCCTGAGTGGCGAGGAGCTCAAGCGCGCGAGACTGGTTGGCCGTGTCGTTGATGATGCCGATCGTGCCACCATCGGGCAGCTCGTCAAGGGACTTGTGCTTGTTGGAGAACACGCCGAGGGGCTCGAGGTGGATGCCCTCGCCGGCCTTGAAGTCGAAGCCGAACTGCTTCTCCGCGTTCCCCAGGTAGGGAACGGTCTGGTAGAAGTTGGCGTCCAGGTCGCCGTCGTTCAGCGCGGTGTTGGGCTGGACGTAGTCGGTGTACTCAACGATGTTGAGCTTAATGCCCGCGCCCGCGGCCAGGTTGTCGTTGATGTAGGTGAGGATCTTCGCGTGGGGCGAGGGAGTCGCGCCCACGGTCAGGGTGACGACATCCGAGGAGGAGGCCGAAGGATCCGAGGAGGAGGAGCCACCGCCGCAGGCCGCCAGGCCCAGGGTGGCAACGGCCGCCAGGCCGATGGCTGTGAGAGAGCGATGACGCATGGTGTTTCTCTTTTCTTCTGCGTACTGGATGGGACGAATGGCCGAGGCCGGGGTGGCCTGACCGAGGTCGGTTAGCGCGCGCGGTGGTCAACCAGGCGCGAGAGGAGATCACCAATCAGCTGGATGATCTGAACGATGACGATGATCGCGACGACAGTGGAGATCATGACGTCGGTCTGCCAGCGGTTGTAGCCGTAGTTGATGGCCATCTGGCCCAGTCCACCGCCGCCAACTGCGCCCGCCATCGCGGAGTAGCCGATGAGGGTGATCGCCAGGGTCGTGATGGACTGGATGAGGGAGGGCATGGCCTCGCGAATGAGGACACCCCAGCGGATCTGTCGGTTGGAGGCACCCATCATCTGGGCGGCCTCGATCTTTCCGGGATCGACGGCCAACAGATTCGTCTCCACGAGGCGCGCGAAGAAGGGCGCGGACAGGATGACGAGGGGCACGACCGTAGCCATGGAGCCGGTCGAGCGACCGACGAGCGCCTTCGTGACCGGAATCAACACGATGATTCCGATGATGAAGGGCAGAGAACGCACGATGTTCACGACGAAGGACACGGCCTGGTAGATGCCCTTGTTCGGGGTGAGGCCACCCTTGCCGTTCTGAACCAGGACGAGGCCCAGAAGCGTACCGATGATGACGGCGAAAATCGTGGACAGGCCCGTCATCATGAGGGTCTCGAAGATCGCTGGGACGAATTGCTTCGTGAGGGCCGGATTATCGAGCCACGTGGGATCGCCCTTGCCCGCGGGCAGGAGCGCCAGCGCGTGAGCGGCGGCAAAGTGTGCGGCGGTCATTGGTCCCTCACTTCCGCGTGGACGTTGTTCTTGCGCAGCTGCTCGATGATCTTGTCAGCATGGTACGCGGGCACGGTCAGGGCCAGGCGGCCCACCTGCACGCTGCCGAGGGACTCGAAGGTTCCGGCGGTGACGTCGGCTCCCATCGACGAGGCCAGGCGCAAAACGGTCGCCCCCGTCGGCACGCCCGGGTGCGACGTGAAAACGACGTCGAGGAGGACAGTGCCCGTCGCGGTGGGTTCGAAGCGACTGTCGGAGGAATCCGTCGGAGCCGATTCGACGACGGGCATCGGGACCAGTTCGCGGGCGAGCGGGGTCGAGGGGTCGGCCACGACCTGTTCGAGGGTGCCGGTTTGCAGAACCTGTCCGTGGCCGAGGAGGGTCACGGAGTCGCAGATCTCACGAACGACGGCCATCTCGTGGGTGATGACGACGACGGTGACGCCGGCGACGTCGCGCACGTGGCGCAGCAGGGACAGGATCTGAGCGGTCGACTCGGTGTCGAGCGCACTGGTCGGCTCGTCACACAGGAGCACGGCCGGGTTGTCGGCCAGGGCGCGGGCGATGCCGACGCGCTGACGCTGGCCGCCCGACAGCTGGGACGGGTAGGAATCGCCGCGGCCTTCGAGACCGACAAGCTCGAGGAGTTCCGCGACGCGTTCGCGGCGCTTCGCGGCGGGCACGCCGGCGAGCTTGAGCGGGTAGCCGATGTTGTCGGCGGCGGTGCGAGCATCCAGGAGGTTCGCGGCCTGGAACACCATGCCGATACGGCGGCGAGCGGCGCGCAGCGCGGAACCCGACAGGGTCGCCAGGTCAAGGCCGTCGACGACGATGTGGCCCTCGGTGGGCTTCTCCAGAGCCGTCAGACACCTGATGAGCGTGGACTTACCGGCACCGGAGCGGCCGACGATCCCGTGGATCGAGCCGCGATTGACGTGCAGGTTCACCCCATCAAGCGCGACGACTTCGCCGCCGTTTTTCACGGGGTAGACCTTGGACACCCCGGTGAGGTCAATCATGTGCATCTCCGTTACTGGGCCACACGGCCCGCACCATCAGCATATGGGGGCCACATGCACCAACGCTCGGAATGCTGTTACAAAACTTCGTATCGTGGCTAAACCCTCACCAAACAGCCCGCATAATGGCCAAACGTGCGCGCAAAGCCATCATCCAACACAGGCGATGCCGGCCAGGGCCGCACCCCACGACAGGGCCCACGTACCGAGCGCGAGGGCGAGGCTGCGACCTCGGAATCCGTCGGCCCACAGGGTCACCGCGTCCACGAGCGCGGTCGAGAACGTCGTGAAACCACCCAGGAAGCCGGTCGAGACGATCGGCATAAGGTTAGCGGGCACCAGCTGAGTGGCCGCACCGGCCAGGAAACACCCGATGACGTTGACGACCAGGATGCCGAGCTTTGCGGCCGCCGGGTCTCCCCACGAGGACAGGGCGCGCTGAGCACCACGGTCCAGCCAGAAGCGAGTGCACGCGCCCACGCCGCCGGCCAGGGCCACGAACAGGAAGGTTGCCCCACTCATGCCTGGTCCCCCTCACCGGTGACCGGCCGCACGCCCGAGGGGCCGCACAGCAACTCCCCCACGC
>CABKMD010000123.1 GCA_902373435.1 uncultured Actinomyces sp.
CCTCGCGATTCCACGAGCGCGAGCCGCGCCCGCCGCGCATTCCGGAGTCCCGCGTCGCGGCCACGAGCTCGGGATTGAGCTTTCCCTTGCCGGTCGGCGCATACAGGTCAAAAATGTCCTCCCCGACGATCATGTGCTGGTAGAGCGGGACCGGGCGCTTTTCGGAAACGATGATCTCGCAGGTGGAGCGCACCTCCCGGATCCACGCGCCGAATTCTTCGGCGTTCGACACCGTGGCCGACAGGGCGATGATCGCGACGTGCGCGGGCAGGTGAATGATCACTTCCTCCCACACCGGGCCGCGCATCTTGTCTGCCAGGTAGTGGACCTCGTCGAGGATGACGACTCCCAGATCGCGCAGGGGTGCGCCCGCATAGATCATGTTGCGCAGAACCTCTGTCGTCATGACGACGACGGGGGCCCCGGAGTTCACCGACGTATCTCCTGTCGCCAGGCCGACGTTGTCGGCGCCGTACAGGTCGCACAGCTCCAGGTACTTCTGGTTGGACAACGCTTTGATGGGTGTCGTGTAGAACGCGCGCATCCCCTCCTCGAGCGCGACGTATGCGCCGAACTGGCCGACGATCGTCTTTCCAGCACCTGTGGGTGCTGCAACGAGCACGGAGCTGCCAGCTTCGACGGCATCGAGTGCCTGGATCTGGAACGGATCCGGAGTGAAGCTCAGCGTGGAGACCCAGCGTGCACGCAGGGACGAGGCGGCCTGTGCTTCGGCCTTGTACGCGGCGTAGCGCTGGGCTGCGCTGCCCACGCCGAGGCCGCCTTCCTCCTCGTGGTGCGCTACGTGCTCAGCGTCCCTGGCGCGGTGTCGACGTCGTTTGGGGCTCACGATGCATCCTCTCGGGTCCAGATCGACAAAACTGAGCGCGCACGTCGTGCGGCGTCGTCGCGCTTATCCGGCGTTACTGCGCGCAGGTGTGGGGCGACGTCAATGAGGAGGCTCAGGCCCCACTGTTCGTTCCAGACGGGCAGGGTGATGCGCGCTCCCCCGCCGTCCAGCTCGGCGACGATGCGACCGCCGTATTCGTCGGCGATCCACCGGGCGTCGCGATCGACGTCGAGCGTCCAGGTGGGTGCATCATGGCGCACGCGGCGCGGCTCTTCGACGCGTGGCCCCTCGCCGCGCACATCGGTAATCGAGGCGACTGCGAAGCTGCGTGCTTTCCCCGCACGCGTGCACCAGCCGCGCAAAAGCCACCCGGTGGCCGTTGCTTCAAGCGACCACGGGTCGACGAGGCGGCGCGAGCGAATGCCCGATGCGGACACGTAGGTGAACGACACGCGTTCTTCTCGCACCAGCGCATCCCTCAAAGCCACGAGGCTCGCGCTGGACGAGGCCGGGGACGCAATCGCTTCCACGTGCTGTTCAGCGTCGGCCTCTTTCAGGCCGCCGAGCGCGCAGACGACGAGGGCTGCGTGCGGAACGTGTGCGGCCAGATCAGGGGCGAGAAGAGGGGTGATTGCGGATAGGCCGATGAGAAGAGCCTGTGCCTCGAGCGTCGACAAGCGCAGCGGCGCCGAGGCACCCAACGTCGAACGCAGCGACACGCGCTGTTCTTGTTCGTAGAGCTCCCAATCGATCTCGAAGGAGGCTCCGGGCAGTGAATCTCCGACGGAGGCAAGGTATTCGACGTCGCGGCGCACCTGTCGGCGGGTGCGATGGAAGTGCTCGGCGATCGCATCGACGCTCGCACCCGGATGTTCGCTCATCCAGGCCACCATTGAAGCGAGGCGGACAACGGCCAGCTGAACGTTCTCAGGCATCGATCTCACCCCACGTGGCGCCCGCGCGCAGGCGCGTCAGCATCGCGTCTCGGAGCGGCTCTGGTGCGACGACAACCACGTCGGACGCCAGAGGAAGAAGACGGCCGATCCACGTTCCCATCTCTGCGCCTTCGAGGGCGATACCCTCCCAGCCGTGCTGAGGCGAACCGTACTCCTCAGAAGATGCCCCGGCCTCGTAACCGTGGAGAAGCGTGCGTGCAGTGGAGCCCGCCCGCACGTGGACGACGGGAGAAACGAAAGACGATACCCGAGGAAAGACCGCGCCGTCGGGCGGGAGCGAGGCGTCGCCAGGCTCTCCTATGAAGGAAATCTGCGACCGTATGCGCGACACACGGAACGTGCGCTCGCCCCCTCGGTCGAGATCCCAGCCCCACAGGTACAGCGCTCGGCCCTGCACCGACAGCGCCCACGGCTCGACGGAACGCTCCGTCAGTTCGCGCGAGCCCGGGTATTCGAAACACACGACCCGGCGCTCTCGAATGGCCTGCGACAACACGGTGGCCTCCCCGATGCCGGTGAGACCCAGACGAATCGTGGGAGCGGAAACGTCGTCGGAGGAAGCGGCGGCGGCCTTCGCATCGATGGCATCTGCGAAGAACTCGCTGCTATCCCACGCGCGTGCAGCCAGGGACATCAATGCACGGTCGGCACTGGTTACCTCGATGCCGGGGGCGAAAGAATCCCAAGCGATGCTGTAGCGTTCCCCCGAATCAATCGTCATGTGGGCACCCGCGTCGCGTAGTGCGTCTTTGTCGCGCTGAAACTGCGTTTCAAAGGCCTCGTCGCCGAGTCCTTGATATCCGGGAAGGGCACGCAATTGCGTCTTCGTGCGCCCGGGACGCGCGCCCAGGAGCTCGACAAAAAGCTCAAGGACGCGCACGTTAGCGGTGACAGCGGTACTCACCCGCCTACCCTACGCGAAACGCGCGCGTCCCGAGCATACGGCGCACCGTTTAGGACTGAGGCGTGGCGGTATCAGCCGTGTTGGAGTACTCGTTGGTGACGATGACGTTCGGATCGACTTCTCCTTCGAGGACCCCGATCGAGTTCAGGAACGAGACCATCGACGACCAGGTGGCGAGATCCTGCACGCCGTCAGCGTGCGCGTCATCCCCGAGCCACAGCGGAACGGTCGCACCGAGCACGGCGTTGGCTGCGGCCAGCGAGGTCTCGTCACTGAGCGTCGTGTCCCACTTGGCCGTCGCGTCGATCGCGACCTGAGGATCGGCGGTGATCGTATTCATCGCCTCGGTGGTTGCAGACACGACCGCGCGTGCGGCCTCCGGGTGGGCCTGAGCCCATTCGCGCGTCGTAATAATCGAGGCCGCCACCAGCGGAGTCGAGGCGCCATCCAGCGGGATCTCCCGAATGTCGGTGCCCGCAAGCCTCATCTGAACCGCGTCGTTGTTGGTAAAGCCAACGACCGCGTCCACCTGTCCAGCCGCGAGGGCTGCCTGCTGCGTGTAGCCGATCGACGAAATGGTCACGTCGGAGGTCTGCAGGCCACCGGCCTTGATGGCAGCGAGGGTTGCGTAGTAGCTCGAACCGTACTCACCGGGGATGCCAATGTTCTTTCCCGCCAGGTCCGCTAGACTTGTGATCGACGACGAGGCCGGGACGATGACGCTTCCCGGGTAGGTCGCGTAATACTGGCCGATCGACACGAGGTCCAGGCCCTGCGAGGCTGCCACCGCGGCCTCGTCGCCCGAGGCAATGACGACGTCCTCCTGGCCGGCCAGAAGCGCCGTAAACAGGCCCTCATCCGAGCCGTGGTGGCGGATAGTGAGTGTGACGCCGGCATCGTTATACAGCCCCTGAGAATCAGCGACGTAGACGGGTGCAAACTGGACGTTCGGAATGTAGGTCAGGCCGATCGTCACGTCCGAGGTGCCCTGCGAGGACGCGCCCGACTGCGTGCCGGCGGGACCGGATGTGCACGCTGACAATGCAAGCGCCGCACCGGCACCCAGGACGGTCGCGCGAACGATAGTGGAAAGCTTCAAGGGATGTCTCCTTCACTGCGTGATGGCGTAGCGCTTCGACCGCTCGATCCGGTACACGATGACGTACAGAATCGTCGCCATGACGCACAGGATCGCGATAACGACGAACATGCCGGCGGTGTCCACGTTGCTTCTCATTTGAGTGAGTACCTGCCCGAGTCCGGACCCTCCCATGACCATCTCCCCCACGACTGCGCCCGTGACAGACAGAGCGAACCCGTTGCGCAGGCCGCCCAGAATGGCGGGAGCAGCAAGAGGTAGCTCCATCTGCGCTGCCATCGTCCAGCCCGTCGCGCCGTCGAGTGCGGCGGCCTCGAGCAACTCGCGATCAATATGACGCAAGCCGACGACAGTGGACACGAGGATCGGGAAGAACACCATGAGTGCACACAGCACGATGACCGGTGTGATGCCGTACCCGACCCACAGCACGAGAATGGGGGCGATTGCGATGGCGGGCAACGCTTGGGTTGCTCCAAGGAAGGGTTCCACCGCTGCGGCCAGCAGCCGCCAGCGGTAAATCGCGTACGCTAACGGCAGCGCAACGACCGTTCCGAGCGCGCACCCTGCAATGGCCTCGCCTCCCGTTACCGCAATCTGGCGCCAGGTCGTGGGGCGCTGGAGCAGTCCCATGCCTTTTCGGGCAACAGCAAGCGGATCGGGCAGACGCCAGGCTTCGATGCCGGTCAGCGAGGTCGTCAGCCACCATCCCGCCAGCACAAGGGCGAGGAAGATGATCGGCGCCGCGACGGTGAGCGCACCGCGGGGCTTGTTCCGAACTGCCACGACTTACTTTCCGACACCGGGGGTACGCGCAGCACAGCAGACGCACGGATGCGCCTCATGCACTCCTCCCATCCGGACTGTAACCGTCGGTGCCGGAATTTCACCGGCTCAACCGCCCTCGTTCTGTGAGGGCGGGTCGCGGACTATCACCGCCGGTTCGGACTTTCACCGACCCCGGAGTACTCGTGTGCCATTGTGCCACCGACGGGCGCAGTACGCGAGGCGTATCCGCTATGGAAGAAAAGTGGCGGCCGGACGGGATCTAGTCCCGTTCCGACCGCCAGAAAAATGTGCAGTCAGTGCGAGTGAGCGTTGGCGAGTTCGCGCAGCGCCTCAACCTCACGATGAGCGTCCTCCGCGCGGAAGACCGCGGAACCTGCGACGAAGTTGTCGGCACCGGCCTCAGCCGCGCGCTCGATAGTCGCGCGGGAAATACCGCCATCGACCTGGATCGATACCTGCAGCCCCGCGGCGTTGATCGCGGCGCGAGTGCGCTCGATCTTCGGGATCATCTGATCAATGAAGGACTGGCCACCGAAACCGGGCTCGACCGTCATGACGAGGATCATGTCGAACTCGTTGAGAATATCCACGAACGGCGCGATGTCTGTCGCGGGCTTCAGAGCCAGGCCGGCGCGAGCACCGATGCGGTGCAGCTCGCGCGCCAGGCGCAGCGGCGCTGCTGCTGCCTCTGCGTGGAAGGTGACGGACTCGCAACCGACCTCTGCGTACTGTGGAGCCCAGCGATCCGGGTCCTCGATCATGAGGTGCGCGTCGACCGGGAGAATACCCGACTTGACGACGGCCTCGGCGACGGGCAGGCCCCACGAGAGGTTGGGGACGAAATGGTTGTCCATGACGTCGACGTGAGCGATGTCCGCTCCTGCGATCTTCGTGAGCTCCCCGCGCAGGTCAGCGATGTCGCAGTTGAGAATCGACGGGCTAATTGTGGCGTTCATAACGCATATGCTAGCGCTTGCGCAGGCAGGCCACAAACATAAGATCCGTGCCGAAACGGTGGTCCCACAGCTGCAGCGTCCGTCCCTTGCAACCGGCGATGATGCCGGCCGAGGGAGGCACGTCGATCTCTTCGGGCGCGCACTCGTTGGCGAGCGCCACGGTGTCGAGCAGCTCGACCTCGCCAGCCTTGAGCAGACGCTCGACCTGTTCACGCGTCTCGGCCGCGTGCGGCGAACACGTGATGTATGTGACAACGCCGCCGGCGCGTGTGAGCGCGACTGCGCGCTCGAGCAGCTCGCGCTGCAGGACAGTGAGCTCCTCCAGGTCCCCGGGCGTGCGGTTCCAGCGGGACTCGGGGCGTCGGCGCATCGACCCCATGCCCGAGCAGGGTGCGTCGACGATGACACGATCAAACGAGCTGAGCGGCCATGCGCTGCGTTCCCCGCCGAAGCTGCGACCGTCGCCGCTCACGACCTCGATGG
>CABKMD010000124.1 GCA_902373435.1 uncultured Actinomyces sp.
GCCAGAGACTTTGAGTCTCTGGCCGCTTCTTTGCGTTTGTTGTTCAAGCCAACAAGCAAGTGTCTGCCCGTCATGTCGACCTCGCCAGCATCAAGACGCTTAAACAACGCATCCAACGCCCCCGAGCGAGGCAGCCTCTTCACAGCCTCACACCTACTAGCGCCATCCACAACATCATCATCATTCATGATGCATCGATCCTTTCAACCAAAGAGACGGATACACAGACGTTTAACCACGCCCTGAGCGTGTGTCCAGTAGATGAAAAACCGCACGTGACGGACCTATTTCGCTCACATTGTTTCACGATGCGTGGGATGCTAGTTGCATGGTCACTTCTGTACATCCGCACGAGCCTTACCGCCACGGTGGCAAGGATCAGGTTTTCGCCCAACGTATGGCGGCGCACGATCGCCTTGCCCATCAGTCTCAGGTCGTACTCAGACTCGGTCAAATGCTCTTGTCATTTGGCGCGAGTGCGTATCGCGTCAAGAAGTCGATGGCTGACCTCGCACGCGCAGTCGGTATTTCCGAGCACCGGGCACAGGTTACCTACACGGAGATCATCGCGACCGCGTACGCGAACGGCACATTCCGCACGGAGCTCGCTGAGCAGCGTCTGATGGGCGTCAACGCTGACAAGATCGACCGCATCAACAATTACGTTGCGTCACTGCGCGGCAAGTCAGTTCGAGTTGAGGATGTGTCGGACGAGCTCGATAAGATCGCGAAGGTTCCCGGCCTCTACGACTGGTTCTCCAACGCGCTTGCCTCCGGCCTCGCCTGTGCGGCGTTCGCATTTCTCAACGGTGGGGGATGGGTCGAGTGCTCCGCCGTCGCCGTTGCCTCGTTCTTCGGGCAGGCTCTGCGTCGCCAGATGCTGATCCGCCACATGAACCACTTCGGTGTCTGGATGGCCTGCGGCGCCCTGGCTGCGACGATCTACATTCTCCTCGTTGCACCGGCCCAGCATTTCCTCGGCATCGAATCGACGCATCAGGCCGGTTTCATTTCCGCGCTTCTCTTTCTAGTTCCAGGCTTCCCGCTGGTGACGGGCCTGATCGATTTGGTGCGTCAAGACTTCCAAGGCGGCATCGGGCGCCTCGTGTACGTCGCGATGCTCGTTATGTCAGCCGGTGTCGCCGTCTGGGGAATTTCCGCTATCTTCGGTTGGTCGGTGACCCCCGAGTATGGTGTCTCGCTCGTACCCTGGCTGCACTACCTCCTGCGCTTCCTGACGAGCTTTGTGGCCGCATACGGGTTTGCGATGCTTTTCAACTCACCGACACGCGTGTGCGCGACGGCTGCTCTTATCGGCGCATTGATCAACACGGCTCGTATCGCGCTCCATCTGGAGCTCGGTGTTCCCGCTCCGGCCGCCGTCGGCCTCGCTGCGCTCGCTGCCGGCCTTCTTGCCGTGTTCGTTGCGCGGAGGACGCGCTTCTCGCGGGTGACCCTGTCCGTGCCCGCCGTCGTCATCATGATTCCGGGCGTGCCGCTGTACCGCGCGCTCACCTACCTGAACAACCAGCAGATTGACGATGCTCTGGCAGCACTTTTCACCGTGATGTTCACGATTGTGGCTATCGGCATGGGCCTGTCCCTCTCCCGTATGTTGACGGACAAGAACTGGCTCGTTGAAAAGCAAGAACGAGTCCCGAACCTGTGGGAGTACGAGGAGGAGAACGCATGAAGTTTGAGATCGAAGCAAGCCTGAAGCCGCCGTCGTTCGAGGTCGAGTACGAGATCGACCGCGACGAGATCCGCGCTGTCGGGCGCAACATCGCGATCGTGTGTGCGGCGGCAGTGACCGCCCGTGTGCTCGTCGTGCTGATTGCGCGCTGACGCTCATTCATCGACGAGGCCGTGGCCGGGAAACCGGTCGCGGCCTCGTTGCGTGTTCGTGCCGACGTGGTATACCGCCGGCGAGCGTGCTGCGACCCCGGCCGGGCTGCTTTGTGTGCCCGTGGGCGGCGGCCCACCCGCGAGATCGCCACACGCGAGCCTGAGGCTCGGAGTGGTCGATCTCGAAGCCCGGCCAGGCCCCGCCACCGCCCACGGGTACCACAGCCAGACCTTGCAAGCCTCGCGCAGGTCCTGATAGGTATGGGTGCCACGGCGCCCGTGACGCGCTCACGAGACGGTGGGAGGAGAGACGAATGGGGGCCGACCCTGTCGGGCCAGCCCCCATTGTTGCGCGGGATTGAACCCGCGCGAGACGTTGCCGCTACATGCCGCCCAGGATCGTGGCGACGATGATCTTGCCGACCATGGCGACCGGGTAGACGAGTGCGTAGCCGAGCGACACGCGAGGATCGGCGTTGGTGCGGCCGTTCGCGAAAGCGAGGACGGCGGGCTGCGTCTGAGCGCCACCGAGCAGACCGGCGAGCTTCGTGCCGCCCATCTTGAAGACCCAACGCATGGTGCAGTACAGGCCGATCGCCATAATCGACGTCATGACGATGCCCAGGGCAAAGATGCGGATCCAGTCGCCCGAGGTGAAGGCCTCGAGGATCTGGCCGCCTGCTTTGGCGCCAGCCTGCGCGAGGAAGATCAGCAGGCCGAGCTCGGCCATGACCTGGCATGTGGTGAAGGGAAGAGCCGTCGCGATGGGGCCGATGCGGCCGATGCGGCCGAAGATCAGGCCGACGATGAGCGTGCCGGCCGCGGAACCGATCGAGAAGTATTCGCCGGAGGGGGTCAGGACCGGCAGCTCGCCGATCGCGATACCGAGTGCCATGCCGATACCCAGCGCGATGGGGTTGAGGTCCGTGAGGCCTCGGGACGAGTCGCCGAAGAACTTCGTGATCTCAGCCATCTTCGAGGTGGGGGCGACGACGCGCACGCGGTCGCCCTCCTGGAGCACCAGGCCCGGCTCGGCGACCATGTCGACGTCACCGCGGCGTACGCGCGAAATCGTCGCGGAGAACTCCTTAGCGAGGCCGAGCGAGGCAACCGTGCGGCCCGCGACCTTCGGGTTGGAGATCGTCACGCGGCGGAAGTCCAGGTAGGAGCGATCCTGCATGAGGGAGTGAGAAGACGCGTGGCCCAGCTCGGTGGCTGCGCGGGCGACGAGCTCGCGGGGGCCGACAACCGTCACGAGGTCGCCGGGATCCAGGGTGTCGGACATCTGGGGACGGGTAATCGGGCCGGTCTCGCCGCGACGCAGACGCGAGAAGGAGACCTTCTCGCCGAGCTTCTCGTAGATATCGCCGATGAAGGGGTGATCGTCGCGCTCAACGCGGATCGTGCGGTTCGACAGGGGAGAGGGGGCGTCCTTGTCGTTGCGGCCGTAGTGTAGGGCCGCCATCGAGGCAGCCAGCATGCCGATGACGCCGAAAAGGTAGGCGATCGAGTAACCGACCGTCGCGCGGGCTGCGTCGCCGGAGGCCTCGCCCGCGGCGGCAAGAGCGGGCGTGTTCGTCACCGAACCCGCAAAGGTACCGGCGATGAGCGGAACGTTCATGCCCATGGCCTTACCGAGGTAGAGGCCGACGGTGGCCGTGATGCCGTAGAGGGCAACCATCGCCAGAATCGGCCCGACGGCGGTCTTCAAGTTGTGGAAGAACGATGCGCCCGAGTTAATGCCGATCGCAAACGTGAACAGTGTCAGGCCCAGAGTGCCCAGCTGGGGGGTAACCCGTAGCTCGATACCGTAGGACTGCGCCCATGCAGCCAACGCGATGGCAAAGAAGAGAACGGCGGCGGCGCCGAGGCTAATGCCTTTGATTTTCACATGGCCGAACGCCATGCCTATACCGATGAGAATGAAGAGGAACAGAACCGGCTGTTCGCTCAGAATCTCGAACACCTGATGCACGATGAAATCTCCGTGTTGTGGATTGTAATATGAGGTATGAGTCAATTAAACCAGCAATACGTGCTGTGCGTCTCAGTCCATCGTCCTAGATGGCGATCAGAGCCCAAAGGTCCGCACAATGAGATGAAAAAGAGCGCGGCGCTCAGGAGAGATACGGTAAAGGCATGCTTAACGCTCGCGGAATTGGAATCTTCGCCCTGGTCATCGTACCCGGGCGTGCGATGCCTGCCGTGTAACGTGAGGATGGATCGCACGCCGAATTCCCCGCATCCGCGCAACTGCCGGATCTGACGGGGTTTTTTCTTTGAGACGGTCCCAACGATTGAGAGGACGAATGGTGAGCGACACCGCCAACACCACCCGCATGACCGGAGCCGAGGCTATCGTGGCCAGCCTCGAGGCCCTGGGCGTCACCGACGTGTTCGGTATGCCCGGCGGCGCAATTCTCCCGACCTACGACCCGCTGATGGCGTCGACGTCCATCCGCCACATTCTTGTCCGTCACGAGCAGGGCGCGGGCCACGCCGCCGAAGGCTACGCCCTGGCCACCGGTAAGGTCGGCTGCGCGATCGTGACGTCTGGCCCCGGTGCTACCAACGCGCTCACCGCTCTGGGCGACGCCTGCATGGACTCGGTCCCGATCGTCGTGATCTCGGGCCAGGTCGGCGCATCCCTGATCGGTACCGACGCCTTCCAGGAAGCCGACATTGTCGGTGCCTCGATGCCCATCACCAAGCATTCCTTCCTCGTCACCGATCCCGCGGAGATCCCTGTGCGCCTGGCCGAGGCATTCCACCTCGCGAGCACCGGCCGCCCCGGCCCGGTCCTCGTAGACATCACCAAGTCCGCGCAGGTCGCCGAGATGGACTTCTCCTGGCCGCCCGCCCTTGACCTGCCGGGCTACCGCGTCGCGGACAAGCCGAACATGAAGCAAGTGCGCGCGGCTGCCCGCGCGATCACCGACGCTCAGGCACCCGTGCTGTACGTGGGCGGCGGCATCGTGCGCTCCGGCTCCACCGACGCCCTCGCTGACCTCGTCGAGGTCACGAACGCCCCCGTTGTCACCACGCTGACCGCCCGTGGCGCGTTCCCAGACTCCGATAGCCACAACCTCGGTATGCCCGGCATGCACGGTACCGTGGCGGCCGTCGGCGCCCTTCAGCGCGCAGATCTGATCGTGGCCCTCGGTGCCCGCTTCGACGACCGCGTCACGGGTCGCCTCGACTCCTTCGCGCCACGCGCCGCCGTCGTGCACATCGACATTGACGCCGCGGAGATCTCCAAGAACCGCCACGCCGACATTCCGATTGTCGCCGACCTGGCGACCGCCCTGCCGATCCTCACTGAGGAAATCGCCCATGCCTCGTCGGAAAGCAAGGCGGACATCTCTGGATGGTGGCGCTACCTCGACCGCCTGCGTGCCAAGTACCCGATCGGCTGGGCTAAGCCCGAAGACGGCATGATGGCACCCCAGGAAGTCCTCAAGAAGCTCTCCGACAAGGTCGGCCCCGAGGCCATCTACGTGACGGGCGTGGGTCAGCACCAAATGTGGGCCGCCCAGTTCATGACGCTGGACAACCCGCGCAGCTTCATCTCCTCCTGCGGCTCCGGCACCATGGGCTACTGCATTCCCGCAGCCATGGGGGCCCAGGTTGCGGCCCCCGACAAGGTGGTGTGGGCGATCGACGGTGATGGTTCCTTCCAGATGACCAACCAGGAATTGGCCACCTGCACAATCAACAACATCCCGATCAAGGTCGCCCTCATCAACAACTCGGTGCTGGGCATGGTCCGCCAGTGGCAGTCCCTGTTCTTCGGCAAGCGCTACTCGAACACGACGCTCAACCCCGTTGAGGGCGAGCAGATCCCCAACTTCGAGATGCTCGCGCAGGCCTACGGCATGGCCGCGCGCACCGTTCGCTCCATCGACGAGGTCGACGAGGCCATCGAATGGGCCATGTCGATTAACGATCGCCCCGTTCTCATTGACTTCCGCGTCTCCAAGGACTCGATGGTCTGGCCGATGGTCGCCGCGGGAGTGTCCAACGATGAGATTCGTTACGCCAAGGGCATGGCGCCCGACTGGGAGGTGGAAGACTGATGACGAATCGTCACACTCTGGCCGTTTTGGTCGAAAACAAGCCCGGCGTGCTCACTCGCGTCGCCGCGCTTTT
>CABKMD010000125.1 GCA_902373435.1 uncultured Actinomyces sp.
GATCTGATCTTCGTCGTTGAAAACTCCAATTCTCATATGTTTAACCTTACACCGCCGACGTTGATTTGTCAGACGAATCGATGAAGATTTCTTGAAAATGTGTGAGCCACGTTATCCGTGCAGGGCAGCGACGATGCGTTCGACCTCTGCCTGATCAGTTCCCGATGTTCCGGGGGCGCGCATGTGGACCTCTCGCGCTCCCGAGGCAGCCACGACCTCGGCGACGTTATGAGCGCGCAGGCCACCCGACACCAGGATGATGATGTCGTCTCCCCCACGCTCTACGAGGCGGGCGAGGGCATCCGGCTGAGCGACAGCAGGATCCCCGCCCGTCGTGAGCACACGGTCATACCCGAGTTCCATGAGCACGTCGAGTCCCCGGTCCTGATCCGCGACCTGATCGAAGCCGCGGTGGAAGGTCAACGGCGCATCCTCGGCGACATCCCGCAGGCGTGCGGCCGCGTTCACGTCGATCTGCCCGTCGCGGGTGATGACGCCGACGACGAAGCCGAGACGCACCGGCACTCCCCGACCGATTGACGAGAGCGTCACGATATCGGAGGCGATGCGGTCGACCTCCTCGCGCGTATGGACGAAGTCACCGGGACGCGGGCGCACGAGCACCTGAACGCCGCCCGCGGGTGCCACCTCAAGGGCGGCGGCCACCTCGTCGAATGCGGGGGTCAGGCCGCCGCACGACAGGTCGGTGCAGATCTCGATACGATCCGCTCCCCCGTCGCGCGCACGGCGCACGCCCACGGCATCTTCCACACAAATCTCTACAGTTGTCACGGCTGCCACCTCTCGTAGCACGTCGAGCCGCCCACACGGGCGGCCAGGATCGCGGCACCCCAGCGGCCGCCCGCTCCACCGAGGGATGCGCGGACTATCTCGGGAGCGTCGCGGAATGTCAACATCGATGCGAATTCCGCTCGCAGCGGCGCCAGTAGATTCTCCCCCGCGTGCGACAGTCCGCCGCCGATGATGATGCGCTCGACGTCGACAGTGAGCGTCATGTGGGTCAGTGACAGGGCGAGGGCACGCACAGCTGTCTGCCACACTTCGGTCGCCACGGGATCCGTACCAATGCCGGCTTCGACAGCCTTCGCACCGATATCCTCGCCGGTCGCCTGCGCGTATCGCCTCGCAATGCCCTTCGCGGAGGCATAGACCTCCAGGCAGCCGCGCGATCCGCAGCTGCAGGATTCGCCGCCGGGGAAGACGGGCGCGTGGCCCACTTCGCCGGCACTGAACGTCGCGCCGCTCCACAGACTATCCCCGAGCATGAGGGCCACGGAGATGCCGGTGCCGATAGGCATCATGAGGAAGGAGGAGGCACCGCGCCCCGCGCCGAGGAGTCCCTCGGCCAGGCCGGCGGCGCGCCCGTCGTGCATGAGCGCAGCGGGTACGCCCGTGGCCTCCTCGACCGCGCGAGCCAGGTGGACGCCGCGCAGCTCGAGGTTCGCCGCATACACGACGATCCCCCTCGCCTCATCGACGAGGCCGGGGCAAATCAGGCCGAAACCAACCAGTCCCGGATAGTCGCTCGCGAGGCGCACGCCGATTCGCCCGACCTGCGCGGCCACAGCCTCGCGGTCGGTCGGCTCGTTGCCCTGGGTAAGGATCGCGCCTGCTTCATCGACGATCATCCACTTGATGGAAGTGCCACCGATGTCGATGCCCGCAAATACCGGGCCCCGGGAATCCTTGACGGCGCTCACGGTACGACGACCTGTGCATGCAGATCGGGATCTGCCATATCCGGATCGAAGGGGAACATCGGACGCTCAATCTTGTGGTGACCGAGGCGGATGAGGTCCTGGTCGACGCCGCCGGGGGTCAGCGCCATGAGCCAGCCCTTCTGGGTCTCGTACAGGTCGGGCTCGAGGTAACCGATCTTGACGACGACAACGTCAGCGGTGGTGATATCCACGCCGAGCAGCTCGAACTGGCTGTACATCGTGTACTGGTTGCGGTTCGTCGTGATAATGAAGCGCAGGCCGCCCGTGTGCAGCAGCGCAGTGTGTCCGCCCATCGGGTCGTCGGCGAGGGCCTCGACCGTGGCGTGGACGTGCAGCGGCCCGGGCTCGCGGGTGTCGATGTGTCCGCCGACCTCGAGGTCGACCTCGGCGCCAACGCCGACCTCCCACGCGACGGCGGCGGCCGCCGGATCAATGATCGAGGCGTAGACGACGTCGAGCGTCGCCTCCTGGACGGGCTTCCACTTCAGCAGGGCCGCGAGCGCGACCGTCACGTCGTCGGCACCGCCGGCACCCGGGTTGTCGCCGGAGTCGGAGATGAAGAAGGGCTTGGGGCCCTCCTCGGCGGCTGCCAGGCACTCCTCCATGGAGGCGACGGGGGCCACGAACTCGAAGCGGTCGTGCACATCCCAGAAGTACCGGCCGATACGCTCGGCCTGTTCCTTGACGAGGTCCGCATCGTCGCCCGTGACGACGACCGCGCCCTTGCAGCGCGGCTGGTCGGCCCACGCGAAGCCGATCCAGATCGCAGCGTCCAGGATGCCGTCCATCTCTTCGATGGGGTCGATCATCTTGTACAGGGACTTGGCGGGTTCGATGCGGGTCGAGGTTTTCTCGCCCGGCAGCAGCACGGGGACGTGGACGAGGGCCTTGACGGGCTTGGGCTGGCCGTTCAGGAGGCGCATGCCCAGGTTGTAGGCGGCACGACGGCGCGACTCGAGGGCGTCCTCGTGGGGGGCGAGGCGGTAGCAGGTGAGGATATCGCAGCCGTCGAAGAGGTCCTGCGAGACGTTTCCGTGCAGGTCCATCGAGGCGCTGACCATGGGCTCGGGGCCAATGACGCTGCGGATGGCGTTGATGAGGTCGCCCTCGGCGTCATCCATGCCCTGGACGCTCATGGCACCGTGGATGTCGAAGAAGAGGCCGTCCAGGGGGCCAGCGGCCGCGAGGCCCTCGAGAATCTCGGCCTTCCAGGCATCATAGGCGCCGCGCTCGACGACGCCGCCGGGCAGGGCGCGCGCGTGCAGGACGGGGAACCACTCGATCTGGGTGGCCCAGTCCTCGTCGCGCCAGTAGAAGCGCTCCATCAGCTGCTCACCGCGGGTGACGATGAAGTCGTCGGCGGTCGAGATATACGGCGTGAACGTCGAGGATTCGATGTGGATTCCGGCGACCGCAATGCGGGGCTTGGTCATGGGCAATTCTCCTTTGAGATCTTTGAAGGGGTGAGTGTCGAGAGCCCCCAGAGCGCCGCTTCGCGCCCTGATCGAGACGATTCGATCACGAGGTGTTCCATGATCGAGGGGAGGCAGGATTGGTGGAGCGCGGCGCGCACTCCCGCGATGAAGGCGTCGACGGCGGAGAGCGCTCCACCGACGATGACTCCCTGGGGTGCCAGGAAGGACACGAGGTGAGCGAGGCAGTGGCCCAGGAGGGTGCCCGCCTGACGGATGGCCGTCGCAACTTCGGGGATGCCGTCGCGCGCGGCGGCCAGAAGCTGTTCGTTGTTCTCATAGACGAGGCCAGTGGCGGCCAGGTCCGCTCGGATCGAGTCGGCGGACGCGATCGTCTCGAGGCATCCGACGTTGCCACACTTGCAGGGGCGGCCCGCGGCGGCCTCGACGGGGATGTGCGAGATATCCCCGGCCAGTCCACCCTGTCCCACCTGCGGCACGCCATCGACGAGGTAGGCGCCGCCGATGGCGGAGCCAGCCTTGACGTAGATGAGCGTATCGATGGGGGTCCCACCCTGAATACGGCGCCGGTACACGGATTCGCCGATGGCTCCCGCGCGCGCGTCGTTTTCGATGAGGGCGGGCAGTCCGCACTGCTCGGTCACGGCCTCGGCGACGTTGATGCCGTCCCACCCGGGCATGCGGGCAGGGCGGATGACACGCGAGCGCTCGGCGTCCACGGGACCGGGAACCGCCAGGGCGATGCCACCGACCCGCACGCCGACAGCTTCTTCCTGGCGGGATACCTCGTCTATGACGGCACCCAGCACCGCCTGTGGGCCTTCCGCGATGTCGATCAGGAGGCTCGTGGCTTGCCCAACTCCATGGGTGGAGTCCGTCAGCGCGACGAGGCCGTGGTGGGCTCCCAGCTCGACGAGGGCGAGCGCTCTGGCGTCGTCGGAAGTGACGAGGCGGCGTGCGCGCCGCCCGCCCGTGGACACAGAATGTTCCGCTTCCGTGATGACCCCGGCTTCGACGAGGCGAGACACAGCGGCCGACACCGTTGATGGTGCGAGGCCAGTTTGCTTGACAATCGCAGGCCTGGTGTCCGCTTGACCGGACCCAATCAGCATCAGGACAGTCTCGTCGACATCATGCGCGACCATGACACCTCCTCTAAGTACGTATGCAGTAACTATAACGTTACCCTGCGCTCACCATTGAGAACAGGATCAATTATGCCTCACCGAAGAAAGTTCAACACTTCTTTCGTCGAAATATCTTGTTATTTTTTCGTAACATTCCATATTTTGGTCAAAGTGGCAACATCCGCCAGCATACTGTCATATGATGAATGCTATCTGACAGGGTTGTCATCCGTCAGTGTCCCTGATCAACGTTGATTTGGAGCAGTCATGAACCTTAGAAAGAAGCGGTGGATGGTCACCGGCGCGGCCCTCGCAATGGTCGCATCCCTCGGCCTGTCCGCCTGCGGCGGCAGCAGTAGCGGCGGCCAGGCAGCCAACTCGGAAACCGGAAAGAACGAGGTCACGATGGCCTCGCGTACCCCCAACTGGATCTTCCCGGTCTCGGCAAAGGGCTACACGCAGGGCGAGAACGGCCAGTTCATCCAGGCGATGTACCGCCCGCTCTTCGCCTACAAGTCCACCTCTGACACCCCCTACAAGATCAACCTCCCCAAGTCCCTGGGCACCGTTCCCGAGGTCTCTGAGGACGGTCTGACCTACACCATCAAGCTGCGCGACGACGCCAAGTGGTCCGACGGCACGCCCGTCACCACCCGCGACATCGAGTTCTGGTGGAACCTCGTCACCAACAACAAGGACGAATGGGCCTCCTACAAGAAGGGCTTCTTCCCCGACGGTGCCGATCTGAAGATCATCGACGAGCACACCTTCTCGATCACCACCGAGACCACGTTCGCCCCGGCCTGGTTCATTGACAACCAGATCAACAAGGTCGCTCTGCTCCCCCAGCACGCCTGGGACAAGACCAGCGCCGACGAGGCCGTCTCCGACCTCGACCGCACCCCCGAGGGCGCGCAGGCTGTCTTCGCATACCTGCAGGGCGAGGCCAAGAACCTGTCCTCCTACGCCACCAACCCGCTGTGGCAGACGGTGAACGGCCCCTGGAAGCTCAAGGAATTCACCCCCGACCAGGGTCTGACGCTCGTCCCCAACGAGAACTACTGGGGCGAGGACAAGCCCAAGATCGACGCGCTGATCTACAAGGCATTCACGGGTGACGACGCCGAGTTCAACTCCGTGCGTTCGGGCGCCATCGACTTCGGCTACATCCCGGCCGCGCAGTACAACCAGCGCTCCGCTATCGAGGCCAAGGGCTACAACATCTTCCTCTGGCCCGGCAACTCCATCACCTACCTGGCCCTGAACTTCCACGAGAAGGCACCCGGCTCGAAGTTCATCAACCAGAAGTACATCCGCCAGGCGATGCAGCAGCTCATCGACCAGCCGACCCTGTCTGAGAAGATTTGGTCCGGCACCGCTTCCCCGACCTGTGGCCCCGTCCCGATGGCCGCCGAAAAGACCGGCACCACCGAAGGCTGCGTCTACAAGTTCGATCCGGATGCCGCCAAGAAACTCCTCGAGGACCACGGCTGGAAGGTCGTGCCCGATGGCGAGACCACCTGCGAGAACCCCGGCACCGGCGCGAACCAGTGTGGCGAGGGCATCGCGGCAGGCGACAAGCTGAGCTTCAAGCT
>CABKMD010000126.1 GCA_902373435.1 uncultured Actinomyces sp.
TCGCGGACGCTGTCCTGGACTATGGAATCCCCGTGTTTGGTCCGACGAAGGATGCGGCGCGCCTTGAGGCCTCTAAGTCTTTCGCCAAGCAGGTCATGGCCGATGCTGGCGTGGCCACGGCTCGCGCCTTCACGTGCACCACGATGGACGAGGTCGAAGCCGCGTTCGACGACCTGGGTGCCCCCTACGTCGTGAAGGATGATGCGCTTGCCGCTGGCAAGGGTGTCGTCGTGACCACCGACCGCGCCCAGGCCTCGGAGCATGCGCGCGCCTGCCTGTCGCGCGACGGGGGAGCGGTCGTTATCGAGGACTACCTCGACGGCCCCGAGGTCTCCCTGTTCTGTTTCGCCGACGGTGCCACCGTCGTGCCGCTGCAGCCCGCGCAGGACTTCAAGCGCGTGGGCGACGGAAACGAGGGCCCGAACACGGGCGGCATGGGCGCCTACAGCCCACTCCCGTGGCTCCCCGTAGAGGCCACGCAGCGCATCGTTGACGAGGTGGCCCAGCCCGTCATCACCGAGATGGCACGTCGCGGCACCCCGTTCCGCGGCCTCCTGTACTGCGGCCTCGCGATGACCTCGAAGGGCATTCGCGTCGTCGAATTCAACGTGCGTTTCGGCGACCCGGAAACTCAGGTGGTCCTCGAGCGCCTCGACTCCCCGCTGGCCCCCATCCTGTACGCGGCCGCGACCGGCACTCTGGCGAAGGCCCCCACCCCCGTGTGGAGTCAGGACAGCGCCGTCACGGTCGTCATGGCCTCGGGGGGCTACCCGGGTCCCACGGATACCGGACATGAGATCACCGGTATCGAAGCGGCCGAGGAACTCGACGGCATCCACGTCATCCACGCCGGTACCTCCGAGGAGATCACCGACGACCCGGCCGACGTCGCGGCGGGATGCTGCGGCTTCGAGCCGACATACGCGCTGGTGAACTCCGGCGGCCGAGTCCTTGACGTCGTCGCCCGCGCGGCCACGCTCGACGAGGCCCGTGCCCTGGCCTACCGGGGCGTCGACCTTATCCACTTCGACCGGGAACACCACCGCAGCGACATCGCGACGTGGCCCGCCGACCTGGTCGTCACCCTCGACTGAGAACCCGCTGAGGAGCATTATGACCGCCACCCTTTACGGCTGGACCCCGCTGAGTGCGGGCAAGGTTCGCGACATCTACGCTCCCGACGAGGCAGTGGTCGCCTCCGCGCCGCAGACCGCAACCCCGGAGGGCCGCCCGCGCCACGCGAAGGCGGGACCGGAGGCGCTCCTCATGGTGACCTCGGACCGTATCAGTGCCTACGACTACGTGCTGCCCACGCTGATCCCCGGCAAGGGCGCGGTCCTCAACCAGCTCGCCATCTGGTGGATGGGCCAGCTGCGTCCCCTCGTGGAAAACCACCTGCTGGCCGTGGGCACGAAGGCCCCGGCCGAGGCTATGCGCGCCCTGGAGGGCGCCGAGCCCACGCGCTTCACGGTTCCCGCCGAGGTGGACGGGCGCGCGGTCGTGTGCCGTAGCCTGCACATGATCCCCATCGAGTGCGTCGTGCGCGGCTACCTGACCGGCTCCGGCCTGGCCGAGTACCGCGAGTCCGGCTCCGTGTGCGGCATCACGCTGCCCGAGGGGCTGACCGAGGCCTCGCGCCTCGAAGAGCCGATCTTCACGCCCGCCGCCAAGGCTGAACTGGGCGAGCACGACGAGAACATCACCTTCGAACAGACCGTCGAGCGCATCGGCGAGGAGCTCGCGACCGCGATCCGTGACCTGTCGATCGCCCTGTACCGGGCCGCCCGCGATATCGCCGACCAGCGCGGCATCATCATCGCGGACACCAAGTTTGAGTTCGGCATCGACGTGACCACGGGTGCGCTCGTGCTCGCGGATGAGATCCTCACGCCGGACTCCTCGCGATTCTGGCCCGCCGACCAGTGGGTGGAGGGCCAGGTTGCGCCCAGCTTCGACAAGCAGTACGTGCGCGACTGGCTGGTTTCCGAGCAGTCCGGCTGGGATCGCTCCTCGGGCGCCAATCCGCCCGCGCTGCCCGAATCCGTGGCAGCCGCGACCGCCGCGCGCTACGTCGAGGCCTACCGCCGACTCACCGGGTCGGACCCCATCCTGTAAACAGACTTGCCTGCCGGGCAAGATGCGCGGCGGGATCCTCACCAACAACACAAGGAGGAACGCCGTGGGGCGAATCATCGTGGAAGTGATGCCGAAGCCGGAGATCCTGGATCCCCAGGGTAAGGCCGTCGGTTCGGCGCTGCCCAGGCTCGGAATCACGAGCTTCGAGGCCGTGCGCCAGGGTAAGTGCTTCCACCTGAGCGTGGACGGTCCCGTCACCGACGAGCTCCTGGACCAGGCCCGCAAGGCCGCCGAAGAGGTCCTGTCCAACCCGATCATCGAGGACGTCGTGCGCGTCGAGGCCATCGACGAGGCCGACGCCCGTTACGCGGGAGGCGTGCAGTGACCCGCGTCGGAGTCGTCACCTTCCCCGGCACCCTCGACGACCACGATGCCGCCCGCGCGGTTGAGATCGCGGGCGCGCAGGCCGTGTCCCTGTGGCACAAGGACGCTGACCTGCACGGCGTCGACGCCGTTGTCATCCCCGGCGGCTTCTCCTACGGCGACTACCTGCGCTGTGGCGCGATCGCGGCGACCGCTCCCGTCATGAGCGAGATCGTGCGCGAAGCCGGACGAGGCCTGCCCGTCCTGGGCATCTGCAACGGCTTCCAGGTCCTGTGCGAGTCGCACCTGCTGCCCGGCGCGCTCATCCGCAACGACCACCAGAAGTTCCTGTGCCGCGACCAGGTGCTGCGCATCGAGAACACGGACACCGCGTGGACGCGCGCCTACAGCGCTGGCGACACCATCACCGTCCCGCTCAAGAACGGCGAAGGTAACTTCCAGGCGTCCCCCGCCGAGCTCGAACGGCTCGAGGGTGAAGGCCGCGTCGTGTTCCGATACGTCGACTTCAACCCCAACGGCTCCGCCAACGACATCGCGGGCGTCACCAATGCCGCGGGTAACGTCGTCGGCCTCATGCCCCACCCCGAGCACGCGACCGAGGCCGGCTTCGGCCCGCTCTTCCTCGGACCCGACGGCGCCAGCCACCACGGCGGCACCGACGGCCTGGGCATCTTCCGTTCCGTCCTCGCATCCCTCGTCGGCTGACGACGCCACCGCGCCCTCACGCGTGAGGGCACCCCGGCCTCGTCCCAGACCTTTCGAATGGAAACACGAATGACCTCCGAAAACACCCGCGAGCTGCCCGACACCGTCGAGAACGCCGCCGCGACCCCCGTCCAGGACATGCCCTGGAAGGAACTCGGCCTCAAAGAGGACGAATACCAGCGCATCTGCGACATCCTCGGACGCCGGCCCACCAACGCGGAGCTCGCCATGTACTCCGTCATGTGGTCCGAGCACTGCTCCTACAAGTCCTCCAAGAAGCACCTCGCCGAGCAGTTCGGCGAGCGCACGACCGACGCGATGAGGAAGCACCTCCTCGTCGGTATGGGCCAGAACGCTGGCGTCGTTGACATCGGCGGCGGCTGGGCCGTCACCTTCAAGGTGGAGTCCCACAACCACCCGTCCTTCGTCGAGCCCTACCAGGGCGCGGCCACCGGCGTGGGCGGCATCGTCCGTGACATCATCTCCATGGGCGCGCGCCCGATCGCCGTCATGGACCAGCTGCGCTTCGGTGCCGTCGACCACCCGGATACGGCGCGCGTCGTCCACGGCGTCGTCTCCGGCGTCGGCGGCTACGGCAACTGCCTCGGCCTGCCCAACATCGGCGGGGAAACTGAGTTCGACCCCTCCTACCAGGGCAACCCCCTCGTGAACGCGCTGTGCATCGGCAAGCTGCGCCACGATGACATCCACCTGGCCAACGCGACCGGTGAGGGCAACCTCGTCGTCCTCTTCGGCGCGCGCACCGGCGGCGACGGCATCGGCGGCGCCTCGATCCTCGCCTCCGAGACCTTCGAAGACGGCATGCCCACCAAGCGCCCCTCCGTCCAGGTGGGCGACCCCTTCATGGAGAAGGTCCTCATCGAGTGCTGCCTCGACCTGTTCGAGGCCGGCGTCGTCCAGGGCATCCAGGACCTCGGTGCAGCGGGCATCTCGTGCGCGACCTCCGAGCTGGCCTCCAACGGTGACTCCGGCATGCACGTCGACCTCGAGAACGTGCTCCTGCGCGACCCCACGCTCACCGCGGGTGAGATCCTTATGAGCGAGTCCCAGGAACGCATGATGGCGATCGTGACGCCCGAGGATCGTGAGCGCTTCTTTGAGATCATCGACAAGTGGGACGTCGAGGCCGCGGTCATCGGCCACCTGACCGGCGACGGACGCCTGACGATCGACCACCACGGTCACCGCATCGTCGACGTCGACCCGAAGACCGTCGCCCACGACGGCCCCGTCTACGACCGCCCCTACGCTCGCCCCGCGTGGCAGGATGAGCTGCAGGCCGCCACCTCTGAGACGCTTGCGCGTCCCGCCTCGCGTGAGGAACTCATCGCCGACGTGCGCGCCGTGCTCTCCGACGTCAACCAAGCCTCCAAGGCGTGGGTCACCGACCAGTATGACCGCTACGTGCAGGGCAACACCGCTCTCGCCCAGCCCGACGACGCGGGAGTCATCCGCATTGACGAGGAAAGCGGCCTCGGCGTGGCCCTGTCGACCGACGCGAACGGCTGGTACACCAAGCTCGACCCGGCAGCGGGAGCCCGCCAGGCCCTCGCTGAGTCCTACCGTAACGTCGCTGTCGTCGGCGCTGAGCCCGTCGCCATCACGGACTGCCTGAACTTCGGAAACCCCGAAGATACGGACGCCATGTGGCAGCTGGTGACCGCCATGACTGCGCTCGCGGACGGCTGCATCGAGCTCGAGATCCCCGTGACCGGCGGCAACGTGTCGCTGTACAACTCGTCCGGCACCGAGAAGGGCCTGCCGAACTCGTCGATCAACCCGACGCCCGTCATTGGCATGCTCGGCATTCTCCCCGACGTCACGCGGGCCAACCCCTCCGGCTTCACCGAAGAGGGCCTTGCCGTCATCCTCCTGGGCACCACCCGCGAGGAGTTCGACGGGTCCGCGTGGGCGCGTATTGCCCGCTCCCACCTCGGCGGCCTCCCGCCCGAGGTTGACCTGAAGGCCGAGGTCGCCCTCGGTAACGTCGTGCGCGCGCTGAGCGCCGCCGACGGGTCGGATGGTCGACCCCTCGTGCGCGCGGCGCATGACCTGTCGAACGGTGGCCTCGTGCAGTCCCTCGTGGACTCCGCGCTGCGCTTCGGCATCGGCGGCGTCTTCGACCTGGCCGGGGCCGCTCGCCGCGACTGCGTCGGCGACCACGAGATGCTCCTGTCCGAGTCCCAGGCCCGTGCCTTCGTCGCGGTGCCCGAGGTGGCCGTCAAGGCCGTGTTCGCGGCCGCCGAGGCCGAGGGCGTGGATGCCGTGCGTATCGGCACCACGGGCGGCGACATGCTCGCGATCAGCGGCGTGGACCTGCTCGCCGCCGAAGGTGAGGGCTGCGGCTGGATCGCCTCGATCGACGAGCTGCGTGAGCTGAGCGAAACGGGACGCAAGTACTTCTGAGCGTCTGCGTTGTAGCGCTGGGGGGCGCGGGCATGCGGGCCCGCGCCCCCCATGTTGTGCAGAGCTTCTTGTGGCCCCGCTGGTGTTCCGGGCGCCGGATGTGTCGGGCCGGGCTGCTTGGTGTGCCCGTGGGCGGCGGCCCGCTCACTTGTTGGTGTTGCTTGTGGCGCCGCTGGTGTTCTGGGCGCCGGGCCCGGCCGCTGTGTGTGCCGGTGGGCGGCGGCCCGCCCGCGAGCCGTCCGCG
>CABKMD010000127.1 GCA_902373435.1 uncultured Actinomyces sp.
GATCTGCATCCCCGTCGTCCGCCGCGGCGCGCCCGACGACGTGGCCCGCCGCGAAACCCAGGCTGATCGCCTCGCGCACGTCGGCCTCGTTCGCGGAAAGAAAGAGGGACATGTGCAGTGGCTTCATGAAGCGGTACGGGGCGCACCCCTGCATGAAGATCGCGCGCGTGATGTCCAAACCGTGACGCTCAACGGAACGCATCACCCGCATCCCGGTCTCCGGGTCGTTGCGCGAGAGAATCACAACCTCCACGAGCCGATCCCGATCCGACAGATCGTTCAGGTCAAGCAGGCGACGAATGAAGGGAAACGCGACGCCCGGTTCGAGCACGTCATCGAGATGTTCGCGCTGATACTCCCGATACGCTCCTCCCCCTGCTCGCGGAACACCGCGTCAGACTCCTCCAGGTCGAACAGGGCACTCGAGGCAACTCCAATGACGAGGGCGCGCTCCAGATCAAGCTGGGCAACCATGGCCGTTCCTTCCACTCGCGCCGGGCCCCTCGCCCGACGCCGCCAGAGTAGAAGGAGGCGTACACATCTGCGTCCCGGGACTGCGAAAACCCCATTCGGAGCCTCATTGAAAAAACACCGTGTCATAATGCCGCACTCACCCTTGTGAGGCGCACCTAATTTTGTGTAGCATCTCCCTCGTAATCCCTAAAACACGAGAGGAACCAATGAAAACCCGCCTCGCCACCCTGACCGCAATCCTGGCCACCGCCACCCTGGCCCTCACCGCCTGCGCGGGCGGCTCCGACTCCACCGCCACCCAGTCCAAGCAGACCACCCAGGAGGCCTCGGCCTCGTCAACACGCACAATCACCGACCACGCGGGCAACGAGGTCGTCCTGCCCGAGAAGATCAGCCGCGTCGCCATCGACCAGATCCCCATCGAATCCACCTACCTGGCCTACTTCGACGGCAAGGCCCCCTACCTGGTGGGCATGAGCGCCGCCCGAGTCAAGGCCATGAGCCAGACGATCGCCGCGGAGATGGCGCCCGAAATGATGCAGGTGGACACCAGCTACTACGACAAGGGCGAGCTCAACGCCGAAGCCCTGCTGAACCTGAACGTCGACGTCGTCTTCTACAACGCCTACAACAAGGAACATGGCGAAATTTTCCGCAAGGCCGGCATCCCGGCCGTCGGCTTCACGACGATGGGCAACCCCTCGGAGACCTACGCGGAATGGATGGAGCTCCTCGAGGACGTCTTCAACGAGGACGGCCACATGGCCGACAAGATCGCGCTCGGCAAGGACCTCGTCGCTGACGCCCGCGCGCGCACCGCGAAGGTCCCCGACGACCAGAAGGTCTCGACGATGGTGCTCATGGGCGCGGCCGACGGCCAGCTCGCGGTCGCGGGCGGCAAGGACGGCTGGTTCACCAACGAATGGGCCGACTCGCTCAACTACACGAACGTCACGCGCGACACCGACACCTCGCACACGCCCGTCACCTTCGAGCAGGTCCTCACGTGGGATCCCCAGGTCTTCCTCGTCACCGGCAAGGGTATGTCGAACATGACGGCGAACTCCGTCCTGACGAACTCGGTCGAGGGCGTGGACCTGTCCACCCTCAGCTCCGTGAAGTCCGGCCGCGTCTACTCCACCGGCCTGGGCATGTGGAACTGGTTCACCCCCAACCCGGATTCCCCGATCGTGGCGAACTGGCTCGGCGCCTCCCTGTACCCGGAGCAGTTCTCCGACGTTGACCTCGTGTCGATGACGAAGGACTACTACCAGAAGATGTACAACTTCACGCTCACGGACGAGCAGGCCCGCACCATCATCAACCCGGACTCCGCGTCCTGACACCTGGCCCCGGCCTCGTCTTCCCTATCGACGAGGCCGGGGTCCCTTATGCGCTTTACTCCCGGCGTGCGTCGGGGAGAGGACATGATGAAGTCTTTGCTGACCAGGAACGGGCGGCTGCGCGTGTGGGTGATTCCCACGCTGGTCGCCCTCATCGTCGTGTGCGCGGCGGCAGCCATGCTGATCGGCCGTTTTTCCGTGTCCCTGGAGGATGTGGTTGCGGCGCTGCGCGCGAGGTTCTGGGGAGGTCCGGCGGTGCCCCCGCGGGTCAACTCCGTCGTGTTCGACCTGCGGGCGCCACGCATCATCGTGGCGATCCTGATCGGCGGGGGCCTGTCAGTTGCCGGCGCCTCGTTCCAGTCGCTCTTCTCCAACCCCCTGGCCACTCCGGACACTTTGGGCGTCGCGGCGGGCACGTGCGTCGGAGCCGTCATCGCCCTGCTGCTGGATTGGAACCTGATCGGCGTGCAGGCCGCGGCCCTCGCGGCTGGCCTGGCGACGATGGCCTTCACGACGGCGATTTCGCGTACGCGAACGGGTGCTTTCAACGTCATCACTCTGGTACTCGGCGGCGTCATCGTCTCCGCCCTGGCGAACGCAGTCCTCTCGCTCCTCAAGCTCACCGCCGACCCCACGAGCCAGCTCCCGGAGATCACCTACTGGCTGATGGGCTCCCTTGCCGCGGTCACCTACCACCAGATCGTACTGGGCGCCCCCTTCATCATTGCGGGCGTCGTCGTCATCGTGGCGCTGCGCTGGCAGCTCAACATCCTCTCCCTCTCCGAGGACGAGGCCCGCTCAGCCGGCGTCAACGTCTCCCTCATGCGCGCCATCCTCATCGTCGCCTCGACGGTCATCACGGCCTCGGTCATTTCGATGTGCGGCCAGGTCGGCTGGGTCGGCCTGCTCGTGCCGCACTGCGCGCGCATGCTGTGCGGGCAGAACAACCGAGCGGTCATCCCCGTCTCGCTGCTGCTCGGGTCGGCGCTCATGATCGTCATCGACACCCTCGCGCGATCCCTGTCGGCCTCGGAGATTCCCGTTTCGATCCTGACGGCCATCATCGGCGCACCCTTCTTTATCGTGCTACTGCGCCGGACGGGAGGGGCACGATGATCAGTGTCGAGAACGCGACCTTCACCTATCCGGGCGCGCCCCGCCCGATCCTGACGAACGTATCCTTCGAGGTACCCGAGCGCTCACTCCTGGCGATCCTGGGTCCCAACGGCGCCGGCAAGACGACGCTGCTGCGCACGATGATCGGCCTGCAGAAGTGGGACAGCGGGCGCACACTCATCGACGGCACTCCCATTTCATCAATGTCGACCCGGGCGCTGGGCCGCGTCCTGTCCTACGTGCCGCAGGCCCGCAACGCATCCAACGTGGCGCTCACCGGTCTCGAGATGGTGATGGTCGGGCGAGCCCCCCACATGCGCACCCTCGCCCAGCCCGGAGCGCGCGAAGAACGCATGGCCCGCGACGTCCTCGACGAGGTGGGCGCCTCCCACCTGGCCGAGATGCCCTGCGCGACCATGTCGGGTGGCCAGTTCCAGATGATCCTCATCGCCCGAGCTCTCGTCGCCGACCCGCGCGTCCTCGTGCTCGACGAGCCGGAAACCGGCCTCGATTTCCGTAACCAGCTCATCGTCCTGGGACTCCTCGAGCGCCTCGTGAAGGACCGAGGCCTCGCGGTCATCATGAACACGCACTACCCGGCGCACGCCTTGCGCGTCGCGGACCAGGTCGCGCTCTTCTCCTCCACTCACGAGGCCGTGGTCGGCCCGGCGTCCTCCGTCATGAACGCGGACACCCTCGCGAGCGTCTTCGGGGTGGACGTGGCGATCGGGAGCGTGGCCTTCGAGGGCGAGGAGGTGCGGGCGATCGTTCCGGTTCGTCTAAGTGGGGACAAGTAACGTCATCACGCCGAAAACTTCTTCGCCACGATTGCGCAGGTCAGCCACATTTTCGCCGCGAGTGCGGTACCGTATAGGTGTGATTTCGCACGCCCAGTCCGGGGGCAATGATTCCGGGCAGGGGCAACGGGACCATATCGACTCCGCAGACGGGGCCGAACGGTGCCCCAGCGTTGGGGCGAACACGAAGGAGGGCCCATGGCTACCGGGACCATCAAATGGTTCAACGACGCCAAAGGCTTCGGATTCATCACTCCTGATGACGAATCCAGCGACGTCTTCGTGCACTATTCAAACATCATCGGCCAATCTGGGCACCGCACTCTTCTAGAGGGCGACAAGGTCGAATATGAGGCGATTGAAGGACCGAAGGGCCTCCAAGCCATGAATGTGGCACGAGCTGAGTGACACTGTGTGCCCGGGTGGAGTTCCCACTCGGGCACACTTGCACGAACAGGCACGTTCTCCACTGATCTTCACGCATGTCTTTTTCGTTGACAACACTGTGCTTTAACAGCTTTTTACGATGCCTGTGCCATGCCTTACAAGGGCTTGTGTGGTATAGACCGAGCGGTGAAATCGGCGTAGCATTGTGACTGCACCAAGGGGGGCGACCGCGAGTCACCTCCCTTTTTTGATACAGCTGCCCACCCGGGCGGCACGGACCAAACGGTCCACACACACGCTGGCGTGCGGGGCGCGCTTCGCGCTTCCGCGCGAAGACACTCACAAGGAGAACCCCATGAACCAGATCGTCAAGGCTGAAACCGCCCCCACCATGCCCCAGGCCACCGCCTCGGCTTCCGTTCTCATTGCCCTGATCGTTGTCCTCGCGGGCCTCGGCGTTTTCGCAGCCCTGCAGGTCGCTTCCGTCGCCTCGGTCGTCTTCGCGGTCGTCATCGCCCTGACCGCCCTGATCGTCTCCCCCGCTCTTCTCTCGATCGCTCGCACTCGCGCCTGAGCTTATGCGGGACGCGTGACCATCGCGCGCCCCACTCCCGCCAGCGTGACACCGTGAAGGTGTCACGCTTTTTCGTTGCTTTCTCGCCCCCTCTGACACTCATAGCACTTCCCCTTTCCCAGGCCTCGGCACCTCCGCTCGGGCACCGTCGCCCTCAAGGAAGCCCACTCTGGCATCGTCTGGTTCACCCCCAACCCAGGACAAGCAACATTCTGCTTTAACCCAGACCCCACATTCGCCGTCCGTGAAGAGCCCTCACACCCCCACTGACGACGCCAACCACCACGGAGAAGCACCCGTCATCCGTACACCGAGGAAAGAGATAAGGGTGGGGATCCAACAGGATCCCCACCCTCAACCATTCACGGCACAGACACCGCAACGCGGTCGATTATTCGGGCTGAGCCGCAGCGGCGGCCTGCGCGGCAGCCGGAGCGGCGGCGGCGATAGCCTCCAGCTCCGCCTCGCCGTGAGCGCCGGACACGAACCACACCTCGTACACCGAGGGCGGCAGGGCCACGCCCGAGGACAGGAAGGAATGGAAGAACGGCGCATAGCGCCACGCCTCCTGGGCGCGCGCCTGATCGTAGTCGTACACGCCCGAGGCGGCCGCGGACTCGCCAAACATGACGGAGAACAGGGATCCCGTGCGCTGGACGCGGTGGGCGACGCCGGCGGCGCTGAGCGCTTCCGACACGATCGTGCTGATCGCCTGGGCCGAGGCGTTCACGCGGTCGTACACGCTGCGATCGGCCAGTTCGAGGGTGCGCAGGCCAGCCACCGTGGCCAGGGGGTTGCCCGAGAGCGTGCCCGCCTGGTAGACGGGGCCCAGTGGGGCCAGCAGGTCCATGACGTCCGCGCGCCCGGCGACGGCCGCCAGGGGCATGCCGCCGCCCACGACCTTGCCGAAGGTCACCAGGTCGGGCACCCAGTCGGCACCTTCGACGCAGGAGGCGTCAACGAATCCTGCGCCGTAGCGGCCCGAGGGCGCGCCGTCCACCCACCCGGCCACGGCCTCGAGGCCCCACCATCCGGCGGGGTCGACACGGAAGCCGGTGAGGACCTCGTCGAGGATCATGAGCGCGCCGTGCGCGGTGCACAGGCGGCGGATCTCGCGGTTCCAGCCGGGGTGGGGAGGGAC
>CABKMD010000128.1 GCA_902373435.1 uncultured Actinomyces sp.
ACACCCGCCCGGAATCACCGCAGACACGCCCACAACGAGAATTGGCTTGACCACTTCCGACAATTTCGGTGTCACACCGATAAACCTCGAGACCTGAACGGTCGCCATGGCCGCGTCAAGCACCATACACACGGCCCAAACGATCGCCGCAGCGACCATTCCTCCGCGAGGAATAAAGATGACGTTACCTACAACGTTGAGCGTCAGGACCACGATCTTGTTCACCGCAGCCCATCTGGAGCGCCCACTCATGATGAGCAGCGAGTGAATATTGCCCGCCATGAAAGTAACGATTGAACCGATGCACAAGACGACGAGGACGTTCGCACCGGGCGCGAAGCCATCGCCCAGGATGCGCATGAGCGCGGGCGCGTAGATCGCCATGAGTGCGTAGATGGGGGCGGCGAACAGGACGAGCCAGATCGAGGCCGTACTGTAGAGGTCACGTAGCTCCTTCGTCTTACCCTGGTGCAGGAGTTTGGAAAACTGCGGGGAGACGACGACGCGCAGAGCTGTGTCGACGACCATGCCCGCCTGAATGAATCGAATGGCACCACCGTAGATGCCTGAGGCCGCATCGCCCGCCAGGAGACCGACAAGGAGGACGTCGAGCCACTGCAGCGCCTGCTCGAGACCGGCAGTGAGGGTGCGAGGCAGCGCGAAGGACACGACCTGGCGACGGCGCTGGGCGCTCGGCCAGCGGCCCACCGAGTCGGCCGTCGAGGGCATGTGTCGCAGCAGCAGCCACCACGCCGCCACGAGGACGACGACGAAAGGCAGCGCCCAGGCGACCGACACGAAGGCCAGCGACCCGGTGAACGCGGCCGCGAGCGCAACAAGGAGCGGGCGCAGGCCGGGCAGCAGCAGGTTCTGAACGAGGACGTACTCGCGCATGTTGCCGAGTGCCCGCAGCGCGGCGGATGCAACCAGGGTGAGGGCGCCGATCGGCACGAACCACAGCACCGCCCGGGTGGAGGTCGCGACCTGCGCGTTCCAGATCGAAGGAGCCACGGCCTCAAGAATGAGGACGCACACGGTCGACACTCCCACCGTCATGGAGGCCATGAACGACAGGGTCGCGCGGATCTCCTCAGGAGCATCCAGGGACAGGCGCGGCATCAGGTAGATGGCGGTGGAGTCGAGGCCCACCTTGGCCAGGGCCATGACGATCGCGAAGACACCGGTAGCCTGGGTGACGATACCCGCCCCCTCCGCACCCAGCATGCGCGACAGGATGATCGTGAACACGAAGCCCAGAACCGCAGAAGCAGCCGCTCCCACAAAGCCGACGATTCCCCCACGCGCGAGGGAACGCCTGGCTTGATTTGTCTCACTCATGACTAACCTTCCCACTACCGCGCGGTAACCTTTTTCTATAACCTACCGATGGGACACACATGGACTTCATCAACTCGCTCTCCCCTGCTCACAAAAAGATCCTGCTGGCAGTGGCGATTCTCCTCATCATTGCGCTCGTCATCGTCGGCTTCCTGCGCCTGACGGGCTCCACCGAGACGGATACGGCCACCTCCGCCGCGTCCGGTGCGCAGAGCACCGAGGACGACGCGCAGTCCGACATCCCGCAGTCCGTCGCGAAGACCATCACCCCGCAGTCAGGCGGGCCCGCAAACGCATCCGGCTCGCTGGCCACGGATGCCAATGCCGCCGGACAGGCCACCTTCGTCGTGAACACACTGTGGGGCGCGTACGCGGACCCCGAGCAGGCTCGGGCAACCGACCTGTCCTCCGTGCTCACCGGCTCTGCGCTAGAAGAGTTCGATGCGCAGGCCCTGGAGTGGACGCGGGACGGCACCCGCACCACCGGCACACCCACCCTTGAAGACGTGCGTATCCTCAGCGATGACGGGGCCGGAAACATCACGGTCTCGGCATGCGTCGACTCGTCCAACGTTCGCGTCCTCAACGACGCGGGCACTGCGCTGACGGACGACACGACCATGACCCGCGCCCTCACCTATTTTCAGTTTGTGAAGGACGGCGAGACGTGGAAGCTGTCCGGCTTCTCGTTCCCCGACGACCCGACTTGTTGAGTCGAGCAAGCATCGAAGTGGCAAAAGCCCCGTCGTTCGCGGCGGGGCTTTCCCATTGCCCCATGCGCACGACGTGCTCGGCGCGGACGGTTCCCGCGACGCTACCGGCGCTCGCGCGGCCCTCGCGGTCAGCCTCGGCACGCTTAATCGGATCGCTCTCCTCCTCGAGGTGACGCGACAGGAGCGCCACCGCCACGACGGAGATCATGAGGCCGGTGTTCATGCCGTAGTAGAACTGCTCCACCAGGGTCGCCAGGATGATGCCGCCCAGGATCGAGCCATACACGTCCGTGGCGCGCCAGATCCGCGGGAACATGCGTAGGAAGAAGGCGAGGAACAGCGCCAGGCCGACCAGGCCGTAGGAGAAAATGACCGTCCAGAACTGGCCCTGCGTGCCCAGGGAGGGCAGCCACGGCGAGGCCGAGGGGCGCGGGGCGCCGAAGCCCAGGAGTGGAGACTGCTGGAGTTCGTGCAGTGTCTCCAGGTAGTTGGATGCACGGTCCTCCGTTGAGGAGGAGGCCGCGACGCGCTCGAGGAGCGACTGGGAGGCCGGGGTGGCCAGCCACGCGCCCATACCCACGACGATGGCCGCGACGATGCCCAGGACGGTGCGCCAGGCTCCCGCGCGCAGTCGCTGGAAACCCACCCACACGACGATGACGATGAGGCCAATATACATGCCACGGTTGAGCGTCGCGGCTGCCGGGATGACCGACAGCACGCACACGGCGACCGCGATAAAACGCCACTTGGAGCGCTCGCGCCACAGCACATAGGCGAAGACGAGCGCGAGCGGGAAGATCAGCGAGTAGACGTTGCCGTAGGTGTTGGAGTAGATGAAGGGGGCCGACGGGCGCGGGTCGGAAAGGATCCACGACGAGAGGTTCCACTGGGTGGTCGCGCGCTTCGTGAACTCCTTGACGAAGTCGTTGGAGTGCAGGGCGCGCGGCACCAGGTAGTACATGAGCGTCTTGAAACGCAGCGTCGGCGCCGCCATGGCGATAAAGCCACCGATGGTGGTCGAAGCCAAGAAGCCCCACATCGTCCCCACGATCATGCGCACGCTCAGGGTCTTTCGCGCGTTAAACGCGTAGACCGCGAAAATGCCGGGCGAGATCTGCAGCAGGAAGCGATAGAACGCACCAATGACGCGCCCGCCCGTGTCGAGCAACGTCATCGAGGCCAGCACCCACGCCAGGAAGAACACCCACAAGATGGTTCCGGGCGGGAAACGCAGGCCGTGTCGGCCGATCATGAACACGAGCATGACGGTTGCGAACAGCGGCCACATCAGGTCACCGGAGCCGAGAACCCACCACAGGAAGTACGCCGCATAGGCCACGACGAAGGGCCACGCGGGCAGATCCTGCGCGTCCTCTCGTAGCGGTCCGATTTGGGCGGGGGCGGGTTTGGCCCAGAGTCCTCGGCGCGGGCTCACGCGTGACCGTTCCCTTCGCCGGTCGTCTCCGCCGCGGACGAGGCCTGAGCCTCCTCAGCGGCGCTCGGTGCGGTCACGCCGCCGCTCGCGTCGGTGCGCTCCGCCTGCCGCGGGGCGCCAAGCCTGTTGTGCCTGCGCGACGACAGGTAGAGGAACGGGCCCTCGAGGAAGCCCTTGATCTCGGACTTGGTGAGCGAGCCGGGCACGTCCTCGTCGGTGCCGGCGACGCGAGCGCCACCAGGCTTGACGCGGTTGAGGATGCCAGGAACACGTGTCGCCAGCGTACCGAGCACGGAGGGCTTGGCGATGATCGCCTTCGTCAGGAGCGCCGCCATGCCGGAACCGTTGCCCCGGATCTGCTTATCCAGGCCGGCCTCGTCCACGCGGTGACGGTGGTGCACGAGGGCGTCGGGCGTGTGGATGATGACGTCACCCGTGGCCAGGATACGCGCGAACATGTCGAGGTCCTCGCCTCCGCGCGTCGAAGTGCCAGCGCCGAGCGCCGGATCGAAGGGGCCAACCTCCATGAGAACGTCGCGACGTATGGCCATGCACACGCCTGCGCCCACGCGCGCCGTCGTGATCGGGAAGAGCGGTCCGCCGTCACCCTTCTCCCCCAGAGCCTCCAGGTCCTCGGGAATGTCACCGACGCACCACACGCGCGGGGACATGTCCTTGGGGAAGCCACCGCGCGACTCGAACCACCGCTGGGGCGCATAGCGCTGCTCCAGGGGCAGCGCTATGCCCGTCGTCGCGGCCACGTACGGCGAGGCCGTGAACGGGTCGATCATGGCGGTGAGCCAGTGCGGGTCGACGATCGCGTCGTCGTCCGTGAAGACAATGACCTCGCCGCGTGCCGCCAGCACGCCGCGGTTGCGGGCGCGAGAGAGGCCGGGACGAGACGCAGAGACGATATTCAGACGCGTATCGTCGATGCCCGCGAGCTTCTCGCGTGTCAGGCCCGTGTGCGGCGCGTTATCCACCACGACGAGCGTGAAACGCTGATGATCCTGGGCCAGGATGGCGCGCACGGCGTCCTCGAGCATGTCGCACGAGCCGACCGTGCACATGACGACGGTCGCGTCCACGTCAGCGCCGGCGCCCTCTTCCCAGCCGCGCGGGGGGGCCGGTTCGACCTCGAGCACGCGCGGATCGGTCTCCGGATGGTCCGTGCCCTCGATCTCGACGAACGCCGAATGACGGCCGTTATCGCGCACGAGCACGAGCGCTCGCGGATCCGACGGGTCGCCCGAAATCAGCTGAGAGACGCGCGCACTGCGGTCAACGTGCCAGATGGAGGCGGCCCACTGATCGGTCACAGTGGTCTCCTCGGCGCTCATTTCTTGCCCTTCCTGGAGTCGGACGTGTCTTCCGTTTCCTTCGACGGCTTGGACTCCGCGACCTCCGAGGAGGTCTTGTCCGCGGCCTCTTCCTTGGGCTCGATGACCTCGGCGGCAGGAGCCGAAGCTGCGGAGGTGGAGGCGGACGTAGTCACCTGGTCGCCCAAGTAGATCATGCCGTTCACCTCGCGGTTGATGATCGCGAGCTCGTCGAGGAGGGCGTGCAGTGCCTTCAGGTCGTGGCCCTTGCGCACGGCGATGAGGACGTGACGGGAGGGACGCACCTCGTCGAGGAGCGCGGCGAGAGGCTGGTTGATGTCGATGAGGCGCGGCGCGGGCACGCGGGTCTCAGCCAGCGAGGCGGACAAGACGCGGTGCAGGTCGCGGGCCTGCGGGTCAGATGCGTCGACGATCAGGTCCACCCAGTGATCGCGGTCGATCGCCATCGCGAGCATGCGGGTGGGGGCGAGCCACGGCTCGGAGGCACCCTCCTCAGCACTCCACACGGGCAGCGCCGTCAGGTCGGCGAGCTGCGTGGGCGAGGTCAGGGAACGCGATCGAGTCTCACGGATGAGCACCAGGACGAGGCCGACGAAGACGCCGACGACCGTCATGATGAGGATCAGGCGAACCTTCGAGGGCGAGACCTCATCGTTCGAAGCATCGGCAGAGGTGATCACGCGGCCAGCGGTGGCATGGTAGGGGGCAAGCTGCTGGGCATCCTTGGCGAGCTTGGTCAGCTCGGTACGGATCTCATCGGCGCGCGGGTTCTCCTTTGCATTGCCGTCCTCGCCGACTTCCGGCTTCAAAGAGGCAAGCTCGGTCTCGAGGGCCTGGACCTGCTCGGT
>CABKMD010000129.1 GCA_902373435.1 uncultured Actinomyces sp.
GGCCCCCGCTACTGCCCCACCCACAGCCGCGATCGCGAACAGCGGCGAGGCTATCCGACCGCGCGCGGGTATGACCGCCGCTACCGGGCCGCCCGGGCGCGGGCCGCCCGCCTCGTCGAGGCCGGCCAGGCCACCTGTTGGAGGTGTGGCAAGCCCATCAAGGCAGGCGAAGCGTTCGATCTTGGTCATGACGACGAAGATCGTTCGATCATTCGCGGACCAGAACATCGTTTTTGCAATCGAAGCGCCGCAGGCAAAGCGGCGCACAAATACGACCGAACCGAAACGGACTGACACCCACCACCCCCAGGGGGGTGGCCCCGACCGGGGGCCCCGTCAGACCGCCGGTGAGGGATGAAAAAAGCGCGGAGGGTTCAAAACCGCCCGCCTGAAACCGACAAAGCCGCCCGGCGCGACGCCGGGTAGCCCAGCAGGCAGGCGCGACGCCAGCCAGCGAGGAGAACAGTCATGCCGTCCGGTGGAGCCAGGGCTAGAAGTGGGCCGCCCGTCAACCCCAACAGTGCCCGAAGCGACGCACGCGGTATCGCCTTCCGCCAGCTCGGAGGCGTCCCCGCCACCGCGCCCGTACCTGAATTCGCCATGCCCCCCATGCAGCTGTGGGAGACCCTCCCGAACGGGGGCCGCCGGTTCCGCAAGCTGGCAACCGAGCTGCGCTGGAAGCGCGAACTCGAACTGTGGGCGTGGGCGTGGAAACAGCCCCAATCCGAGGTCTGGCGAGAACAGCCATGGATGACGTACAACGTCGCACAATGGGTGCGTTTGGCCGTGACCTGTGAGGAGGAAGGCGCGAAGGCGGGCGATAAGACCGCGCTCCTGCGACTCGCCGACCAGATCGGCCTCACCGCCTCTGGCCTCGCCCTCCACCAGTGGCAGATCACCACCGGCCAGCCCGCCGACCAGGCCGAACCCGCAGAACGCCCGGCCCGCCGCCGCTCATCCCGCGCCCGCCTCGCTGGAATGACCGTCGTCGACGGCGACGCCAATGGCACATGATGAGTACGCGCCGCCCCCGCTCGCCCTCGACTTCAACGCAAACCACACGCTGGGCTTCCTGATCTCAGACTGGATCGAAGCCCACTGCCTCGTCCCCTCGGGCGTATACTTCAACCAGCCGCTCGTGCTCAACGGCTGGCAGCTGTATTGCAACGCCAACCATTACCGCGTCAAGGCGACCGCCAAGCCTGACCCGCACCGCCTTGTGGAACCCTTCACCTACCGGCGCAGCCTGTGGGTAGGCCCGCAGAAGTCGGGTAAGTCGCCGCTCGCGGCGGCGGTCGCGCTCGCGGAGGGCGTGGGGCCCGCGATGTTCGCCGGCTGGGCGCGCGAAGGCGACGTGTACAGGTGCGCCGACCACGGGTGCGGGTGCGGCTGGGAGTACTGGTACGAGCCTGGCGAAGCCATGGGCCGCCCGCGCGACAAGAGCCTGATCGCCCTCCTCGCTTTCGCGGAGGACCAGACGCGAAACGTGTACGAGCCGTTGCAGGCCATGATTAAGAGCGGCCCGCTCGGCGACTTCGTGCGTGTCCGTGAGGGCTTTATTCGTTTGCCGAATGAGGGCAAGATCGTGCCCGTCACGAGCGCGGCGCGCTCCAAGCTCGGCCAGCCGTTCACCTGCGCGATCGCGGACGAATCCGGCCTGTACACGCCCCAGTCGGGCGTGCTAAATACCTGGCAGACGATCCGCCGCGCCGTCGCCGGCATGCAAGGCCGCACGATTGAACTGACGAACCCATGGGACCCCATGGAGGACTCCGCGGCGCAACAGGCGTACCAGTCGCGTGCGCGGGACATCTTCAAGTTCTACGAAAAACCCCCGCTCGACTGGGATTACACGAAGAAGGCCGACAGGTCGAAGATTCACCGCTTCGTGTACGCGTCCTCTCCGTGGGTTGACCCGAAAGCGATTGACGCCGAGGTCGACGAGCTCATGGAAACCGACCCTACACAGGCCGAGCGGTTCTTCGGGAACCGCCTCGTCCAGGGCAAGGGCTCCTATCTCACCGAGAAGGTCTGGGACCGGCAGACCCGCGACACCCAGCCCGAACCGGGCTGCGAGATAGCCCTAGGCTTCGACGGTTCACGGTCGGGTGACTGGACGGCGATCCGCGCCGAAACCGTCGACGGCTTGCGATTCACCCCCACCTATGGCCCCGACAAGCGGCCTACGGTGTGGAACCCCGAGGAGTGGCCCGAGGGCCGCATCCCGCGCGGTGAGGTGGACGCGGCGGTCGCCGAACTCATGGACCGTTACACGGTGCAACGGTTCTACTGCGACCCGCGGCACTGGGAAACGCAGATCGACCACTGGGAGAACCTGTATGGCGACTACGTGGTGGTTCAGTGGCCCACGAACTCGATCACACGCATGTTCGCGGCGCTGGTGCGTTTCCGTGAGGACCTCGCCGAAGGCCTGACCACGCACACGCCGGATGAGACCGCGAAGCTGTGCGCCCTCCACGCCCGCAAGGTCGCTAAGCCGGGCGACAAATTCATCCTCGGCAAGCCCGCTGAGCACATGAAGATCGACGTTCTCATGGCCGACATTCTCGCCCATGAGGCCGCGGCGGATGAGCACGCCGAAGGCTGGGAGCCCGGCGGCGCTATCTCCTTCGCTTGGTAAAGGACACGACATGACTGACCAGATCACCCGAGACGAAGCGAAGCTCCTCGCCGACGCTGAGAACGCCCTGAACACCGCCGCCCCGGCGGATCGCAAGCACCGCGCCTATTACGAGGGCCGCCAGACGCTTCAGCACCTTGGTCTGGCCCTGCCCCCGGCCCTGCGCACCCTGGAAACGGTGGTCAACTGGCCCCGCGTGGTCGTGGACACCATCGAGGAGCGCCAGGACGTGCGCGGCATCATGGTCCCCGCACATCCCGAAGTCGCTGAGGATCTTCGCGCCCTGATCGACGCGAACGACCTCGCCTCCGAGCTGTGCAAATGGAAGCGCGACCGGCTCATTTACGGGCGGGCGTACCTGTCCGTCGGTGTCGGCGACAATGAGGGCGACTACCCGATCATTTGCGTGGAATCACCCCGACAGATGACGGTGAAGTTCGACTACCGGCGCAAGACGATCACGCACGCCGTGCGCATCTTCACCGACAAGGCCACCGACGGCACGCAAACCCGGTACGCGACGATCTACACGCCCGACACCACCACCACCTACGCGACAGTGGGCGGCGCGTGGCGCGTCGTCGACCGCGACCAGCACGGCCTCGGCATCGTCCCCGTCATCCCCTCGTTCAACCGTCAGATGACGGGCGAAACCACGGGCCACAGCGAGATGGACGACATCATGGGCATCACCGACGCAGCCGCGCGCGCCATTACCCAGATGCAAGCCGCCCTCGAAACCAACGCGGTCCCGAAACGCATCATCATGGGCGCCAAGCGCTCAGACTTCGCCGACCCGTCCGCCTGGACGAACTACCTCAATCCCTTCGTGGCCTTGCAGAACGCGGGCGCGAAGGTCACCCAGCTTGCCCCCGGTGAGCTCTCCAATTTCCACAACACGATTGAGTTGTACGGCAAGCTCGCCGCCAGCCTGACCGGCTTCCCCGCCCGCTATTTCGGCCTCATCACCACCAACCCACCCGCCGAGGGCGCGATCCGCGCCGAAGAATCCAAGCTCGTCAAGCGCGTCGAACGCGTCAACGCTGAGTGCGGCGCCGCCCTCTCTAGGGCGCTCACAATCGCCGCCCGCATCATGGGCCACACCATCCCCATGGGTGCCGTGAATGTTGCCTGGCACGACCCCGCCACGCCAACGTTCAGCCAAAAGGCTGACGCCCTGCAAAAGCTCGCAGGCGGCAAGCCCCTGATTAGCCGCGAGGGTGCATGGGACGAACTCGGCTGGGACGATGCCCGCAAGGCCACCGAGCGCGCCTACCTGCGCGAGGAGGAAACCGACCCCGATCTCCTGCGCCTCCTCGAAAAGACCACCCCCGAGGTGCCCGACGAGACAGACACGACCAATGGCCACGATCCCAACCGCGATTGAACACCACTACGCGCTGGTTCGTGAGCAGGAGGCCCGCGCTTTAGCCGCTGCTACACGCCAGTGGCGCAAGCTCGGTCCCAACTGGATCGGCGAAGCCTGGCGCGAACGCATCCCCACAGTCGCCGCCGCCATTACCGACGCGCAACGCACGGCGGCGTCCAGCGCCCTCGTCAGTGGCGCGCTCGCACTCGGCCAGCAAGACACCTGGGCCGAGCCTGACGGCCTCGTCGACCCCGACGCGTTCGTCGGCCTCACCGCTGACGGACGCAGCCTCGACACCCTCCTACGCGGCCCCGCAATCGCCGCCCGCACACTCATAGCCGACGGCGTGGAACCCGCGCAGGCGCTCGCGGCGGGTGGACGGCAGCTATCGATGATGGTCCTCACTGAGATCGCGGACGCGGGCAGGGGCGCGGCTGGCGTGCAGATCGCAGCCAGGCCCCGTGTCGGCTATGTGCGGATGCTGAACCCGCCGTCCTGCTCGCGCTGTGTCATCCTCGCGGGCCGTTTCTACAGGTGGAATCAAGGTTTTCTACGGCATCCCCGGTGCGATTGCACGCATGTGCCGACCATGGTGACGGACCAGGCCGAAGCGTTCGCCAAGGGGCTGATCGACGACCCGTACGAGGCGTTCAATCGTATGAGCGAGGCCGAGCAGAACCGCGTGTTCACGAACGCGGGCGCTCAGGCGATCCGCGACGGCGCTGACATGTATCAGGTCGTGAACGCTCGCCGCGGCATGAAGTACCGAGGTGCTTTCACCACTGAGGGCACCAGCCGCCACGGATGGGCGGGCCAGATTCTACGGCGCGGGCAGAAGCGTATGACCCCGGAGACGATCTACCGCCTAAACCCGAGCCGTGAGCAGGCCGTCGAGGCCCTGCGCGCTCAGGGCTATATCACCGGGCGCGGGCAGGTCTCAGGTGGCGCGCTGCGCGGCCAGTACGAGGCCACCTATGACGGGCGGCGTATGACCGCAGCCGAACGCCGCGTCATGATCGCCACCCGTGACTGGCAGGACGTGCAAAACGGTCTGAACCCGTGGACCCCGCGCGCCCAGGAGCGTCACGGCGGCGCTCGGATCGGCGGCGCTGACTATCCCCTCACCCCTGAGATCGCCGCCGAAGTCGAGGCCCGCTACTACGCCGCCATTGCCACCGACGGCGAACTGACCCGGATGCGCGCCCTGCTACGCGCAGCCCACTAAGCCACCGACTCGCGCCGCGACGGCACGCGTCGGCCCCTCGAGTGATTCGAGAAAGGAACACAACACTCATGCCCACCGACACCAACGCATCCGAAGCGCAGGACACCAACACGGAGACGACGGACAACACGCCCGCCGCTGAGGAAACCCTCAACGAGGGCGGCGTCAAGGCCCTTCGCGCCGAGCGTGACGCCCGCAAGGCCGCCGACGCGCGCGTCAAGGATCTCGAAGCACAGGTCGCAGCCCTGACCGTCAACCTCGACGAAGCCAAGGCGACCGCGACGACTGCAGCTGAGGAGGCCGCGACGCAGGTCGCCGACCTGCAAACCCAGCTGGCCCGCCTGCAGGTCATTCACGAAAAGGCTGTGCCCGATGCGCTCGCCGAATTCGTGCAGGGGACTACCGCTGAGGAG
>CABKMD010000130.1 GCA_902373435.1 uncultured Actinomyces sp.
GGAGGTGGCGGTTCGTCCGCTGAAACCGAGAAGCGCGTCGGCGTGCAGATCGGCGACAAGTTCTACGAGGCAGGCGAGGACATCGGCAAATGGGAGTTCGTCGACGAAAACGGCGAACGCGTGAACTACCGCGACTTCCTTGACGCCGTCGATTACCACGCCGCGCACCGTAAGGCGACATTCGACGAAATCTCTACGGACGCAGCCGCACGCAAGATCGCCTTCCGCGAGTTTTCGGAGGCCCGCGACGACGCCCGCGAAGCAACGGGCCGCGAGGTATCGGCGTGGCGCAAGAAACGCAACGAAGAGAACGCGGCCATGGACCGCAAGCTCGCCCGCGAACGGGCAGCTCGTGAAGCGCACCGCGCCCAAGTCGAAGCCCAGAACGCGCGCGCCGCGGCGAACTACGACCGCAAGCAGGCCGAGCGCACAGCGCTGGGAAACACGCCGATCAGCGCGAAGTCGCGCGAGTTCCTGATCGCGCAGTATGAGAAGAAGCGCGAGAAGTACGCCTTCCGTTTGGAGCGCGACGGCGCGATCACCAGCGCGCAAGCGGATGCCGTGCGCAAGATGTCATTGCCGGAATACAAGAAGTTCGTATCTGGCCTCACCGAGGCCCAGTATAGGATCGCGCGCAACAAGTAACACGAAAGCCCCCACCACCCGGAAATGGGTCGGTGGGGGCTTCGTTGCGTATTAGCCGAGGAACTTGTCGACGTTTCCGCCGAGCTCCTCAAGGACGGTGAGTGTCTCGCAGAAGTCATCACAGCCATTCGTCAGGCCGACGCGCTCACACTCGGGGCCGAGGAGGTTCATGTAGAGCTCGTCTCCGGTGACCGGGATGCTGTCAACGAAGCGGTTTTCGTCGTCTTTGGTGTACTTGACGGGGATCGTGGTCACCTCGAAGCCGTTGGCTTCGAGTAGGGCGCGGTCCTCGCCGTTCAGGCGTTCGGCGGCTTCGATGAGGGCGGCTCGCAGGTCGCTAACCTCGTCGTCGGGGAGTTCGACCTCGAACCATTCGTCGAGGCCTTCGCGCCACTTGTTGACGATGGTGGTGTGGGCGAACGTGGGGTCAACGTTGGTGTTTGTGATGTAGGTGACGGTGGTCATTTCTGATCTCTCCTTCTTTGAGGGGCGGGGGGCTTGTTCCCTCCCGATGACTCAACTGTACATCGCGCGCAATGTATAGTGCAAGCGGGATTGAATGTGATGTGCGCTACTTGCGCAGGTCCGTGCGTGTGCCCCGCCCGGGCCGCGAGGCCAGCCATGCGTCGATTGTGTCGGTGGACCAGCCGCGCAGGGGGCCGTTCGGCGTGCTGATCTGCACGTCGGCGGGCGGGGTCAGGCCCTTGCGCATGTACGACCTGATCGTCGCCACGGCTAGGCCTGTGCGGGCGGCGAAGTCAGCGGCGCCAAGGTATTCGCGGGTCACAGTCACGCCTCCTTGGTGGTGCGGGTGATGATCTCGACGGGGATGTCCTGATCGGACAGGAAAGCGAACGCGCGGCCCACGCACGCCTGATAGGTGGACAGGGGGAGACGTTCGGACCACTCGCATTCCTGTTCGTAGGACGCCTGGTCAACGTAGGAGATGAGCGCGGTGGGGATGACGCGCACGTCCTCGATCTCGTCATCAGCGGGGGCCGTGAGCACGTCGACGCAGTCGAGGGCGACGTCCTCGAGGTTCCCGAGCAGCATGTGGACACTGAGCGGGTCGCGGGGCGCGCCCTTGCCGATCTCCCAGGAGCGGATCGCGCTCTCAGGCGCTTCGATGAGAGCGGCGAGTTCGGCGCGGGTGAGCCCTAGGGCTTTGCGTCGGCACCGTAGACCGGCGGGGGTGAGTGGTTCGGCCAATTGGTCCTCCTATGGGTTGGCCCCCGCGCCGTCGGTTTTGGTCGCGGGGGCCTTGGGTTTGCTGGTCAGTCCTCGGCGAGCCAGGCGTCCGTCTCGGCGATGTACTGGGCGACGGCGGCGGCAACCTCGGGGGCGGGGGTGCGCTCAGCGGGGCCGTGGAGGCCGCCCCAGATTTCGGCAGGCCACTCGGCGCGGGGGATGTACTGCTCGACGAGCGGCCAATCCTGGGTGCGCTCGGTCGAGGCGCTGCCACCCGGCAGGGCAGAGTCGAAGATCAGCAGGCTGATCTTGATCTCGTCCTGGTATTCGCCGTAGATGACGGCGCGCGCGCCGTTGTCGAGGTCGGCGGCAATGAGGGCGCCGTCGCCGTCGAAACGCTCTGCCTTGGTCCAGGTCGTGGTGGTCATGATGTTATCTCCTTCTTTGAGGGGCGGGGGGCTTGTTCCCTCCCGACGCATTAACTATAGCCCCCGCGCGGGCTACCATGCAAGCCATATTGTAGAGATGTGCATCACATGCCAAGCTGTGGAGTGGCCCCACCCATGGCCACGCTCATAGCCTCAGCAGCGCCCGCGTACGCCTCCGGGGCGAGGTGACCGTACACATCGACGGTGGTCTGGATCGACTCGTGGCCCATGCGTCGCTGCACGACTGGCAGGGGGACGCCCGCCGCGATCAGCGCCGACGCGTGCGAATGCCTCAGATCATGCACGCGCGGGCGCGGCGACAGGCCCGCCGCGTCGCACGCTGGCCGCCAGATGTGATTGTGGAACGGCGCCGACGTGATCGGCCCGCCCCGACGTGCCGTGAACGCCAGCTCATCCGCTGCCTTACCCGCGAGCGCGGCGCGCAGCTCGGGGATCAGGGGCGCGGGGATGGTGACTGTTCGTCGGGAGCGCTTGGTTTTCGGGGCCCCGAGGTAGCGGGCGCCGTTTTCGCCGATCTTCCAGGCCTTGTTGATACGGGCGACGGGTTGTGCGACGTCGAGGTCGATGTCGGCGACTGTGAGGGCGGTTGCTTCGCCGAAGCGTAGGCCGAGGCCGTACATGGTGGTGACGAAGGCCTGGTAATCGACTGGGATCTGTGCGTGGAGGCGTGCGAATTCGTCGGGGGTGAGGAATCGCATCTCGCGGACGGTCGCGTCCTTGGGGAGGGGGACGGCCTTAGCGGCGTTCCTCGGTATGACATCCTCATTGACGAGGCGTTGCAGCGCAGCGGATAGGAGGGCCTGGGCGTTGCGGATCGTCTTAGCCGACGGCGGGCGGCCGGCGGTTGCCCCGCGCGTGACGGGCGTGCGGCGCATGTCGGCGACCCACTTCGTGACAGTGTGCCTCGTGAGCATGTCGACGGGGATTAGGCCGAGGTGCGGGGCGATCCGGTCTCGCACGATCTGCCTGTACCGGCTGATTGTGCCCGGTGTGGCGGATGCAGCCAGGGCTTCGAGGTGGTGCTCGAGCGCCGCGGCGACGGTGGGCGTGTCAGTGGCGGCTAGGTCGTCGAGGCTGCGCATCTCGCGGGCGGCTGCCCCGCCGACGCGGTCGACGAGGTCGGCGAAGCGCTTGGCGCTCGCGGCGTCGTAGAAGGTTTCCACGACTGGGTTGCGACCGCCCGCGCGGTAGCGGACGCGGTACACGACGGTGCCGTCACGGTGCGTTACTGCTTTGACAGATGCCATCTTGCTCCGCCTTGCTTGATCGTGGGGGTGTTTGCTTGGTCTTGATTATACTCCGGTTGGCTAGTATGTGTGTCACGCGCGCGTGTCACGCTGTTTTAGTGCCCTCAGTTTACCGCAGAATAGTGCGGTTTTTGTTCTGCGGGTGTGGGGACCACGTCTTCCCACCCGCGTATGTCGCATGATGCGCCGCTCACGAAGCATGCACAAAGAAGTGGGCGGGATGAGCATTGCTCATCCCGCCCACTACGCTCCCTCAGGCGCTCGCGCGCCTCGGGGCCGCGTCGTGATCAGTGGCTACGGCGCTTTGCGGCCACGAGAGACAGACCCGCGATCGCAACAATTCCAGCGAGGACGCCAAGACCAGCCGCATCGGTACCGGTCTTCGCCAGCTGCGGAGCGGGCGAAGGAGTTGCCGAGGGCGTCGGAGCAGGGGTCGAAGGCGTGGCCGACGGGGTCGGGGTCGGGGCCAGAACGTTGGTCAGGGTCAGCGAGTAAACCTGATCATCGCTCAGCGTGAAGGTAGCCTCGCGGTTGTCCGCGGAGAGGGTGACGCCTTCGGCGGTCTCGAAGACGCGGCTCTCACCATCGTTCCAGGTGATACCCACACCGGCGGGCAGGTCGCCCTCCGATACCGTCACAACGGTGCCCAGGGGCAGAGACGTGGGGTAGGTGTAGGTCTCGCCAGCCTTGACGGAAGCCTCGAAGGTCTTGTTCACCGTGGGATCGGCGTCATTCTTCAAGGTGATCATCAGCGGGTATTCGAGATCCTGAGCAGACTCGGGCATATCACCCTCAACCTTCTTGGTCACAGAGAAGGTCTGGTGGGCGTATGCATCGGCGGACGCGCCATAGCGGAGGGTCTTCGTAATAGGCGCGGTCACCTTCACACCAGCAACGTTGAAGTTGACGGTGTTGGAGAAGGTGCCCACGACATCGCCAGCGCGCTTCGCGCCATCAACGTGGGCGGGCAGCAGGATGATGGCGGACTGGTTCGCGGGAATCTCGGCGAGCGTCACAGTCACCTTGGTGGAGGTGCAATCGACCTGCGCGGCACGACCAAAGGCACCGTTCGAGGTGTCATTGTCCTGGCGGAGACCCTCGGAGGTGGTCGGGTCGGTCACCAGGTAGGTATGGTTCTTCGCGTAGTCGCTGACGACGTTGCAGTTGAAGCTCCAGTTGGAGCCCGCGGGCACCTCGTCAACGATCGACGCGCCAGTCACGGCCTTGTCGCCAGCGGGGAAAACGACACGCCAGATGATGGCCTGATTTTCGTCGCCATCCTTATCCTCTGCGAGGTTGAGCCAGCCATCCTTCTGGTAGCGTGCAACGCCGGGGGTGCGACGCAGCATGTCAATCTCGCGCTGGACCTTCTTGCCGAGCGTGACCGTGTACTTCTCAGCGCCGGGACCGGTGTAGTAAGTCAGGCCATTGGTGGACACGTGGCCGTACCACTGCGCGGCAGACTCGACCTTCTCATTGAAGACGACGGTCACCATGCCGTCAGCACCCCAGGTGCCACAGCCGACGACGACGCCATTGTTGGAGATGACCTCGAACTTACGGGCAACGTTCGGGCGCAGGATGCTCTCCCCCGTCTTGGCGTTGACGATCGAGGCGTCATAGGTGAAGTAGTCGCCGGCCTTCACCCGGCCCTCAGTCTTCCACGGCAGCTTGATACCGAGGTCCCACCAATCGCCCACGGCCTTTGTCTCACGGCCGGCGTGGTCGACGAGCTGCGCATTGTCCCAATCCAAGGTGACCTTGTTGCTCACATTCGTAGTCGGCTCGGGGCAGCTCAGGGGCGCCGCAGACGCAGGGGCCTGAGCACTGACAAACTGCACCAAGCCAAAGAAACTGAACACCAATGCGAAAGTTGCAAGAAGAACACCGAAGTGACGGTTTTTCAGGACAACCATAGAAAACTCCTGTCAACGAGATATGCGACGGCGTCGCCGTATACCGCACCAGTCTATGCCAATCGCCTGTAATTTGGTCAAGAATCTGAGCGATTAGTTCCTCAGGCACCACAACTAACACGAGCGACAAGAGTAACCGTCGCCGATTTGTCGTATTTATTTATAAACTGACAAAATTTGTTGCTCGGGCGT
>CABKMD010000131.1 GCA_902373435.1 uncultured Actinomyces sp.
CCCATGGACGAGCTGCGCCCCGGCACGGCGGACCACCCCACGCCCCCCGGCATGCTCGGCGACATCTGCATCTGCCCGCAGGTCGCCGCCCGACAGGCTGCGGAGTCCGGCCATAGCGCCGCCGAGGAAATGCTCCTCCTGGCCACGCACGGCATGCTGCACCTCCTGGGCTACGATCACGCGACCGACGCCGAGCGCGAGGTCATGTTCGCCCTCCAGCGCAAGCTCCTGCTGACCTTCCTGGCCACCCGATGATCCTTCCCCTGGAAGCGTCCCCGGCCTCGTCAGCGCTGAATGCACCCTCCGTGGCGCTCCTGATCCTCGCGGTCGTCGCGCTCGCGTTCGCGTCTGTTGCCCAGAGCGTCGAGCAGGCTGTCCAGCGCCTGACTCTGGCCGGCGTCGAGGACCTCATCGAAGAAGAACGCCGGAACGCGCGCGCCCTCTACGGCCTCGTCGATCACCGTCGGCGCACTCTGCTGTCGCTGCGCGCCTTCCGTACCTTCTGGCAGGTCGTGTACGCGGTGATGGGCACGATCGTCCTGGTCGATACCCGCCTGCCCTGGTGGGCGGTTGCCCTCATCGCTGTCTTCGTGATCGCGGCCCTCCAGCTGCTCTTCGTGTCCTTCTTGCCCGCCCAGTGGGGCGCGCGCAACCCCGAGGGCATCGCCCTGGCGGGCACCAGGTTCGCGGACCGACTCGCGCGCCTCAGCCACCTGGTGGACCCGCTCCTGACCCGCGTGCGTTCCTCGCGTCCCGCCCCCGAGCCCACCGAGGCACAGGTGCGCGCCGAGCTGATCTCCGACCTGCGCGAGATTGTCGACGAGGTCGGCGAGCCCGAGAGTTTTGAGGAAGAGGACCGCGACATGGTTCGCTCTGTCCTGGACCTCGGGCACACACTGGTGCGCGAGGTCATGGTGCCGCGCACCGACATGGTGACCATCGACGCCGACACGCCCGCCCCCTCTGCCCTGCGCCTGTTCGTGCGCTCCGGCTTCTCCCGCGTGCCCGTCGTCGGCGACGACGTGGACGATATTCGCGGCATCCTGTACTTCAAGGATCTCGTGTCGCGCTGGGAGGCCACGGGCGGCCAGCTCGACATGCGCGCCGAGCAGATGATGCGCCCCGCCGATTTCGCCGTCGAAATGAAGCCCGCGGACGACATGCTGCGCCAGATGCAGGCCGAGCGTTTCCACATGGCCATCGTCATCGACGAGTACGGCGGCGTCGCGGGCCTCGTAACCCTCGAGGACATCCTCGAGGAGGTCGTCGGCGAGCTGACCGACGAGCACGACCGCCACTCCATCGAACCCGAGGAAGTCGAGCCGGGGGTGTGGCGCGTCCCCACACGCTACCCGATCTCCGAGCTGGGCGAGCTCCTCGACCACGAGATCGAAGACGAGGACGTCGACTCTGTCGGCGGTCTGCTCGCCAAGGCGATTGGGCGGGTTCCCCTGCCCGGCGCGACCGGCACCCTCGCCGGCGTTTCAATGACGGCAGAAGAGGCGCGTGGGCGCCGCCGCCAAGTCTCCACGATTCTCTGCCGCCTCGACCCCGACGCGCAGCTCCTCACTCCCGACCTCAACCCCGCCGACGACAAGGACAACTGACATGCGATTCCCCTCCGACGACGAACTCATGGCCGGCCCCAACGCGTTCGGCGACGCGCGCATCGAGGTTGCCCCCGACGCTGCCGACCCGGAAGCCGACGCTCGCGCGCAGATTGACGCCGGCCTCGGCGACGACACTGAGGCCGAGGCCGGGGATGAGCCCGGCGACGACGAGGACTGTGACGACTCCGAGGAGGACGAGTACGAGGACCTCGAGGGCCTGGAGGACGAGGAGGACGCCGACCTCGGCGCTTTCGAGGTGCTGACCTCGCTCGCATCTCTACGCGAGGACGCGGCCGCGACCATCGAGATGCCGGACTTCCCGGAGGACTTCCGCGCCGGCTTCATCTCGATCGTTGGTCGCCCCAACGTCGGCAAGTCGACACTGACGAACGCGCTGGTCGGGCGCAAGATCGCGATCACCTCCGGCCGTCCCGAGACGACGCGTCACAACATCCGCGGCATCGTGCACGGGGATAACTACCAGCTCGTGCTCGTGGACACCCCCGGATACCACCGCCCGCGCACGCTGCTGGGCAAGCGACTCAACGACATGGTGCGCGAGGCCCTCTCCGAGGTCGACGTCGTGATCTTCTGCCTGCCCGCCGATCAGCGCATCGGCCCCGGCGACCAGTTCATCGCCCGCGAGCTGCGCGGTATCAAACGCCCGATCATCGCCGTTGCGACCAAGTGCGACGCCGTGCCACGCGAACGCGTCATGAAGCACCTGCTCTCCATCGAGAAGCTGGGGGAGTGGGCCGCCATCGTCCCCGTCTCCTCCGTGCAAGGCAAGGGGATCGATCACCTGCGCGAGGTGCTCGCGCAGACCGTGCCGCTGTCGCCGCCGCTGTACCCCGAGGGCGACGTCACCGACGAGTCACGCGACACCCTGATCGCCGAGTTCATCCGAGAGGCCGCCCTGGAGGGCGTGCGCGACGAGCTGCCGCACTCCCTTGCCGTCCAGGTCGAGGAAATCATCGAGAGGCCGCGCCGACAGGGTGACGACCGTCCGCCCATGCTCGACATCCACGTGAATGTCTACGTCGAGCGTGACTCCCAGAAGGCCATCATCATCGGCCGCAAGGGAAGCCGCCTCAAGCAGATCGGCACTCAGGCCCGCGCGCACATCGAGGAGCTGCTGGGACGGCGCGTGTACCTTGACCTGCACGTGCGCACCGCGAAGGACTGGCAGTCTGACCCGAAGATGCTGGGACGCCTCGGGTTCTGACGCGTCCAGGGTCCTTTGCGTGCGCGGAAAACTCCCGTAGACGTAAGTGTGCCCGGCTGCCTCACGGCAGCCGGGCACACTTACGTCTGAATCAGATCACTTGACGATGACGACTCGCAGGAAGCGGGGGCCGTGCACGCCGTTCACGCGGACCAGCTCGATGTCGGAAGTCGCCGAGCCGCCGGCGATCCAGGTCATCGGACGGGTCGGGTTCTTGCCGAGGATTTCGACGGCCTGGGGCACCGTGGGAACGATGTCGGAGGCCTTGAGGACGACGACGTGGGTGTCGGGCACGAGCGAGATCGCGCGGCGACCCTGGTCGGGCTCACCGTCGAGAATGATGGTGCCGGACAGGGAGATGGCGACGCGGCTGCGCGTGACGACGGCGTCGATCTCGTCCAGCTCCAGCGTCGGGATTGCCTGCTCGCGGGAATCCTCGCGGACCTTGCGGCCGTCGCGGGCGGCGGCCTCCTTGAAGGCCTCGTCCAGGCCGGTGGGAACCACAACGGAGGTGGCCTTCTGGTCGGCCAGGAACTTCGAGATCGCGTCCGCAACCTCGGACTCCGTGGAGACCACGACGACCTGCGCGGAGTAGTCCTCGAGCGTCTCGATCATTTCCTCGATGGCCGCGTCCGAACCGGGAGCGTGCTCGGTGGAGCGGATGTAGTCGCGGGGGATCGGGCGCACCGGACGGCCCTGCTGGGAATGAGAGATGGCGTCGCGTGCGCGCGCCAGGATCGCGGTCTTCGCGTCCATGGTGGTGGTGCTCATGTCACGCCTCCTTCGGGGTCGTGTTGGTGGTCATGCCGTGCTCGGAAGCGAGCGGGAGGCCCTTTGCGGGAGCGTCGGTGCGCGGCGCGTTGGCGTCGGAATCCTTGTGGGTGCGCTTCCACCACTCGCGGAAGGTTTCCTTCGGGGCGACCGGCAGGTCACGTGCGCGCGTCCACAGCGAGGCCGGGAACGGCAGCGCGCCGATGGAGCCCTTCTTGGCGAACAGGCGGGTGGCCTTCGTGGCCATTCCGGCGGCCTTCCACAGCTTCGCGTTCGTCATCATCGGGGTGTTTGCGCCCATTGCGAGGTCCCACACGTCCGGCACGAGGTTGCGCTTGACGTCGACGGTGCGCGCACGCATGTGGATGAGGATCGTCGGGATGTCGATCTTGACGGGGCAGACCTCGCCACACGCGCCACACAGGGAGGACGCGAAGGGCAGGGTGTGCACCGGATCGTGCTCGTCGAGGCCCTGGGTGAGCTGCGGGGTCAGGATCGCGCCGATGGGACCCGGGTAGACGGAGCCGTAGGCGTGACCGGAGGTGTGCTGGTACACCGGGCAGATGTTCATGCACGAGCCACAGCGGATGCAGGCGAGGGCCTGGCGGCCAATCGGGTCGGTGAGGACCTTGGTGCGGCCGTTGTCCATGAGGATCAGGTGGAATTCCTGGGGGCCGTCGCCGGGGGTGACGCCCGTCCACATGGAGGTGTAGGGGTTCATGCGCTCGCCGGTGGCGGAGCGGGGGAGCAGCTGGGAGAAGATCTCCACGTCCTGGAAGCGGGGTACCAGTTTCTCGATGCCCATCAGCGTGATGAGCGTGTCGGGCAGGGTCAGGCACATGCGGCCGTTGCCCTCAGACTCGAAGATTGAGACGGTGCCGGTTTCCGCGATGCCCATGTTGGTGCCGGAGACGGCGACCTTGGCGTGGAGGAACTTCTTACGCAGGTGGGCGCGGGCGGCGCCGGTCAGCTCGGTCGGGTCGTCGGAGAGGTCGCGGGGCGCGTCCTCCATGCGATCCAGGAAGATGCCGCGGACCTCGGAGCGGTTGCGGTGGATCGCGGGGACCACGATGTGGCTGGGCATGTCGTCGGCCAGCTGGACGATCATCTCGGCGAGGTCGGTCTCGCGAGCGTTGATGCCCTGTTTCTTCAGGTACTCGTTGAGGTTGGTCTCCTGGGTGGCCATGGACTTGACCTTGACGACCTCGTCAACGCCCTTGGACTTGATGATGTCCGCGACGATGCGGTTGGCCTCGTGCTTGTCGCGCGCCCAGTGGACGATGCCGCCGCGGGCGGTGACGTTGCGCTCGAACTCTTCGAGGAGCTCGGGCATGCGCGAGGCGACCTCGAACTTGACGGCCTCGGCGGCGCTACGCAGGTTCTCCCAGTCCGGCATTTCCGCGACGCGCTGAGCGCGCTTAGCGCGGATCGTGCGGGTGGCGTGGCCGAGGTTGCGGCGCATCTGGGTGTTGGCCAGCGTCTTATGGGCGCCCTCCGGGAAGGTGGGGCCCCAGCGGAGGGTGTCCTCGGGGATGGTGACGGTGGTGCGCCAGCCGCCGGTGTGCGACTCGGGGGCGGAGGGCATTCCGATGAACGTTGCGGTCATGTCAGATCACCTGTGCGCTTTCGGGTGCGAAGGAGATGTTGCCCTCGAAGGGCTGGTCCTTGGTGGATGCCAGGATCTCGGCGAGGTGCATCGGGCGGATGCCCGAGTTGAGACGGGAGAGGCCGCCGCCGACGTGCATGAGGCAGGAGTAGTCGCCCATGACGAGGACCTCTGCGTGCGTGGACATGACGTTGGTGACCTTGTCCGCGAGCATCGAGGTGGAGGTCTCGGAGTTCTTCATGGCGAAGGTGCCGCCGAAGCCGCAGCAGACCTCGGCGTCGGGCAGGTCGACGA
>CABKMD010000132.1 GCA_902373435.1 uncultured Actinomyces sp.
GAACCTGGACACTCGACCTCACTCTCACCCGCGCCGCCGCTGGCGGCGGCGCGGGTGAGAGTGAGGTCGAGTGTCCAGGTTCCTTTGGAGTACTTGTAGGTGCCGCCGTCGAGGTAGACGGGAACCCGGGGGTTCCCGGGCACCCACGGCGGGAGATCGGTGAGGGTCACGGCCAGGCCCGCCCGTGTCGAGGCGTCGAGGAGCGAGGCGAGGGTGTCCCCGCTCATGGTGGGGTGGGCGCTGATGACCTGTGAGCCAGTGATGACCCACCCGCCGGGGCCTGTGCGGTTGAGGAGGGCGGTTGCGAGGGCTTCGGCGTCTTCTTTGCGGTCGAGCCAGGTCGATACGCGGAGTTCTCGAGTTCCGTACTCGCGTTCGCGCTCGGGCGCGGTGGCGACGGCTTCGGCGTCGTGCTGCTTCCCGTCGGCGTCGGTGGTCTTGTAGGTGACGCGGGCGACGGTGGCGAGGTCGGAGAGGTCACGGGTGACTGTGAAGCCGCCCCGGGTGATCGCGCGCGCGGAGATCACGACACCTCGGGGCGGGCGGACCCGTGGCGTCGCGTTGCCTGTGCCCTGGTCCCAGGTGAGGTAGTACAGGGATTTGCGAGTGTCTTGATCCTCGAACTTGAAGTACTCGCCTCTTGTGGCGTGCGCGAGCGGCCAGAGAATCGCGTCGTTAGAGGCGGCGAGCTCGCGTAGGAGGTCCATAGGATTTTGCGCGTCAACGTCGCGCGCGGCGAGGCGCCGGGCGCTTGTGGCAGGGCTGAGAGGCTCGACTTGAACACCCGGGCACAGCGCGAGGATACGGGTCAGTCGGGCGCTGGTTGCTTCGGGCGTGAACGGCTTGGCACCGACTTTCTTGTTCTCAAGGTCGACAGTCCAGTCGTTGCACTCAAGGTTGACGCGAGCTGTTTTGAGCGCTTCGTCGTAACTGATGGGAGCGGCTGCGATCCTTCCGCTGAAGATCGTGCTCGTGCGCGTCGGACTGGTGGTGGTCTCGATGACGGCGCGCGTCATGACGAGCCCGTTGTAGTCCTGCCAGCGGCGTTGACTGACCGAGAATGGGGTGTGTTCGTCGACGAAACGCGCGCCGTTGATCGTGGCCGTGACGCGGAAGCCTACCCAGCTCCCGACGCGGCGCGGGTCCAGGCCGATAGACCAGTCGGCTACGCCGAGGCTACTGATCGTGTATGTGCCCGAGGGCGGGTTGGTGATCGTGATGGCACGCTGGGTGTCGATGGTGCCCGATTCTGCCCATGGGGCGCTGTAGTAGATGGGCGCGACAACCAGGGTGAGGACGTTGACCTGGGTGGTGAGTGTGAAGGTGAGTTTGATTGCTTGATCGGGTGAGAAGCGGGGAACTTTGTCCCAGGCAGTTGGGTTGGTGAGGCTGGGCTGGATGGGGCCAGGGGCGAGATCAGTCGATTCTCCTGCGCCCCTTGGCATCCACAGTAAGCTTGCTGTGTAGGAGTATGGCAGTGGTTTGCTTGACAACGGCGTGGTTGCCGTGGCGACGATGCGCTTGCCTGGGGTCAGGAGGTCGAGGACGCGCGAGGCGTCTGCCTCGGGCACGGCCACGGTGGCGGAGAGAGTGGCAGGCTGTGGCTGGTCGAGGCGGGAGGCGCGGCCCCACTTGATGGAGAGGCCGTCCAGGGTTGCGCTGGTACCTGCGCGGAGGGCGTCGCTGCTGGTGGCGATCTGGGTGGAATCGACGGTGAGGGTGATGGGCGTTCCATACACGGTGGTGGTGGTCATACCAGGCTCCCGAAGATGTTGGCGGCTCCGGTTTGGCGGGCGCGGCGGTTGAGTAGGTCGGCGATGGTGCGGGCAGCGTCGTCAGCGTCGAGTACTCCGCGGACGTTGATGGTGAGGTTCATGGCGGGCGCGGCCTGGTGTGAGCCGCCCGCGTTGTGATTGGCGCGGGCTGTGAGCGTGACCGGCGGCGGGTTGGGCACGTTCATGAGGTCTTGCCAGGCGGTGGCGACAGCGTTCTTCTTGTCGGTGATGCCGAGGGCGAGGCCCTCGCCGGTGTGGACACCGATCTGGCGGAATAGCTTGGAGGGTGAGGCGATCCCGAGGAAGTGTTTCACGCCGTCGACGGCACCCTTGACGGTGTCTAGTGCGGCGTTGAAGATGCGGGTTGCCATGGATCGGATGCCGTTGATCATGCCCTGGATAACGTTGACACCGGCGCTGTAGAGGATCGAGCTGACGTTGCCGAGCGCGGAGACGATGTGCCCAGGGATAGATGAGATGGTCGAGCCGATGGATGAGACGGCGGACGAGAGGTAGGAGGTGATGCCGCTCCACGCTGATGTCCACAGGTTGGAGAGCATGGATACGCCGGTGGAGAAGATGGAGCTCATGGCGTTCCACCACCCCGAGAGTGCGGCTAATACCAGGTTGATCGCTCCGTCGACGATCTGGGCGACACCGTCCCAGACGGCTTGCCAGTCGCCGGTGAGGATACCCTTGATAACGTTGAACGCGCCGACGAGGATGTCGATCGCCGCGACGAAAACCGCGCCGATGGTTTGCATGACACCGGTGACGATGGGAGCGAGAGCCTCGATGATGGGGGCGAGGGCTCCTTGGATCGCTCCGGCGAGCTCGATGATCTTGGGGATTGCTGCGCCGAACGCTTCTCCGAACGCGGTGATGACGGGTTGAACGAAGCTGAACGTTGATCCGATGCTTCCAACGTCGAAGGATTGGAAGGCGCTGACAATTCCGTCGATCGCGGGATGGAGCCCACTGAATGCGGTGGTGAGTCCGGAGAAGTCGGCTGTATCGAGCCAGTCTAGGAGGCCACCGAGGGCATCCCCAACCAGGCCAAAGAGGCCGCTGGCGAGAGGCTCTAGGGCCTCCATGCCACGGTTCTTGAGAATCTCCCATTTTTCGGCGGCGTCCATGGTTTCCTGCCCGACGCCGAGGATGGTGTCGCTGGTTTGGCCGGTGGCGGCGGTGAGGTCGTCCATGGATAGGACGCCGGTTTGGATCGCCTGGATCATCTGGGTTGCGCCCTTGGCCCCGAAGATGTTTTTGGCTTCGTTGAGGGCGGCGGCGGAGTCTCCGGCGTCGATGTATCCCTTGATCTCGCCGGTGACTCTCTGGAAGGTGGCCTGCATGTCTTCACCGGGTTTGGCCATGCTGATCAGGCCCTTTCGCATGGCTCCGAGGGTGGCTTCGGCGTCGATACCCGCTTTGTCAAACACGCCGATCATGCGGACGCTGTCGGCGAATCCGAAGCCGAGTTCTTGCATGGCACCGGCGTTCTTCTGGGCGCTGTCGGCTAGTTCGTTCATGCCCACGCCGGTTGCTTGGGAGACTTGGAATAGCTCGTCGAGGGCACCGGAGACGGCTTCGCCTTGGATGCCGAAGGCGCTGAAGGCGGCGCTGGTGCCCGCGATGTCGACTTCGGTGCCGAGGATGCGCCCTGCCTCTAGGTATTGCGAGGCGACGGTTTGGAGGGTGTCGCCGGTGAGGCCGAGGCGGGTGTTCACGTCGGCGACGGTGGTGCCCGCTTGCTCAAAGCTGGTGGGGATCGTGGTTGCCACGCCGTGGGCCACGTCGACCAAGCCTTCGAGCGCGTCGCCGGTGGCCCCTGTGCCCACGCGGATCGTGTCTTCTACCTCGTCGAACCTGGCTCCGAGGTCGTAGAGTTCTTTGCCGACGGCGACGGCACCGGCGACGATCGCGCCGCCGACGGCGAGCGCGCCGGGGCCAATCGCCTTGAGTTTTCCGCCCAGGCCGTCGGATGCGGCGGCGGCGTCCTTGAACCCGTCGATCGCGCCTTTGGCGTCACTGATGATCTTGACTGCCAGGATCGCGGACTTACCGGCCATATTCTTCGGCTTCCTCTTCTAGTAGGGTCAATGCGAGGTCGAGGTGCTCGGGGTCCCCGTCGAGCCATGTGGCGACGGGGATGCCCGAGCGGATCGCGAGTGCGACGACGGCGCGGGTTAGTCCGTCGTCGGTGTCGTAGGGTCCTCACCCTCATCGGCGCTGACCTGGAAGTCGACGACCTGGGCCAGGAAGTCATCGAACTCCAGGGCGTCGGTCTTCTCGGTGCGTCGCATGGCCGCGTAGATGAGGAGCGCCTGCGCTTCGGGTCCGTCTTCCCACGGGATGCCGCGCGTGCGGGCCATGGCTGCGGCGCGGATGCGGTCGGCGGCGTAGATGCGCACCTTCTCAGTGATGGTGCCGTCGGTGGTTTCGACGGCGGCGTAGAACTTCCTCATGGTTGGGACTCTCTTTCGATTTTCTCGGTCATTTCGGTGACCCTGGTGAAGTACAGTTCGACCCACTGTGGTTCGGTTTGGGACGCGGGTCCCGTGATGAAGTAAGTAGGCCGGATGGGCGCTAGGTGGCGTGTGCGTGGGGGCGCTGGCGTGGCCGTGGTTGACGGCCACATCTTGCGGCCCCAGTGGATAGCGTTGGCGTAGGGGACTGCTTTCTTTCCGGCGCGGACGATGCCAGCGGTCTTTGTGCCTGCGGGTCGGATGGAGGCTGCCAGGGCTCCGCTTTTGTGGGGGACGATCCCCTGGGCGGCTTTGGCAACGATTTGCGCAGCCTCCCGGTGGGTGTCCTTCAGGTCGCTCAGGTCGTCTCCTGCTTCCTTGAGGGCTTTGCGGAATTGCCGACCGCCCTCCAGTTGGAAGCCCTGGTAGCGCCCCATGGGTCAGGCGGCGGTCGAGACGGACGGCTTGCCGGTGAGCTTGAACTCGAACTCTGCTTCGTTGTCCTTCTTCGGGGTGCCGCCGATCTTGACCGGCGCGATGGTCAGTTCGCCGGTGAGCTTCATCTTCCCGGTTCCTGCCTTGGGGATGAACTCATAGGTCGCGAGGGTCCCGGCGTTTTCGAGGCACCAGGCCACCAGGCCGCCCATGTCGTAGTCCTGATAGAAGGTGCCGGTGAGCTTGCCTCCCCAGGTTCCGGCGGGCTGGTAGGACGAACCGTCAAGCATGGGTACCGCGTCGTCGAGGGAGAGATCGGGCGCGAGCTCGGTCTTGAGGACCTTGGACTGCAGGTCGCGGGCGGTACCTCCCTTGGGGGTGATCTTGAGGGTTCCGGGGCCGAGGGTTTCGGCGATGGCGGGGGTCTTGGCGGGTTCAGGCATTGGTCAGCTCTCCTTGTAGATGGTTTGGGTGTGGGTGAGGAGGTAGGCGGGCGCGCTGGAGGTTTGCGCCCCGGTCCAGGTGATCGGCTGGGCGCGATCGACTTGGAGGATGGGGTCGAGGGCTTCCATGACGTGGTCGATCGACTCCCATGCGCGTGCGCGGTCGTTGACTGGTGCGCCGATGATGGGGGTTTCCCACTCGTAGGTCTGGGTGGGGCCGGTGCT
>CABKMD010000133.1 GCA_902373435.1 uncultured Actinomyces sp.
ATGTTTACCTCAATAAGGTTGCGTAAGTACTCTGCTGGAGTTTCCAACGCATCTTCGTCATCGAGATCAAGAATCGACGGCCATCCTCCTCGGCAACACCAACGTGCAACGCTTTCGATAGAGCTTTCGCATCGTTGCGAAGTAATCCCCTTGCCGTCAAAAAGACCGCGGAGGCTTACGCCTCCCGGAGTCGCTCCGGCCTCGTAAGAAGTCATTGGCCGCATGTGAACGCGAGCAATACGCCCTGCGCCGCTGTGCCTGATTGTTTCAATATCGTGTGGTGTGGAAGATCCTGTGAGGATGAACTGTCCTCGTTCACCCGCGGACGAATCGATACGAGAACGAACCATGTCCCAGATCTGAGGCACCTCCTGCCACTCGTCAATGAGGTGTGGGCGCTCGCCAGAGAGTACGAGATCGGGGGAGGACTGGGCGGCTAAAAGCGTCGATGGGTCAGTGAGCAAGTCAGCGCTGCCAGCATGTGCAAGTGAGGTCCAGGTCTTTCCACACCATTTGGGCCCGGCGATTTCAACAGCGCCGAAGGATCGCAGCAGTTGGTCGATACGCCGGTCGATTGCTCGAGGGCGGTAGTTCTCCGGACGTACAGCCTGCATCTGAATCTCCTATGATCAGCGAATATGTAGAGAATTATACATTTTCCACCGATCTTGGTATACATTTTCCACCCAAAGGACTAGGCATTTTCCACCAATGTAACTGTCGCGCCACAGGTACCGCGTCGAGGAACCTCGACACAGGTGGGCCTCGTGGTCCCCTATGCATCGACGTACCCCCATGGCGATGCGTTGGTCGAGCACGACATAGGGGAGCGGTGCCGCGTGCCCGCGACGGTATACAAAAAGTCCGCAGCCCCTGCGGGTCTGCGGACGTGCGTGAAACTCCGGCGGTGCCGGAATTCGCTCAGTGGCGGTCGGCCTTCACGATGTGCTTGGCATCGGCGAGCTCGTTGAGCTGATCGATGTGGGCCTGGGCAACCATGACGTCGATGGTCGAGAACATGAGTGAACTCCTTGTGGGATCGTATTGTGTATTGATTCCCTGCTTGACAAGGCCGAGAATCACCCGGTCTGTAACGAGGAGTGTGCCAACGCGGGTTGCGTCGGCACGACCCTGCGTTTCAAACAAGAAAAGCGCCGGACTAGCTGGCAGCTGTGTCAGCTGTGCTCGTCGACAGATCGCGAGATTTCAGAAACTTTGATCTTGGTTCGTGCGAATTCGTCAAGCGTTGACCGCTGAAGCTCGTCTCCAATTTCGCATGCAATTCGGTAGTCAGACAAGTTGGGGACCTTGAGAAAACCGCAGAATTCCGGCGATGTGGATGTGAAGCGTGGAAGAGGGGTGGGGGAATTGCATGCGAAATTGAGGTGGGGGACAGGTATTCCCCGGGGTTTCTGGGCTTCGTCAGTGCTATTGGGCGTGTTCAGGGGTTTCGTGTTCTAGAACTTTGCGTAGCGTGGGTCATGAGCATAGAATGATAACGATTCTCATTCATATTCATGTGCGAAGCACCTAGAGGACCCCCTCATGAACCCCACGAAGTACCGGAACCCGGGCCGAACAGCTGCCCGGGCTTTCGCCGCCATGGCCCTCGCGGCCACCTCCTTCCTCGTGCCCGGAGCGGCACACGCCGCCGACGAGGCCACCGCCAACACCACGGACGCAGTAGCAACAGAGGAGGCCACCACCGCCGCGGCCACCGCAGACACAGCCACGGCCTCGTCCGAGGCCGACGCTTCCACCTGCGCCGTCATGCGCACCGCCCCCGCCGGCACCACGGCCACCCTGGACCGCGGCCATGCCGACATCTTCGACCTCACCTCCGACGTGTCCGGCGCGCTCACCCTGCGTATCAAGGAGGACGCCACGGGCTCCGGCGTCATGCGCGAGCCCGAGCAGACGCTCCTCGCCGTCAACAAGTCCACGCGTACCCAGATCCACGCCTCCGTCAGCCAGGCGACCGGCGCTCCTGCCGCCGCGTACCTGCTCGGTCAGTCCGGCGATAACCAGGCGAGCGTGCTGTGGCCCGGCTGGGACACCCTCGGCGTCTCCGCCGGTGGATATAACGCCGCGCGCTTCCACATCTCCTACACGGGCCCGGAGAACGGCCGCATCTACGCCTTTACCTCCAGCCTCACCGAGGGCACCAAGGCGGTCACTAATGATGGCAGCTTCGACCTGGCACCCGAGGGCGACGACATCGACCAGCCCTACGCTGCCCACAAGCACGTCAACTGGCTGTTTACGCGCGCCGGCCGCTACACGCTGACTGTCCAGGCCAGCGCGTGGACCCCCGGGAACACCGGCGCCGCTAACGCTCATTCCGCGGCCCGCACCTACACGATCGACGTCGCCGACGAGGCCTCGTGCCTCGCCGATTCCGCGCCGGCCCCCTCGACCGACCAGGCGCAGCCCGCCCCCGGCGTGGGCCCCGGTTCCGTGAGCTCCACGAACAACCAGGCCGCGCAGGATCGGGCCGACAACGGCGCCACGGGGACGCCCAGCGCCCCGGTGCCTGCCGCCGACGCGACGGGAACGACCGGAGCCAGCGGCACGACGACCGGCGCGAACCCCGCCCCCTCCTCGGGCGCGCGTACCACCTCCGCCGCGACCGGTGGTGAGCGCTGCGTCGCCACCCGCATCACCCGCGAGGCCACCGAGGCGGAGGCCGCCACCCTGGCCTCGTCCCAAGCGCCCGCGAACACCGCGCGCACCACGCTGACCATGAGCGTCGGTGAGGGTGCCTCCGGCAACGCCACAGACGGCCACTTCGACCTGGGCCCCGCCATCGAGAACGGCACCCTCGTCGCCCGAGTCAAGGACGACCGCAGCCAGCCCGCCCAGTGGGTCGACCCCTCGTCCCTGACTTTCGCCCTCGGTGACGCCGCGCGCATCACCGCGCCCGCCGAGCTTGGCTTCGTCGCCACCCCCGGCTCCAGCGTCTGGCTGATCCCGTCCACCCAGATTGCGGGCGTTCCGTGGCTGGGCCTGAACTCCCAGCGCGAAGAGATCGTCACCGGCACCACCGGCCCCGTCCAGTTCACCCTCGACGCCGTCGAAGGCCCCGGACGCGTCGCCGTCTTCAACGCGGGTGCGCTCGGCTCCGGCGTCGGCGAGCACGTCTTCGACGGCCCCGGCACCGGCTACACGCTCGGCGCCAACACGCACGCCCACCAGAACTGGGTGTTCACCGCCCCCGGCACCTACACGCTCACCATCACCATGCGCGTCACCCCCAACGGCGAGGCGCTCGCGGGCAGCGGCTTCGGCTCCGGCGGCGACCTGACCGCCACCGGCGCGACCGGCCCCAATGGGCGACCCATGGTCTCCCAGGTCGTCGGCCGCACCGCGTCCGGCAAGGACTGCGACCTCTCCCTGGCCACCACCGGCGCCGACACCATCCCCCTGACCGTCGTCTCCCTCACGTGGGCGCTCACGGGCGCGGCCTGCGTGTGGGTGGGCGCGATCGGACGCCGCCGCAACCTGCGCAGGGCGCTGTGACCCCTCATTTACGAGGCCGACTCTCCTTCATCCCCCGCCTCCCCTTCCGTGGGTGGCGGGGGAGTGGGTGTGTGCTTGCAGCCTCGACGTTAGCGCTCACGGCGACCCTGGCAGGGTGCGCGCCCGCACCCGACCCCGCCAGCGACGGTGAACTGCGCGTCGTCGCCACGACCGGCATCCTCGCCGACCTCGTGCGCAACGTCGCCGGAGACCGCGTCCACGTCACGCAGATGGTGCCCAACGGGGCAGACCCGCACTCGTGGGAACCCTCCCTGCGCACCGTGCGCGACGTGGCCTACGCGGACGTCGCCTTCTCCAACTACCTCATGCTCGAGGAGCACGCCCTCATCCGCGCCCTCGACTCCAACCTGCCCACCGGCTCGCGCTCCGTCTCCGTCGCTGAGGAGGCCGCCAAGAACGGCGCGACCATACTCCCCCTCATCGAAGACCGCGCGCTCGACACCCCGTGGCTCGGCATGCGCGTCTGGGGAGACGGCACCGACATGGGGGCCACCCGCGCCTCGCAGATCGACCTGACGACCACCGGCGTCGACGGGCCCGGGCAGGCCACCGCCTACCTCACCACGTCGTTCGGGCAGCCCGAGATCGCCTTCGCGACCTCGGACGGCTTTAACGCCGCCACCGGATACGACACCGACACCGCGCAACTGCCCGCCGACGCCCACCAGCACATGAGCTGGGCGTTCACCGCCCCCGGCGTGTACCGCGTCCACTTCCGCGCCAACCTGCGCACCACGCCCGGCGCCACGCCCGTCAACGTCGGGGAAGGCACCGCCGTCTTCGCCGTCGGCACCCCGCCCGAGGAGCTCGCCGCCAGTGAGGGCCGTCGCGTCCTGTCCGCCGGCCACGCCGACATCACCGTCAACCTCACCACCAAGCGCGTCGAACTCGCCTCCGACGCCGGCGCGCTGGGCGGGGACGAGGCCTCGGCCCCCTGCGTGGGCGCAGGAACCACGGGCGCGGCCGTCGCCTCGACCATGGAGTGCACCGACCTCGACCAGGTCGTCATCGAAGTGCCCACCCGCGCGCTCACGACGATCCCCGGGGAGGCCTCGTTCCGATTCATCGGCGAGCCCGGCGCAAACGTGTACATGCTCCCGCAGGCCGTACTCGGCAAGCACGTCCACGGCGACATCGACCCCCACCTGTGGCACGACGTCCACAACGCCCAAGCGTACGTGCGCGTCATCCGCGACTCGCTGATCTCCGTCGACCCCGACGGCGAGGCCACCTACAGGGCCAACGCCGCCGCCTACCTGACGGGTCTCGACGAGCTCGACGTCACCGTGGCCTCGACCATCGCGTCCATCCCCGAAGAGCGCCGCAAACTCGTCACCACCAACGACGCCTACGCGTACCTGGCGAACGCCTACGGGCTCACCGTCGCCGGATTCGTCGCGCCCAACCCCAGCGTCGAACCCTCCATCGCCGACCGGATCAAACTCCAGGCCACCCTGTCCGACTCCTCGATTCCCGCGGTGTTCCTCGAACCCAACCTGGCGCGCACCCGCTCCACCCTGCGCACCGCCGCCACCGACGCGGGCGTGGACATCTGCCCCCTGTACGGCGACACCCTCGACGACCAAGCACCCACCTACATCGACATGATGGAACACAACGCCCGCTCACTGGCACGCTGCCTGGGCGGCAAGGAGATGCCATGAACACTCATTCCTGCTCTACTTACGGCCGCCGGCTCTGCGTCCCGGGGGCCGTAAGTAGAGCAGGAA
>CABKMD010000134.1 GCA_902373435.1 uncultured Actinomyces sp.
GTGGGGGTGTGACGCGCGGCGTCCAGAAGGGGGCCGGGGGTGTACTCGATGGACATGGCGGGAAGCACTCCTTTGTGATTGCTTTCGACTTTCTCCGTCGGGCATAAGTTTACGGCCAGCGCTACTGCCTGTCAACAGTTTGTTAGGACAAAGTATCAATACCTTGTCACTGTGCGAAAAGGTTGGCCTCGAAGGAGTAGCGCGACGCCCGGTAGATGTGGTCGCCGTACTCCACGATGCGCCCCGAGGGGTCGTACGTCGTGCGCTGCGTCGTGAGCAGGGCTGCGCCACGATGCTCGGCCAGGAGCTTGGCTTCCTTCGTTGTCGCGCTGCGGGCGCCGATCACCTGGCGGGCCGAGGCTAGGGTGACCCCGCGCTCGCGCATGAGGTCGTAGAGGGAGCCGGACTCGAGCTCGTGCATGGTCGGCGCGATGTCCGTCGGGATGAGGTTGGTGAGCACGGCGATCGGCTCGTCGTTGGCAAAACGCGTGCGCTCGATGTGGACGATGAGAGTGCCCTCGGTGATCTTGAGGGCGTCGGCTTCCTGGGCGTTGGCCGGGCGCGCCTCGTAGCGCTGGATCGTCGTGTGGACCTTGTGGCCGGCGTCGACGAGGTCACGCATGAGGGAGGTGAGCTCCATGGGGCGGTGGACGTGACGCGGGGACACGATTGTGCCGACCCCGCGACGGCGCGTGAGCAGGCCGCGGTCGACCAGGCGCTGGAGCGCCTGTCGTGCCGTGGGGCGGGAGACGTGCAGTCGCGCAGCCATCGACAGTTCATCCTCGAGGCGCGTGTCCGCAGGGAGTGTGCCGGAGTTGATGAGCTGTGCGATGGGCTCCGAAATCTGGAAGTACAGCGGCACGGGGGAAGAGCGATCTAGCGTAATGTCCGCAACGTAGGGGGTGTTCCCCGAGGTGGGCGATGCTTTGGGCATGTCAAACCTTCGTGTGTGGCGCGACGGCTGTGTTAATTAAATACGGTTACATAGTATCAGGGTTGATGTAAAGGGTGAGAGCGACGCGCTGTCACATATTGTATGGACAAAGTTTGACGATTGCCTGTTGATAGTGCATCCTTGGAGCGAAAGGTTTACGGGCCACCCCAATGGAGAGGAAGGAGGCACCATGTCTCTCGAGCGCCGCTATGTCGACATTCTGACAATGGGTCGTTCTGGTATTGACATTTTTCCTCTCCAGGTTGGTGCCCACCTCGAAGATGTCGAGACCTTCGGCAAGTTCCTCGGCGGCAGCCCGACGAACGTCGCCGTCGCCGCCGCGCGCCTCGGGCATCGCGCCGGCGTCATCACCGGCGTGGGGGATGACCCCTTCGGCCGTTTCGTGACTCGAGAGCTGGAGCGCCTCGGCGTCTCCTCCGACCATGTCGTCACCGTGCGCGACTTCCACACCCCCGTGACCTTCGCCGAGCTTTTCCCGCCCGACTCCTTCCCGCTCTACTTCTATCGAGAGCCCAGCGCCCCGGATCTGGAGCTGGGGGAGGACCAGGTGGATTGGGAAGCCGTTGAACGCGCCGGAATCTTCTGGTTCACCGTGACCGGCCTGTCGCGCGATTCCTCCTTCGGCCTGCATCTGCGCGCCCTCGATCACCGCGACCGCTCCAATGGCGTGACGATCCTCGACCTCGACTACCGCTCCAACCTGTGGAGCGGCATGGCCCAGGCGCGTTCGCGCGTCGCCGCCGTCCTGTCCCGCGTGGACGTCGCCGTCGGTAACCGCCAGGAATGCGAGATGGCCGTCGGTGTGTCCGATCCTGACGGCGCTGCTGACGCCCTCCTCGAACGGGGCGTCAAGCTGGCGATCGTCAAGCAGGGTCCCAAGGGAACCCTCGCCAAGACCGCCGACGAGCGCGTGTGGGTCGATGCCTGGGATGTGGACGTCGTCAACGGCCTCGGCGCGGGGGACGCCTTTGGAGGCGCGCTCATTCATGGCCTCGTCGAAGGGTGGGACCTTGAGCGCACGATCCGTTACGCCTCGGCTGCGGGAGCCTACGTGTGTTCGCACATCGAATGCTCGACAGCGATGCCCACGTACGAGCAGCTGCACGCCTTTGTCGAAACGAGGGTCGTCCCGTAACCCACCCGACTCGCCCCAGCCTCGTCCCCCTTTTCAACCAGCGGCACCGATGCCCAACTTTCAGGAGACTACGATGACTCTTCCCGATATTTACGTTCCCGCCGGCTCCTCCGGCCACGGCAATTTCACCGTCGATATTGACCCCCAGCGTGCCGGATGGGCCTTCTCGGGCCTGCGCGTTCTCGTTCTCGAGGCCGGCGCGTCCCAGGTCGTCGAGACCGGCGAGGCTGAACTCCTCGTCCTGCCCCTCGCCGGCGGTGCGACCGTCGAGGTCGACGGGCAGACCTTCGAGCTCGAGGGGCGCCGCGGCGTCTTCTCCGGCGTCACCGACTACCTGTACGTCGGACGCGGCAAGGCCCTGACGATCGCCTCCGCCCAGGGCGGCCGTTTCGCCTTCCCCTCCGCGATTGCCACCCGCGACATCCCCGTCGCCTACTACCCCAAGAGTCAGGTCCGTGTCGACCTGCGCGGTGCCGGCGACTGCTCGCGCCAGGTCAACAACTACTCCCTGGCCGTCGAGGGCGTCACCACCTCCCACCTGCTGGCCTGCGAGGTCATCACCCCCGGCGGTAACTGGTCCTCCTACCCGGCCCACAAGCACGAGCAGGACTCCGAGGACGAGCGCGAGCTCGAGGAGATCTACTACTTCGAGATCGAAGACGGCCCTGAGGGGTCCAAGGGCTTTGGCCTGCACCGCACCTATGGTAGCCCCGGCCGCCCGATCGACCTGTGCTGCGAGGTTCACGACGGTGACGTCGCCCTCGTGCCCCACGGCTACCACGGCCCCTGCGTCGCGGCCCCCGGCTACGACATGTACTACCTGAACGTCATGGCCGGCCCGAATGAGGACCTCGTGTGGCTCGCCCCCGACGATCCGGCGCACCACTGGATCCGCGCGACCTGGGACAACCAGGAAGTGGACCCCCGACTCCCCATGAACAAGTAAGAAAGCCCGAAAGGACTACCCATGAGCAAAGAAGCCTACAAGGGAACCGTGCGCCTGACGGTCGCACAGGCAATCATTCGCTTCCTGTCCAACCAGTACACCGAGCGCGACGGCGTCGAGCATCGCCTCATCGCGGGCGCCTTCGGTATTTTCGGCCACGGTAACGTCGCCGGCATCGGTCAGGCCCTGCTGCAGAACGAGATTGCACCCGCCGAGGGCGAGAACCCGATGCCCTACATCATGCCCCGCAATGAGCAGGGTGCCGTCCACGCGGCCACGGCATTCGCCAAGACGACGAACCGCCTACAGACCTGGATGACGACCGCGTCGATCGGCCCCGGCTCGCTCAACATGGTCACGGGCGCCGCGACGGCGACGACCAACCGCCTGCCCGTCCTCATCTTCCCCTCCGACCAGTTCGCGACCCGCATCCCGGACCCGGTCCTCCAGCAGCTCGAGGATCCGACCTCGCTCGACGTGACCGTCAACGACGCGTTCCGTCCCGTGTCGCGCTTCTTCGACCGCATCAACCGTCCCGAGCAGCTGATTCCCTCGCTGCTGAACGGCATGCGCGTCCTGACCGACCCGGCCGAAACCGGTGCCGTCACGATCGCTCTGCCTCAGGATGTTCAGGCCGAGGCCTACGACTGGCCGGTCGAGTTCTTCGCCAAGCGCGTGTGGCACGTGCGCCGTCCCCCGGCCGAGCGCGCCTCCATCGAGCGCGCGGTCGCCAAGATCCGCGCCGCCAAGCGCCCCCTCATCATCGCTGGCGGCGGCGCCATCTACTCCGAGGCCTCCGAGGAGCTGCGCGCATTCGCGGCCGCGACTGGCATCCCGGTTGCCGACACGCAGGCCGGTAAGGGCGCCATCAACTGCGACCACCCCTGCTCTGTGGGCGGCGTCGGCTCCACCGGCGGCGACTCGGGCAACCACCTGGCCGACAAGGCCGACCTGATCATCGGCGTGGGCACGCGCTACTCCGACTTCACCACGGCCTCGAAGACGCAGTTCAAGAACCCCGACGTCTCCTTCGTCAACATCAACATCACGCCCTTCGACGCCGCCAAGCAGAGCGCCGAGATGGTCGTGGCCGACGCGCGCGAGGCGCTCGTGGCGCTGACCGAAGAGCTGTCCGACTATCGCGTCGACGAGGCCTACACTGCCGAGATCGCCGCCGAGCGCGAGGCCTGGGCCGCCAAGGTCGAGCAGTGCTACCACGTGGGCAACGCCCCGCTGCCCGCACAGACCGAGGTCTTCGGTGCACTCAACCAACTCATGGGCGACGAGGACGTGGTCATCAACGCCGCCGGCTCGATGCCCGGCGACCTGCAGGCCCTGTGGCAGGCGAAGACCCCCGTCCAGTACCACGTCGAGTACGCCTTCTCCTGCATGGGCTACGAGGTCCCGGCCGCCATGGGCGTCAAGCTGGCCCGCCCGCAGTCCGAGGTCGTCTCGATCGTCGGTGACGGCACCTACCAGATGCTTCCGATGGAGCTGGCCACGGTTGCCCAGGAGGGCATCAAGGTCATCTACGTCCTGCTGCAGAACTATGGCTTCGCGTCGATCGGCGCGCTGTCCGAGTCGCGCGGCTCCCAGCGCTTCGGCACGAAGTACCGTCAGCGTGGAACCGGCTCTCACCTGGAGGATACGGACACGATCGCTGGCGTGGACATCGCGGCGAATGCTCGCTCGTGGGGCATCGACGTCCTCGAGGTTCACTCGATCGAGGAGTTCAAGGAGGCCTATAAGGTGGCCGCCGCCTCGGATCGCGCGACCATGATCCACATCGAGACCGACCTGATGGGCCCCAACCCGCCCGGATCCTCCTGGTGGGACGTGGCGATCTCGGAGGTGTCCGTCCTCGAGTCGACGCAGCGCGCCTACGAGGACTATCAGAACGATCGCAAGCCGCAGCGCCACTACCTGTGACGTGCGTGAGTGCGTGAGGGGCGGCCCCGGAATTGTCCGGGGCCGCCCCTGTCGTGTATGTCCTCGGTACGTCAGTAGCCCCGGCGTGAAACGCCTCGTGAAACGGCGCGTTGGCTGGGCGGGGAGGTGGCGATGGGATGTGTCCAATAGACGGGACAATTCGGGCCCTGTTTGGGCTGATGTTGCAGACGTCGCGACATAGGTCCTAGTGACATGCTACCCTTTGTCCTAACAAAGTTGTTCCGCCATTCGTGGATGAATGGGAAGAA
>CABKMD010000135.1 GCA_902373435.1 uncultured Actinomyces sp.
TCATCTCGTCGGCACGCTGCTCGACGAGGGCGGTGCGTTCCTTCAGGTACGCGGCAGCAATCGCATCGGCGGCCGCAACGGCCTGCTCACGGGTAGGAGCCACGTACTCGATCTTTACAATCGTGCCGTTCGTGTCGCCTGAAGTCTCCACGTTGGGACGCAGGTCGGCAGCAGTCAGGCCACCACCGAGCTGCTCGGCTGCTGCGTCGAGGACAGCAGCGGACTTCGCGATCCCCTGCTCAGTCACCATATCCGTCGTGTTCGACAAAGAGGCGCGCACGGCGGGGGCGGGCGTCGGGGACGGAGACGTCACGGTCATCGACACGGTCGCCAAATGTGACACGGGCACGGCAAAAGCAGCAACGACACCGATGATCAGTCCGGCCACGGTCCCCGCAACGATCGAGGTCCAGCGGCGTGCCAGCGCGTGACGAAGGATCTGCTGGCCGCCCGAAGGCGGAGGGGTCAGGATCATGACTGTTCTCCTTGGAGGTGAGAGCGCACCCACGCGGCGCGCGCATTCAGCCGACGCTCGAGAGCGCGGCGAGACGTTGCGGGTCGAGACGCGACCCCCTGAGTGTAGACCTGCACGAATCGGTCGAGCGCACGCTCGGCCTCGTCGCGAGGAAGCGAGACGAGCGAGACCAGGCGCGGCAGCTCCTGGCCCGTCAGAAACACCGACAGGTCGGCGAAGGCCCGGGCCTGCTCGGGATTCTTCCACGAATCCGAGCGCCACGAAGCGTTCCCGGTGACCTGGCCAGGGTGGATGCGGTACAGCAGCCCCCAGGGCGCGATGCGGCGGATACGACCGCCTGCGGACGCGACGCGCATCCACAGGTCGTAGTCCTCGGCGGGGACGGCGCGATAGCCGCCGACGCGGTCCATAATCTCACGGGTGGCGAGCATGGTCGGGTGGCACACGGGGTTGGTGAGCAGCAGGTGCCAGCCCATGTCCTCGGGCGTGATCTCGTAGGGCATGCGGGGCACCGGGCGGGAGCCGCGCAGCTCAATCATCTGCGTGAAAACCATGTCATCGCCGCGCTCAATTGCGCGCATTGTACGCTTGAAACGGCCTTTGAGGGACACGTCGTCGGCGTCCATACGACCCACCAGGCGTGAGTCCGTGCGCTCCATGAGCTGGACGAGGACGCGGGCGACGCCACCCTCGCCCGGGATGATCTCCTCGATGCGCAGGCGAGGATCGACCACTCCCCCACGCGACGCGCCGCGGATGGCCTCGCCCACCGTCGAATCAGACGACGAGTCGTTGCCGACGACCAGCTCGGCGTCGCGCGGCATGGCCGCCAGCGTCGAAGCCACGGCGCGCGTAATCGTGCCCGCAGCGTTACGCGCGGGCAGCAGGACGGACAGCTCAGGCACGAGACTCCCCCTGCGTGGAGGCCTGCTTGGCTGCAGCGTCCAGGGCGCGCAGGTCGCGGAAGCGGCGACGCAGAGAGATCGAGGAGTGCACGAGGGCGACAACGGCGAGGAACGTGTAGAGCACCATGAAAGGAACGCCGAAGCCCCACAGCACGAAGGACCAGCACAGTACGCCCGGGTCGGTGGGCAGCAGCACGAAGGAACGCAGGTTCCCGCCGCGCGTCTGCTTGCGGCCCGCCGCGCGCACGAACTGCTCGGCGAGGATCTGGCTCATGAACTGGCCTGACGTCACCCAGCCGTAGACGAGCGCGACGATAGCCAGCCACCACGACTCGGGGCAGTGGACCATGACGGCGGCGGCGGTGCAAAAGTGGATCGCCGGGGAACGGAACGCGTCGGCGACATGATCCACCCACTCGCCCGTCTTCGAGGACGCGCCCGTGACGCGGGAAACCTGGCCGTCCACGGAGTCGAACATGAAGCCGACCGCGAGAGCCGTGCCCACGATGAGTCCCGTCCACCACGCGGGTTCACACGCGACGAGGACGATAAGGCCCAGCGTCGAGAAGCACACGGAGATGAAGCTGACGAAGTTCGGGGTCCAGCCAAAGGCCGCGCAGGCCGCGGCCACGACACGGGCAGCGCCGCGGTTCACCCAGCGCATGTACGCGGGAACACCCGCACCCGGCTTCTGCGCGGCAGCGAGCGCGCGGCGGTAGGCACTAAAACGACTCCCCCACGAGGAACCCGGCTCGAGCACGACGGGCAGGCTCACTGCGCCTCCCCTTCCGCCTTTTCCACGTCCTGCGCCGGGGCCTCGTCAGAGAAGTCCTCGGGGGCGATGAAGCGGCGCAGCTTCGTCGACGACGTCGACGGCGTGTACGGCAGGTAGACGACGCGCGCGCCGACCTCCGCCATTTCGGCCTCGAGCGCTGCGCCCTTCGGAGTGCCCTTCCAGTCGTCACCCTTGAAGAGGACGTCGAAAGGCTGGAGACGCCACGCGAGGCGCTTGTCCTGATCCAGGTCGACAACAACCGCATCCACGAAACGCAGCGACGACACGAGGTCGCAGCGCTCCTTGAGCGGAATGACCGGGGCGCGGCCCTTCATACGGATGAGGGCCTCGTCCGAGGTCACGCCGACGACGAGGCGATCGCAGCGCTCACGCGCGGCGCGCAGGATGTTGAGGTGTCCCTGATGGAACATGTCAAAACCCCCGGGCACGTAGCCGGTGATGGGTGTGCGATGCTGAGTCGTTTCGTCCACGTAACAAGTGTGCCATTTATCAGGCGGTCAATGCGACACTTACCCACTAAATGACCGAAAGATCACGTCTCAACCTTCCCCACCAAGCGACAAGACGCCCCACACAGGGGCGTCATATCACGCAAATATGACCAGATGGCCGCACGCGCCCTTGTTACAGGGCGCGACACGCCAGCCGGATGTCACGAGGCCGGCGCACCGTTCGGGCGGTCAGACTCGGCGTGCGCGCAGACCGTACCCCGGCCTCGTCCGCGCCTCCGCGAGCAGACGTCAGCGAGAGAAGACGACCGTTCGGTTGCCGTTCATGAGGACGCGACGCTCCGCGTGGAAACGGACGGCCTGAGCGAGGACGCGGCGCTCCACGTCCTGGCCGAGCGCCACCATGTCCGGCGTGGAGTCGGCGTGGGAGACGCGGGTGACGTCCTGCTCGATGATCGGGCCCTCGTCGAGGTCGGCGGTCACGTAGTGGGCGGTCGCGCCGATCAGCTTGACACCGCGCTCGTGGGCCTGCGCGTAGGGGCGCGCCCCCTTGAAGGAGGGCAGGAATGAGTGGTGAATGTTAATGACGCGGCCCTGCATGGCGCGGCAGACCTCATCGGAGAGGATCTGCATGTAGCGCGCCAGGACGACGAGCTCAACCTTTTCGGAGGCGATCAGGTCGAGGAGCTGACGTTCCGCCTGGGCCTTCGTGTCCTTCGTGACGGGGATGTTGAGGAAGGGGACGCCGTAGAACTGAGCGACGGGCGCCAAGTCCGGGTGATTGCCAACGACCGCGATCACGTCGATCGGCAGACCCTGCGTCTGCTGGCGGTACAGGAGGTCGGTCAGGCAGTGGCCTTCGCGCGAGACCATGATGATGGTGCGCAGCTTGTGGCCCAGGTCGTCGACGCGGTAGGTGGCGTCGAAGTCCGCGGCGACGGCGGCCAGACCCTCGTCGATGGGGGCACGTCCCTTCGGAGAGTCCACCTCGACGCGCATGAAGAAGGTTCCCGTGTCGGAGTCGCCGAACTGCTGGGACTGGATGACATTGCCGCCAGACTCGCCGATCACGCCGGTCACGGCGTGCACGATGCCGGGGCGGTCCGGGCAGGACAGGGTCACAACAAGCTGTGCGTTTTCAGTCATAGGGGTCAGTCTAGCCAGGTTCATACCCACGAACGAGGCATGGGCCGGGTTTGCGGGAGATGCCACCGATCGGGTTGACTCTCCGCTCGATGGGCCCAAGGTGCCTCTCGGCCTCAATACGTGGCAACACGCGCACTGCCTACGCCTCCTATCCTTGTGATATGCAGATTCGAATCGCTTCTCCTGACGACCTCGCGTTTATCGAGGACGCGTATAAGCACGCCCGCGCGTTCATGCAGGCGAATGGGAACGCGACACAGTGGCCAGACGGCTACCCGGGCCGAATTGACGCAGAAGAAGACATTGCGCGCGGACACTGTTTCCTCGTGACCGATGAGGCTGGGCCACTCGCCGTCTTTTCTTTCGCACCCGGTCCAGACGAAACCTACGCCAAGATCATCGGCGTCTGGCATTCCGATGCCGACTACCACGTGATTCACCGCGTGGCCGCGGCGCGCGGGCACGGCGTCGCTCGGACGATCTTCACGTTCGCGGCAGAGCGCGCGGACTACCTGCGCTGCGACACCCACGAGGACAATGTACCGATGCGGCGCGCGCTCGAGTCGTTCGGATTCCACGAGTGCGGAACGATCACGGTGGCCAACGGAACGGAGCGCGTCGCCTATGACTGGATCAAAGAGCCACCACGCGGGGGCACTTCACGGCCGTAACACCCAGTCGGCCGCAGATGGGTGCCACACTTTCGCATGCAATTCCCTGCGAACACACATCGACAACGCGTCAGAAACCGCATGATTCCAACGTTTCAAATTCAAAGCCTGAGCTTCCATCGCTGGAATTGCATGCGACTTTTCCGGTGCTGCACCCATTATGGAGCATTACACCCGATCAGTGGGCATTACACCCGTTCTGATCGGGTATAATGCCCACTGATGAGGTGCACGCCCCCATCAACAACAAGTCCTATCACGGATGCGCTTCATACATTCCACACACCGTCGCTCCAGCCACGGCCGTATATCTGACTCCCAAGCACCGGCCACGAGGCACATTTATGACGGCACAGCAGCCATTCCGCCACAGTGCAGACCCATTGAGCGAAAACAGCCGGATTTCGAGGAATTTTGGTGAATGGGTCTGCGGTTTAGCCCAAGCCACCACTGGGAAACACTGCGCACGCACCCATAACCCCGCGCAGCCCACATCCAACAATCAGCTGACCGCATTCACGCTTGTTGCTCAGTGGCATTGCACCACTTAGCGCAGCATTGCACCGGGTAGTAGGCAGTGCATTGCTTCGCTATCTAGTGCATTGCCTCCCTATCTAGTGCATTGCTACCGTACCTGGTGATTCACTCCAGGATGTGAGTCTTCCGCGCGTCGCCAACGCACCAAGACCGCGCCACGCTCACCTACAAACCCTGCAACAACCCCCGCAA
>CABKMD010000136.1 GCA_902373435.1 uncultured Actinomyces sp.
GCCCCCGCCTCGCCCCATATTGACGAGGCCGTGGCCCACTCCCACGGTCACGCACACTCCCGCAGTGGCGGGCATGGAGGGCACTCGCACGATCATTCCCATTCGTCGGCGTCCGCGGCGCGCCTGGGATGGGCGCTCGCGGTGACGGGAGCGGTCATTGTCGCGGAGTTACTCGGCGCTTTCTGGTCCGGGTCCCTGTCGCTGGCTGCGGACGCAGGGCACATGGTCGTGGACGCCTCCGGTCTCGTCATCGCGCTGATCGCCGCGCGCCTCATGCGCCGCCCGCGCGACGAGAAGCGCACGTGGGGGTGGGCGCGCTCCGAGGTCCTGGCCGCCGCCCTACAGGCCGGCATGCTCCTCGTCATCAGCGCGTTGGTCGCCTGGGAGGGCGCGTGGCGCCTGGCATCCCCGCCCGAGGTCGAGGCCGGCCCCATGCTCTTCGTCGGCGTCATCGGCCTGGTAGCAAACGCCGTTTCGTTGGTGATCCTCGCGGGCGGGCGCGAGGCGAACCTCAACATGAAAGCTGCGTTCCTGGAGGTCGCGAACGACGCGCTCGGCTCTCTCGCGGTCATTGTCGCGGCCGGCGTCGAGTGGGCCTTCGGGTGGACGCGCGCCGACGCGATCGCCTCACTACTGATCACCGTCCTCATGGCACCACGCGCGCTGACGCTCCTGCGCCGCTCCGTCGCAATCCTCATGGAGCAGACGCCCGCCAGCGTGGACGTGGCCAAGCTGCGCGCGCACATGAGGGGCGTCGACGGCGTGCTCGACGTACACGACCTGCACGTGGCCGCCGTCTCCTCGCACCTGGTGACCGTCACCGCGCACGTGACCGTCACGCACGAGGCCGACGGCCCCACGCGCGACCGCATCGTCCACGAGCTCGGCGAATGCGCGTGCCACCACTTCCCCATCGAGCACTCCACGTTCCAGCTGGAATGTCCCGAGCACGCGAGCCATGAGCACATGGAGCACTAAGCGACACTTCACCCCCCATACATACACAAATAGCGAGGCGGCGGAAGCACACACTCCCACCGCCTCACCGCAGGCACGACCCGGGGGCCGCGCCTTGCGACACGGCCCCCGAGGATCAGAAGCGATTACTTCGTGCGATTCGCGCGATAGTACTCGATGAGAGCGCGGGTCGACTGATCCTGCGCGTCCAGGGCCTCGGACGAGCCCTCGATGGCGGGGAGGATCTGCTTGGCCAGGACCTTGCCCAGCTCAACGCCCCACTGATCGAAGGAGTCGATACCCCACACGGCACCCTCGACGAAGGTGATGTGCTCGTACAGGGCGATCAGCTGGCCCAGGACCGACGGGGTCAGAGACGGGGCCATGATCGACGTCGTGGGACGGTTGCCCGTGAACACGCGAGCGGAGACGATGGCCTCCGGCGTGCCCTCAGCGCGCACCTCCTCGCTGGTCTTGCCGAAGGCCAGGGCCTTGGTCTGGGCGAAGAAATTCGACAGGAACAGCTCGTGCATGTCAGCGTCGCCATCGCCCAGCGCCCACGTCGGGTTCGCAAACGCGATGAAGTCGGCGGGGACCATGCGGGTGCCCTGGTGGATCAGCTGGTAGAAGGCGTGCTGGCCGTTGGTGCCGGGCTCGCCCCAGAAGACCTCGCCGGTCTCGTAGGTGACGGGGCTGCCGTCGCGGCGCACGGACTTACCGTTGGACTCCATGGTCAGCTGCTGCAGGTACGCGGGGAAGCGGTGCAGGTACTGGGAGTAGGGCAGGACAGCGTGCGTGTCGGCGCCCAGGAAGTTCGAGTACCACACGTTGAGCAGGCCCATCAGCAGGGGCACGTTCTTCTCGGGCGCGGCCTCGGCGAAGTGACGGTCCATCGCATGGAAGCCGGCGAGGAAGTCGGCAAAGCCCTCGGGGCCGATCGCGACGGCCAGGGCGGTACCCACGGCGGAGTCCACGGAGTAGCGGCCGCCCACCCAGCTCCAGAAGCCGAAGGCGTTGGCGGGGTCGATGCCGAACTCGGCGACCTTGTCCAGGGCGGTGGACACGGCGACGAAGTGCTTGGCGATGGCTTCCTTCTCGGAGGCCTCGTCGGTGACGATGCCGCGCTCACGCAGGGCGTCCAGCAGCCAGGCGCGCACGACCTTGGCGTTCGTGATGGTCTCGAGCGTCGTGAAGGTCTTGGAAGCCACGATCACGAGGGTCGTCTCGGGGTCCAGGTCCTTCGTGGTCTCGCCCGCGTCAGTGGGGTCGATGTTGGAGATGAAGCGGCACTCCAGGCCCTCCTGCACGTAGGGCTTGAGGGCCTCGTAGGCCATGACGGGGCCCAGGTCGGAGCCGCCGATGCCGACGTTGACGACGGTCTTGACGGGCTTGCCGGTGATGCCGACCCACTCGCCGGAGCGGACGCGGCGAGCGAAGGCGTACACCTTCTCGAGGACCTCGTGCACGTCGGCGATGGCATCCTGGCCGTCAACCGTCAGCGAGTCGGTCGCGGGGCGGCGCAGCGCGGTGTGCAGTACGGCGCGGTCCTCGGTGACGTTGATGTGCTCGCCCGCGAACATGCGGTCGCGCAGCTCGAGGACGCCGGTCTGCTCCGCGAGGGCGAGGAGGTGGCCCACCAGCGTGGGGCACACGAGGTTCTTCGACAGGTCGACGTGCAGGTCGGCAGCGTCGAAGGTGAAGGTCTGGGTGCGGTTGGGGTCGTCCGCGAACAGCTTGCGCAGGTCGGGATCGAAGTTGTCGGCCAGCTGGTCGAGCGTGTCCCACGCGGGGGTCATCGTCGGGTCGATCACGGGGATATCACTCATGGGGTCTCCTGACAGTAGAGATTGTTTCGCACTTTAGTTTAGCGGGGTCTGCTCCCCTGGTCACCCTCGTTTCTCGCCTCTGCAACGACGAGGCCGTGGCCCGCGAGCGCTCACGGAACCACGGCCTCGGACGGAACCCTAAGACCTCCGGTCAGGCGATCGGATCGTCGATGCGAATGGGGGTGGCCTCGATGCCCGGGTTCGGCAGCGACACGATGCGCTGGACGGGAACGAGGTCACGCCACCACTGGACGAAGGGACGACGGTTCTCGATGTCAAGGTCGTCGAACATGTTCTTCACCGGGCGCGCCTCGACGGCATTGCCGACCTGGCCGATGTAGTAGGCGCCGCGGTCGCCGCGCTCGAACTGGTCCACGAGCTGCTCGAAGGCGCGCGCCACGAGGCGCGTGGCGAGCAGACGGTCGTACGGCGAGGGCGAGCCGCCCTGCTGCATGTGGCCGAGGGCCTGGTGACGCACGTCGTAGATTCCCTCGGACTCGGCGTTGAACACGTCGGCCAGGAACTCGCGGTCGTAGTACTGGGAGGCCGACTCGTTGAGCAGCGTGAGGAACAGGCGTCGGCCGGACTTGAAGGAGGCGACCATCCGATCGGCGTCCGAGGCGATCTGCTCGAGGGAGGGGGACTCCTCGTTGATGTACATGTACTCAGCGCCGCTGGACAGGGCGCTCATGAGAGTCAGGTAGCCGCAGCGGCGACCCATCGTCTCGGCGATGAAGCAACGCTTCGAGGCCGCCGCGCTCTCCTTGATGCGGTCAATCGCCCACGTCGCGTTGTTGATCGCCGTGTCCGTGCCGATCGCGAGCTCGCAGCCGGGCAGGTTGTTGTCGATGGAGGCGGGGATCAGCAGCATCGGGATCTGGAAGGCCGGGTAGCGGTCCTTCTCCGAGGTGATCGCGTGGACGCCCAGGTAGGCGTTCATGCCGCCGATGATGAGGAGGGCGTCGATCTCGTTACGCTCGATGGCGCGGCCCAGCGCGTAGAACTGCTCAACCGGCGGAACGTCGCGCTTCGTGCCGAGCTCGGCGCCACCCTTGAATGCCCAGCCTTCCACGTCGGACCAGCTCAGTTCGCGCACGCGGTCATCCGCCAGGCCGCTCCACGAGCCGTCGACGCCGAGCATCGTCCAGCCGCGCGCGATACCCAGGCGCACGGCCACGCGGGCCGCCGTGTTCATGCCGGGGGCCAGACCGCCCGCGTGCAGGATCGCGACGCGCTTGATCTCGCCCGTCGGTTCGGGGGTGAGCTGCGGAGGCGTGGACAGGATCTGGTTGATGCCCACCATCGACGAGAAGGACGAGCCGCGCGAGGCCTGAGCCGCCGCATAGTCGCCGGCCGCGATGAGGTCCTTGACCGCGCGCGTGTCGTGGACGGCCTTCATGAGGGGGATGCGGGTGATGCGGTTGCGACGCACGCCCAGGATGACAGGCTCATCCTCAGCCGTGGACGCCAGGATCTCCTGGACAGCCGCGTAGCCCAGCAGCGTCGACATCCAGCGGTCGTAGGCCGAGGGAGTGCCACCGCGCTGCACATGGCCGAGGATCGTCACGCGGGCGTCCTCGCCCGTGCGCTCCTGGATCGTGTCCGCGATCAGCTGGGTCGACAGCTCGTTGCCGTCGCGGTCGTGCGCACCCTCAGCCACCAGAACGATGGATTCTCGGCGACCGGCCTCTCGGCCGAGGCGCAGGTGCTCCGCCAGATCGTCCTGCCAACCCGGACCCACCGGATCCTCGGGCGTGAACACATAGTCGGCGCCGCCCGCGACGGCGGCCATGAGGGGCAGGTACCCGCAGTGGCGGCCCATGACCTCGACGACGAACGTGCGCTGGTGCGAGGCCGCCGTACTGGTCAGCTGGTCGATGGCATCCAGGATGCGGTGCAGCGCGGTGTCCGCGCCGATCGTCATGTCCGTACCCACCAGGTCGTTGTCGATCGAGCCGACGAGACCGACGATGATGAGGGCAGGGTGGGCGGCAGCGGTCTCGGGCGAGATCACGCCCTCGGCGGCCAGCTCGGCGACGTGCTGGGCCCACTCGCCGCGGAACTCGTTCGTACCCGACAGGGAGCCGTCGCCGCCGATCACGACGAGGTGATCGATGCCGTGCTCGAGCAGG
>CABKMD010000137.1 GCA_902373435.1 uncultured Actinomyces sp.
CTTCCTTCAGCGACGAGGCGCTGGCTGACCTCTCCGTCGCCTCGCCCCTCGCGGGCACCGTGGTTCCGCTCGAGCAGGTCAAGGACGAGTCCTTCGCCAAGGGCATGCTCGGCCCCGGCATCGGCATCGAGCCCGCCGATGGCCTCGTCGTCGCCCCCTTCGATGGCACCGTGACCGTCGCCTTCCCGACCGGCCACGCCTACGGCCTCAAGTCCGCCTCCGGCGTCCAGGTCCTCATCCACGTCGGCATGGATACCGTCAAGCTTGAGGGCAAGGGCTTCACGCCCCGCGTCGCCAAGGGTGACGTCGTGCGCCGCGGCGACGTGCTCGCCGAGGTCGACCTCGACGTGATCCGCGAGGCCGGCTACGACACCATCACGCCCGTCGTCGTCACGAACAAGAAGAAGCTCGGCGCGATCACCCCGGTCGCCAGCGGTCAGATCCAGCGCGGCGACGCGCTGCTCGACGTGGCCCCCAAGGAAGCCTGAGCCTTCCGGGAGCCAGTCCCTACGTAACGGGTGGGCGGCACCAGTGCAATGCTGGTGCCGCCCACCCGTCTTTCCTGCCGGTTGCCTCGGGGAACTGGCGGTCGGCGATATGGTCGGCGATTGCAATGAGGGATGTTTGTGGCGCGCGCTCGCGGATAGGTGACTAGGTCGCACATAACGGCCGAATACGCAGATAGGTGGCGAACATGCGGAGAGCGTCCGAGTACGCGGATAGGTTATGACGACGCGGATAGCTTATTAACCTATCCGCATGCCAATAACCTATTCATATGGCGATAACCTATCCGCGTGCGCAACTGTGGGCCCTCGCGGGGCAAGGAAAAACCGGGTCACCGATGAGCGGTGAGCGCCCCGCAGCGCGTGAGGCACTCAGGCGTTGATCGAACGCCCCGGAATCAGTGTGCCCGAGAACTCGACCGTTGGAGCGGGTGGCACCCCGGCCTCGTCGGACGAGGAACGCGGAGCCTTGCCCTCGATTTGGTCGAGGAGAATCGACACCGCAGCCCGGGCGATGTCCTCGATGGGCTGGCGGATCGTCGCCAAACGGGGGAGGGCGCGGCGCATCGTCTCCGTGCCGTCAAAACCGATGATGGACAAGTCGGTGGGGACCGCCAGGTTGTGGGTGCGCGCCCACTCGAGGACCTCTGCAGCAGCCAGGTCGTCGGTCGCGAACACCCCGTCAACGGGGGCTTCGGCGTGCGCCTCGTCCAGGGCATCGCGCACCATCGCGAAACGCTGGGGTGTTGGCGTATCGAAGGGCACGGTGACCACGCGCGGGGTCAGACCCGCGCGCTCGACCTCGGCGCGGTAGCCGGCCTCACGCAGATTGCGTGGACCCGAACGGGACGTGAGCAGTAGGGGATGGCGGCACCCGCCCTCGATGAGCGCGCGCGTCGCCATGGCGCCCGCATCTTCGTTCGCGCAGCGCACATTCGGGATGGATGGGCTCAGCTCGCGGTCGATCGTCACGAGCGGCATACGGATCGTGTCGTACTCGTCCAGGCCCTCGTTGTGGGCGCCCGAAATGATGCCGTCCACGCGATTTCCCACGAGCAACGACAGATATTCGCGCTCGCGGTCCGCGCGGCCCATGGAATTACAAATGAGGATGCGGTAACCGGCGTCGGCGAGGGCGTTTTCGACCTCGACGGCCAGCTCGCCGAAGAAGGGGAGAGAGACCGTGGGAACGATGAGGCCGACCGTCTGCGTGCGCTTGCCGTGCAGGGCGCGGGCCAGCGAGTTGGGTTGATAACCGAGCGTCTCGATCGCGTCGGCGACGTTCTTCTTCGTCTTTTCTGACAGATAACCGCGGTTGTTGAGCACGCGCGACACGGTCGTCAGGCTCACTCCGGCCAGCTCGGCGACGTCGGCCAGCGTGGGTTCGCGGGAACTCATGCGCGCTTCCTTTCTTTCCCTCGGTACTTCTCTAGTGTAGTTGGTGGGATGGGAGGAGTCGCGCGTCACGTCGGCGAGGCTGAGGCAGGCACTGCAAAGTGGCGTCGTCTCGGTTGGCGGAGGAGTCCGTTGTCGCATGGTTTTTCGGCATTTATGAGGGTGACGTATCCCACGCTATAGTCCGTGATATCGGATTTTACGCGGGTATCTAAGCCCGATACCATGGGCGCTACGGGCGCCTGTGTCTCACGATGGACATACCCGCATTTGAAAGGAACGACCATGATTTCCCGCACCGTTGCAATTGGTTCCTCCGTTGGCCTCCACGCACGTCCCGCTTCCGTCCTCGCCGAGGCCGTTGACGACTCTGGCGTCGAGGTGACCATCGCTTTCGATGGTGAGGAGGCCGACGCCGCGTCGCTCCTCGAAATCATGACCCTGGGCGCCAAGCACGGCGACGTCGTCACCCTGTCCACCGAGGATGATTCCGCGGGCGCGGTGCTCGACTCTCTCGTCGAGCTGCTCTCGCGCGATCTCGATCAGGAGTGAGCTGATGGCGACGCACGACGTCCTGCACGGCATCGGCGTCTCTGCCGGTACCGCCGCAGCTCCGGCCGCCATCGTCCAGCCCGCCCCCGGCGTTGACACGACTGAGCCGGGCAGCATCGACGCTGCCGCCGACGGCGTGCGTGTCCGCGAAGCCCTCGCAGCCGTGTCCACTCGTCTGAGCGAGCGCGCCGCGACAGCTCCGGAGGAGACGAAGGCGATCCTCAAGGCCACCGCCCAGCTCGCGGGTGACCGCGGTCTGGCCAAGGCCGTCGACAAGAAGCTGAAGAAGGGCCTCGGTGTCACCCAGGCCGTTCACGATGCCGTCGAGGACTACGCGCAGATGCTGCGCGGTCTGGGCGGCTACATGGCTGAGCGCGCGACCGACCTCTACGACGTGCGCGATCGCGTGATCTGCGAGCTGCGTGGCCTGCCCGAGCCTGGCGTCCCGGCCTTCGATGGGCCTGTCGTCCTCGTGGCACGCGACCTGGCACCCGCCGAGACCGCGACGCTGAACCCGGAGACGGTCCTCGGCATCATCACCGAGGTCGGCGGCCCCACCTCGCACACGGCGATCCTGGCTGCCCAGCTGGGCATTCCTGCGATCGTTAAGGCTGAGGGCATCATGGAGGTCGCCGAGGGCACGATGCTGGCCCTCGACGGTGGCGTCGGCGAGGTGATCGTCGCCCCCACCGATGACGAGGTGGACCTGCTCAAGGAGCGCTCGCGTCGCCGCGCGCTCGCCCTGGCTGGCTCGACCGGCGAGGGCGCGACCTACGACGGCTACCGCGTCAAGCTCCTGGCCAACATCGGCACGGTTGACGATGCGATCAAGTCGTCGAAGGTTGACCTCGAGGGTTCCGGCCTGTTCCGCACGGAGTTCCTGTTCCTGGAGCGCTCGGAGGCCCCGACGCTGGAGGAGCAGACCGACACGTACACGAAGGTCCTGCAGGCCTTCGGGTCGCGTCGCGTGGTCGTTCGTACCCTCGACGCGGGCGCCGACAAGCCGCTGAGCTTCGCGGACCTGGGTGCCGAGGAGAACCCCGCCCTGGGCGTGCGTGGCCTGCGCCTGTGCCAGGTGCGCGAGGATCTCATCGACACGCAGCTGCACGCTCTCGCCGCCGCCCACAAGGCGACGGGCGCGGACCTGTGGGTCATGGCCCCCATGGTCGCGACCGCCGACGAGGCCACGTGGTTCGCCGACAAGGCGCGCGGCTACGGCCTGCCCAAGGTCGGCATCATGATCGAGGTGCCCGCGGCCGCCCTGCGCGCCGAGCAGCTCCTGTCGATCGTGGACTTCGCCTCCATCGGCACAAACGACCTGACTCAGTACACGATGGCCGCCGATCGCCTGGACGGCAACCTGGCGCACCTCCTGGATCCGTGGCAGCCCGCGGTCCTCGAGATGATCCGCCACGCCTGCAACGGCGGTCGCGCGACGGGCAAGCCCATCGGCGTGTGTGGCGAGGCCGGCGGCGACCCGCTGCTGGCCCTGGTCCTCACGGGCCTGGGTGTCGCCTCCCTGTCGATGGCTCCCTCTAAGGTCAAGTCCGTGCGCGCCGCCCTGCGCATGCACGACCTGGCGACCTGCCAGCAGATGGCCGCCTACGCGGTGGATGCCCCCAACGCGAAGGAAGGCCGTGAGAACGTCTTGAAGCTGGTGGCTCCGGCCATGCTGGATCTGCTCTGATCCGACGCTTCTGACGCATCAACGGGGTGGGCCCGGGGACCAATCGGTTCCCGGGCCCACCCCGCCTGTGCGCGTGGCACGCGACGTGCCGTCAGTCCCTGAGGATCGCGTCCGCGGGATTCGAAGGAGCGAAGGCGGCGTTCGCCTTTGGGGTCTTGTTGGAGCGGCCCGAGAAGAGCGCGGTGAGGATCAGGATGATGCCCAATGTCGCGATCGCGCTGATACCGAGGATCGGCAGGTTGAGGTTCGTGATGTAGGCCTCGGCGATGAGGAAAGCGCCCACCATACACACCAGGAGACCCCACACGAAAGAACCAGCGCGCACGCCCTTGCGGGGGGCCTCGGGGAGTGCGTGCATGTCGACGGGGCCGATCGGTGCGCTCCACGTTGCGTGAGCGCCCGCAGCGGATACCCCCAAGGGTTCCTGAGAGCGGTGGGTTGCCCCGGCCTCGTGCCCCTGGGGAGTGGACTCGCCCGTGGAGGCCGGATCGAAGGCGGTACGCCCGCTCGTACCTACAGAGCCAGCGGGAGCGCCAGCCTGCGCCTGTGTGCCCTGAGCGCCCGATGCGCGCGCCTGGCCCTCGGCACCAGCGTCTGCCCGAAAGGGATCGGTGGGCATCTGCGTCGTCGGAGACTCGCGGAAGATCGCGAGCGGGTCCGAGGAGAGGTCCGGCGATGAGGTCGGCATCTCGACGGTCGCGTCATGGCCGACGGAGGGCGC
>CABKMD010000138.1 GCA_902373435.1 uncultured Actinomyces sp.
GCCCCGATCTTGCCCCCGAGATCTCTATCGCCATCCGCAACAACTCGGCGATGCCGTGGAAGCACACGGGCAAATGGAAGAAGGCTGCGCGCGTGTACCGCGAGCTCCTGTCGGAGATGGAGGGGCAGCGCGAGGAGGCTGACATGACGCTGCTGACGGTGCGGGACAACCTCGCCGAGGTCCTCTCAGCTGACCGCCTCTACGACGAGGCCATTGCCCTCTACGAGCGCAACATGGACGCTCTGCTGACCGTCGCGGACCATGGCGACTGGCGCGTCCTGCGGCTGCGCAACGAGATCGCGCGCAACACCTGGATGGGCGGGGATCGGGACGCGGGAGAGGACCTCTGGACGGTTCTGGCCGAGGACTGCCGCAGGTACCTGGGGGATCGTGACCCGATGACTGCTCGTATCCGCACGATCCTGCTGACCCTCGCGACGATGCGCGGAGATGAGGGGCGGGCCATGTCGATTGCCCGCAAGCTCCGGGACGACCACCCCGATGACTGGGAAGAGTGCGACTTCAGCGAGGCCGCGGCCCTCCTCGCCGAGTCGTAGCGCGGGGGAAGGGAATAAATGGTGTGAGACGTGGCCACTGTGCGCGACTTCCCGCGCCTGAACTGGCACAAACGCCTACGACAATGGGACGATAAGGAGGTTCACGACTTCACGGAGGTTCACGTGCCCATCCCCACGCCCGCGCAGGAGGCGCAGATTCGCCCGGCTCACACCCCGCAGGGGCAGATCCGTAACTTCTGTATCATCGCCCATATTGATCATGGGAAGTCGACGCTCGCGGACCGCATGCTCCAGCTGACCGGCGTCGTCGAGGCGCGCGAGATGCGCGACCAGTACCTCGATCGCATGGACATCGAGCGCGAGCGCGGCATTACGATCAAGAGCCAGGCGGTGCGCATGCCGTGGGCATACGAGGGCACCCCTTACGCGCTCAACATGATCGACACGCCCGGGCACGTGGATTTCACGTACGAGGTCTCCCGCTCCCTGGCCGCGTGCGAGGGCGCAGTCCTCCTCATTGATGCTGCACAGGGTATCGAGGCCCAGACGCTCGCGAACCTGTACCTGGCACTCGAGAATGACCTCGCGATCATCCCGGTCCTCAACAAGATCGACCTGCCGGGCGCGCAGCCCGAGAAGTACGCGCACGAGGTCGCTCAGTTGATCGGCTGTGACGAGAGTGAGGTCCTGAAGGTCTCCGGTAAGACTGGCGAGGGTGTCGAGGCCCTCCTCGATCGCATCGTCGAGGTTGTCCCCGCCCCCGAGGGTGCCCCCGACGCTCCGACGCGCGCGATGATCTTTGACTCCGTGTACGACACGTACCGCGGTGTCATCACCTACGTGCGTGTTGTGGACGGCGTGCTGTCGACCCGTCAGCGCGTGCGCATGATGTCGACGGGAACCACCCACGAGCTCCTGGAGCTGGGTGTCATTTCGCCCGAGCCGAAGCCCGAAGAGGGCATCGGTGCTGGCGAGGTTGGCTACCTGATCACGGGCGTGAAGGATGTGCGCCAGTCCCGCGTCGGCGACACCGTCACCAGCCAGGTGCGCGGCGCGACCGAGCCTCTTGAGGGCTACCGCGACCCGAATCCGATGGTCTTCTCCGGCATCTACCCGGTCGACGGCTCGGACTTCCCGGAACTGCGCGATGCCCTCGAACGCCTCCAACTCAACGATGCGGCTCTGACCTTCGAACCCGAATCCTCCGCGGCCCTCGGCTTCGGCTTCCGCTGCGGCTTCCTCGGACTGCTCCACCTGGAGATCATCCGCGAGCGTCTGGAGCGCGAGTTCAACCTCGACCTCATCGCGACCGCCCCGAACGTCGTCTACCGCGTTGTCACGGAGGACGGCACCGAGGTGCGCGTCGATAACCCGAGCGAGTTTCCCGAAGGCAAGATTTCCGAAGTGCGCGAGCCCGTCGTCAACGCGACAATCCTGACGCCCACCGAGTTCACGGGCACCATCATGGAGCTGTGCCAGGAGCGTCGCGGCTCTATGCAGGGCATGGACTACCTGAGCGAGGACCGTGTGGAGCTGCACTACCAGCTGCCCCTCGCCGAGATCGTCTTCGACTTCTTCGATCAGCTCAAGTCCCGCACGCGCGGTTACGCCTCGCTGGACTACCAGGAGAGCGGCGAACAGAGCGCCGACCTCGTCAAGGTTGACATCCTGCTCAACGGCGACCGCGTCGACGCGTTCAGCGCGATCGTCCACCGCGATGGCGCCTACAACTACGGTCAGCGTATGACGAAGCGCCTGAAGGAACTCATTCCCCGTCAGCAGTTTGAGATCCCGGTCCAGGCAGCTGTCGGAGCGCGCGTCATCGCCCGCGAGACTATCAAGGCCCTGCGCAAGGACATGCTCGCCAAGTGCTACGGTGGCGACATCAGCCGTAAGCGCAAGCTGCTCGAGAAGCAGAAGGAAGGTAAGAAGCGCATGAAGTCGATCGGCCGTGTCGACGTACCGCAGGAAGCCTTCATCGCGGCTCTGACCTCCGACGTTCCGACGGGCAAGAAGTGAGTGGGGATCAGATGAACGAGGCCGTGGAGGGCTGCGCTCCCGTCGGACAGAGAGCGGATCGCCGTCCGGGCGAGGCCCCCGAGGGCACGGTTTTCATGAGCCGCACGAAGTCGTTTACGCGGCGTACGCGCGAGCTGCCCGCGAACCTCGTGCGCACGTGGGAAGCCCACGCGCACCGCTACGTGGTGGAGCCGCGTCGCGGCGTTGGTTACACGACGGTTGCCCCGGATTTCACGATCGATCTGGCCGAGCTCTTTGGGCGCAGCGCACCCGTGACGCTCGAGATCGGATCGGGCACGGGCGAACAGATCGTCGCTGCGGCGGCCGCCCACCCGGAGCGCGACTTCCTGGCCCTCGAGGTGTGGGTGCCGGGTATCGCCAAGCTTGTCTCCAAGGCGGTTGAGGCTGGCGTGGATAACATTCGCGTCATCGAGGCCGACGCCGCCCAAGCGCTGCCGATCATGCTTGAGGACGCGTGCCTGGACGAGGTCTGGACCTTCTTTCCCGACCCGTGGCGCAAGGCTCGGCATCGCAAGCGTCGCCTCGTTTCCGATTCTTTCGCCCTCGAGGTCGCGCGCCTGCTGCGCGACGGGGGAGTGTGGCGCTTGGCCACAGACTGGGATGACTACGCCTGGCAGATGCGCGACGTCGTCGAGGCCTGCGAGCTGTTTGAGAACCCGCACGCAGGGCAGCGTCCGGACACGGAGGACCCACAGCCGCAGCGTGGAGGATTCGCCCCGCGTTTTGAGGGGCGCGTCGTCACGCACTTTGAGACCCGAGGCATCGATGCGGGCCGCCACGCCCACGACATTGTTGGCATTCGTCGCCCCCGTGGCTGAGTCCGGCATGGGATCCGGCGCCGCCTCCGCGCTGGCGGGAGGACGCTCGTGAGCCCCGCGCAGCCAGACGGCCAGCGCTGGCCAGACGATGGCGCGCTGGACCCCGGCCTCGTCGAGGCGGAGGTTCACCGTCCGCTCTCCCTGTACGTGCACGTGCCGTTTTGTCGCGTGCGCTGCGGCTACTGCGACTTCAACACGTACACGGTGGGATTCGGCCCGGGCGCGCAGGTGGGGGACTATGCCCCGTCGGTCCTGGCCGAGGCCTCGCTGGCTGCTCGCGTCATGGTCGAGTCCGGGTTGCCCGCGCGGAAGGCTCAGACCGTCTTTTTTGGCGGAGGCACCCCGACGATGCTTGACGCTGCCGAGCTCGCCGAAATCTTGACGGGCCTGCGTGAGCGTATCGGTATTGCGCCCGGTGCCGAGGTGACCCTTGAGGCCAATCCCGACACGGTGACGCGCGAGGGGCTCGTGCAGTTGGCTGACGCCGGTTTTACGCGTGTCTCTTTCGGCATGCAGTCTGCGGTCCCCGCGATCCTCACAACGCTCGACCGCACCCACACGCCCGAGCGGGTGCCCCTCGTCGTCCAGTGGGCGAAGGAAGCGGGCCTGTCGACATCCGTCGACCTCATCTATGGCACTCCGGGGGAAAGCCTTGCCGACTGGGAGACTTCCCTGCGCGCCGCACTGTCCTACGAGACCGACCACATCAGCGCCTACGCCCTCGTCGTCGAGGAGGGGACCAAGATGGGTGCGCAGGTGGCCAGGGGAGAGCTGCCGACCCCGGATCCGGATGACGAGGCTGCCAAGTATGAGCTGGCCGATGCCCTCCTTGGTGAAGCGGGCTATGCCTGGTACGAGATCTCGAACTTCGCGCGCGCGACCGGCGCGGATGTGGCCTCGGGACGCCCGTCCACGTTCTACGCGCATGCCTCGGCGCACAACCTTGCCTATTGGCGTGACTGGGATTGGTGGGGCCTGGGGCCTGGCGCACATTCCCATGTGGGCCGCATGCGCTGGTGGAACGTCAAGAATCCTGCGGCGTACGCCGCTCGACTGCGCGATGGGCTTTCCCCCGCTTACGCCGGGGAAGTCCTGGATGAGGACACGCGTGAGCTCGAGCGCGTCATGCTGGGCGTGCGCACGTCCGAGGGGATTGAGCTGGCCGGCCTGCCCGGCACCCGTCAGGCTGACGAGGCCGGGGCTTTGTTGGATGCTGGCACGGCCTCGGGTGGGCGCGTCGCCGCGCTCATTGCGGACGGCCTCATTGATGGCGCGGCCGCCCTGCGGGGACGGGCGATTCTGACGCTGCGTGGACGGCTGCTCGTTGACTATGTGACC
>CABKMD010000139.1 GCA_902373435.1 uncultured Actinomyces sp.
ATCTATCCCCCAGCCTCTTTCCTTATCGGGTATCGACTGGATTGCAAAAGATAGATTTTCAATCATCCGCATCGCTCGATGATCGTCAACGTCGGCGACCCACCCAACTGCCCTAATGAGCCAAGCGACTGTAGCACTGACACGGTCGGTCGAACCCTCAAGTTCCCAATGATTAAACGAGCGAAGTACTTTTCGATGCAACAGAGAGGCAAGAGCCTCAGCAGCCCCATTCCTCAGCCCTTCCACCTCAACCGCATTCAGCTTAGGATCCCGACGCTCCATCTCCACGTCTTTGACTGCAAGGAGGGTACCTGTCAGGACATTCAGCCTGAGCCCGCCGGGAGCCCGAGGATCAATGTCCTCAACAGCAAATAGAAGATAACTCGCTGCCTCAGGAAGAATATTGACCAGTTTCCGGAAAAAGGCGTGACCTGGACGTTGCCTTTCCGCTGTGGGCCCTGTGACAAGATCGACGATCCTTGATACATCGATCTCTACCCCACAACGTTTCACCTCTTTAATGAAATCAAGCAAGCCAGGATATCGTTTACCTTTGGCATAGCGACGCTCAAACCCGTCAACATAATGACTCGCAACGACATTAGTAAGGTCATCCTGCACCTTGACGCCGGTGTACGTTCCCGGAAGCGCGAGAGCAGGATTCGTACGGAATCGAGCAAGAAGGAGATCCCGATCCTCTCCCTCATACTCATGCGACTCGCGAATTTCCCTCCACAGCCTTCCCAGATAATCGGCATCAGAGGATCGAGTTATGATCTCTAGCAACGCATCGCGCCGTTGGCGTCGCATAATCTTGTCTTGACGATCAAGGATTTCGGTCTGTTTTTTAACTAACAGGCTGTCACGCTGTGTTTGCTTCACACCCAGCCGCCATATCGTGAGGGGAATGATCACAGTGACCACAAGGGAAACTAAGCTTATGAGAAGCATCGGGTCTTCCCATGACCAGTTATCTGAAAGAGATCCCCACCAGGTATTCACTTCTTACCCCCAGACGTTAGTCCAGAACGGAACTCCACGACATCTCCGTCTTCCATCACGTAGTCCTTGCCTTCCATGCGGACCTTGCCGGCGGCCTTCGCCGCGGCCATGGAGCCGGCCTCGACCAGGTCGTCGTAGGAGACGACCTCGGCCTTGATGAAGCCCTTCTCGAAGTCCGTGTGGATGACGCCGGCGGCCTTGGGGGCGGTGTCGCCCTTGTGGATCGTCCAGGCGCGCGCTTCCTTCTCGCCGGCGGTGAGGTAGGTCTGCAGGCCGAGGGTGTCGAAGCCGACGCGGGCCAGCTTGTCCAGGCCGGACTCGTCCTGTCCGGACTCGGCGAGCATCTCGTGGGCGTCCTCGTCGTCGAGCTCGACCAGCTCGGCTTCGAACTGGGCGTCCAGGAAGATGGCTTCGGCAGGTGCAACGAGGGCGCGCAGTTCGTCCTTCATCTCCTCGTTGTCCATCTCGGCGGCGTCCATGTTGAACACGAAGATGAAGGGCTTGGAGGTCATGAGCTGGAAGGTACGCAGCGCGTCCTGGTCCAGCTTGGTGCCCTCGGGGCCGGACAGCAGCTCGCCGCGTTCCAGCAGCTCGAGAGCCGCTCGGGCGGTTTCGAGGACGATCGGCTCGGTCTTCTTGCCGCGCACCTCCTTCTCGAGGCGCGGGATCTGCTTCTCGACGGTCTGCATGTCGGCGAGGATCAGCTCGGTCTTGATGGTCTCGATGTCCGAGGCCGGGTCCACCTTGCCGTCGACGTGCACGACGTCGGGGTCGGAGAAGGCGCGCGTGACCTGGCAGATCGCGTCGGCCTCGCGGATGTTGGCGAGGAACTGGTTACCCAGGCCCTCACCCTCGGAGGCGCCGCGCACGATGCCGGCGATGTCCACGAAGGACACGGTGGCGGGCAGGATGCGGTGGGAGCCGAAGATCTCCGCGAGCTTGTTCAGGCGCGGGTCGGGCAGGGGGACGACGCCGACGTTGGGCTCGATGGTCGCGAAGGGGTAGTTCGCGGCGAGCACGGTCGCGCGGGTCAGGGCGTTAAACAGAGTGGACTTGCCGACGTTGGGCAGTCCAGCGATACCGATAGTAAGAGACACGCCTCCATCCTATCGGAGCAGGCCCGGTGGCGTTGCCCTACTTCGTGTGGTTTGGCCCGGCGACGCGGGGTGCGTGGGGGCGCGCGGGCGCCATGCCGGCATTCTTGAGGTCGGCGCGCAGGTCACGGGGCAGCGCGAAGGTCGTCGATTCGGTTTCGGTGCGGGCCACCTCGACGGTGGGGAATCCGCGTTCCTGCAGCCATTCGATGACCTCGCGCACGAGGATCTCGGGCACGGACGCGCCGGAGGTGAGGCCCACGGTACGGGCGCCCTCGAACCAGGCTTCGTCGAGCTCGTCGGCCTTGTCGACGCGGTAGGCGGTGCCCGCCCCGGCCTCGAGCGCGACCTCGACGAGGCGCACGGAGTTCGAGGAGTTCGCCGAGCCGACGACGACCATGACGTCCACCTGGGGCGCGATGTACTTGACGGCACCCTGGCGGTTCTGGGTGGCGTAGCAGATGTCGTCCGACGGCGGGTCGATGAGCTGCGGGAAGCGCTGGCGCAGGCGGTCCACGGTCTCGCGGGTCTCGTCGACCGACAGTGTTGTCTGGGAGATCCACACGACGCGCGAGGGGTCGCGCACGACGACATTATCAACCTCGTCGGGGGTTCCGACGACCTGGATGTGATCGGGGGCCTCGCCGAAGGTACCCTCGACCTCCTCGTGGCCCTGATGGCCCACCAGGATGATGTCGTAGTCTTCCTTCGCGAAGCGCACGGCCTCGCGGTGCACCTTGGTCACGAGCGGGCAGGTCGCGTCGATCGTGGCGAGGTGGCGGGTGGCGGCAGCCTCGTGGACGGCCGGGGAGACGCCGTGCGCGGAGAAGACGACGCGGGCACCCTCGGGCACCTCGTCGGTCTCCTGGACGAAGATCGCGCCGCGCTTGGTCAGCGACTCGACGACGAACTTGTTGTGGACGATCTCCTTGCGCACGTAGACGGGTGCGCCGTAGAGCTCGAGGGCCTTTTCGACGACGTCGACGGCGCGATCCACTCCGGCGCAGTATCCGCGGGGGGCGGCCAAGAGGATACGGCCGTTGCCCTCGCCGCGGGAGGCGGGCAGGGGGGACTCGGCGCTGGCGCGCAGGTCGACGTTTTCATTCATGCGTCCACCCTAGCGCCCACGGCACGGGGCGTGCGCGCGCTCGTGGCAATCCCACACGTCTCTCCTCGACGAGGCCGGGGCTGTCCGCAGGCGCGGGGCGCGGCAGCGCGGCGGGGCCTCTCGTGTGGCATGCTGAGTGGCGTGACATTGCCTGATACCTCTGCCGCACCGCCTCCGGGCGGCTCGCCCCAGCCTCGTCCGCCCGCCGCGAAGGCGGCTGACACGACGCGGGATAATCCGTGGCCGCTGCGCAGGCTGACGGAGAACATCAAGGTGTACGTGGACCGCATGAGCCCCCTGTGGGTGGAGGGCCAGGTCGTCGAGTACAAGGTGCGCCCGGGCGCGAAGATGCACTTTTTGACGCTGCGCGACCTCCAGACGGACACGTCGATGACGGTGACCGCGTGGGCGGGCGTCATGGATTCCACTCCGCTGACCGAGGGTGCGCGCGTGGTGACGCGCGTGAAGCCGGTGTTCTGGGAGCGCTCGGGCCGACTGAACCTGCAGGCTGCGGAGATTCACCTACAGGGCGTGGGCGACCTGCTGGCCCAAATTGAGGCGCTGCGCGCCCGCCTGGCCGCCGAGGGCCTCTTCTCGGATGCGCGCAAGAAGTCCCTGCCGTTCCTACCGCGCACGATTGGCTTGATCTGTGGCCGCAACGCGAAGGCGAAGGACGACGTGGTCGTCAACGCGTCGGACCGCTGGCCCAGCGCACGCTTCGAGATCCGCGAGGTCGCCGTGCAGGGTGACCACTGCGTGCCCGAGGTTGGCCGCGCCCTGACCGAGCTGGACGTCATGGACGAGGTCGACGTCATCGTGATCGCGCGCGGCGGCGGCGCGGTCGAAGACCTTCTCCCCTTCTCCGACGAGCGCCTCGTGCGCGCCGTCGCGGAGGCCCGCACGCCCATCGTGTCCGCGATCGGCCACGAGGGAGACTCTCCCCTACTGGACCTCGTCGCCGACTACCGCGCCTCGACCCCAACGGATGCGGCTCGCCGCATCGTCCCGGACCGCGCCCGCGAGCGCGACGGCATCTCTCAGGCATTGACCCGCATGCGCGGGGCGCTGGGGGCGCGCCTGGCGACGGAGCGCTCGAACCTGACGCTCATCGCGTCGCGCCCGGTGCTTCAGGGCCCGGACGCCATCGTCGAGGGGCACCGCGTGGCGCTGGCGCAGCGGGTCACCGCACTGCGATCGGCGATCGAGCGTCGGCTCGCCTCGGAGCGCCAGCAGCTGACGCGTTCGCGCGCGACGCTGACCGCCCTGTCCCCGCAGGCGACGCTGGACCGCGGCTACGCGCTCCTGAAGACCCCGTCGGGCGCGCTCATCACGTCCTCAGCCCAAGTCAAGAAGGGCGACCTCATCGAAGGCATCCTCGCGTCGGGCCGCATGGTCGCCCAGGTCGTCGGAGCCACGAACCCCGCCCCGCCCGCGGATGCACCC
>CABKMD010000140.1 GCA_902373435.1 uncultured Actinomyces sp.
CCCCCACGTCTCCCCCTCCCAGGCGCGCAGGCTGCTGCCGATTGCGCGGCTGCGCCCCGGCCTCGTCGTGGCGAAGGGAGCGTCCGACATGGAGGTCTCTCCCCTGTCGCGCAACCCGCAGGTCCAGCGCGACTTCGACGCGGATCCACTCACCTACAAGGGCGGCGTGCCGATCCTGACGGGCGCGACGATGATCATTCAGGGCGACGAGGTCCTCACACGGGCCGCGCGCCTGCACACCCCGACGCTCGTCATGCACGGGTCGCACGACCTCATGGCGGACCTGCGCGGCTCGCGCGAACTCGTGCGCGGGGCACGCGCGGCACACCCGGACGCCGACATCCACCTGCGTATCATCGACGGCGCGTACCACGAGCTGCTGAACGAGCCCGAGGGCCCCGGCCTGATTCGTGACATCATCATCTGGCTCGGGGAGCACTAGGCCGTGGAAGCATCCGCTGTCCCTCACCTGACGGCCCCGCGCCCCACTCCACCTGGCAGGCGTGACCTCGCGCCCCTCCCCAAGGCTCACCTCCACCTGCACTTCACGGGAGCGATGCGACCCTCGACGATGATCGATATGGCGCGCACGCAGGGAGTGCGCCTGCCCCCTCACCTGCTGCACATCGACGCGGCCTCCATGCCCGCCGACGGGCGCGGGTGGTTCCGTTTCCAGCGCGCCTACGACTCCGCGCGCCACCTGGTGCGTTCCGAGGCCGCAATGCGCCGCCTCATCCGCGAGGCAGCCGAGGACGACGCCGCCGAGGGCTCGGTGCGCATGGAGATCCAGGCCGATCCCACGTCCTACGCGCCATACGTCGGGGGCATCACCCCGGCCCTCGAAATCATCATCGACGAGGCCCGCGCGGCCTCGCGCGATACCGGCGTCGATATCGGGGTGATAGTCGCAGCGTCGCGCATGAAGCACCCCCTAGATGCCCGTACACTCGCCCGGCTGGCCGCGTCGTTCGCGGGCGACGGCCCCGGCGACGTCGTGGGTTTCGGCCTGTCGAACGACGAACGCGTGGGCTCGACGGCATCATTCGCCCCCGCGTTCCGCATCGCGCGCCGCGCCGGGCTCGTGGGTGTCCCCCACGGCGGCGAGCTCCTGGGCCCGTCCTCCGTGCGCGAGGTCGTCTCCGCTCTGGCCCCTGCCCGCCTCGGGCACGGGGTGCGCACGAGCGAAGACCCGGATCTGCTGAAGGCCGTCGTCGACGCGGGCATTGCCCTGGAGGTGTGCCCGACGTCGAACGTGCACCTGGGCGTGTACACGGATTTTTCGCAGGTGCCGCTGCCGACGCTGATCTCAGCGGGGGCTCGGATCGCGCTGGCTGCCGACGACCCGCTGCTGTTCCGTTCGCGCCTGGTCGCCCAGTACGAGGTCGCGCGCGACGTGTTCGGCCTGTCCGACGAGGCCCTGGCAGACCTGGCGCGGTCTTCTATCGAAGCGTCGCTGGCCTCGCCCTCGCGCAAGGCGGCTTGGAAGGCCGACATCGACGCGTGGCTCGCGGCGCCTGTGGCGTAGCGCTTGTGTGGCGCGCGCCCGTTCTATGATGTGCCGCGCGAGCCAGCTTCCCCTCAATACTCGCAAGTTTTCCGCACAGCCCCCACAATCTCGCATGCAATTCCCCCGCAGCTGTTTCTCAACGCCCTCGCGATTCGGCGCGTCCATCCCTCAATGTCGCATGCAATTCCCCCACGCCTCTTTCAAACATTGAAACCAGAACGTTGATATTCCGCGGTTTTTGGAGCACACCACGGAGGGCCCATCGGGGAATTGCATGCGAAATTTGGGGAGGCGCCTCCACGGGATCGACGGTGTCGACGGTGTCGACGAGTTCTACCGGGGCACGCAATCGTCGAGTGGACGCCCACTGCGGCCCGCCCCCACAGCGGCGCCCAAAACGCAGACCACCTCTGCCCAAACCACCAAAAACAGCCATTGCGGCCGAGGTGGTCTACGTTTTGGGCAGATTACCGGCGAGAGCCACCCTCACCAGTACGCAGCATCGACTGCCGCACCACCTCGGCGGCCGACGGCACGCATGCGGATAGGTTATGAGCACGCGGATAGGCTATGAAGATATGGATAGGCTATTAACCTATCCGCAAGCGAATAACCTATCCGGATCGTGACAACCTATCCGTATCCTGCCCCCTCAGAAAGCAGCCGACATAGCCGGTGCCGGAACGGCCGCGCATGCACGCCGCTACCCCACCCAACGACGGGCGAGGCGGCGATTAGGCGATTCGTTACCAGGCGATGCCGACCGCCACCGAATCAGATAACCCCCTACCAGGCGATGCCGACCGTGACCGGCTCGGGCACCAGCATCACGCCGAACTCCTCAAAGACCCGTTCGCGCACGGCGCGCGCCAGGGCCTCAATGTCGGCGCCGGTCGCGCCGCCGCGGTTCGTCAGGGCCAGCACGTGCTTGGTGGACAGGGACGCGCGCGGCGGATCCCCGGCCTCGGGCAGGTGGAAGCCCTTGCCACAGCCCGCGTGATCGATGAGCCAGGCGGCGCTCGTCTTGACGAGGCACTCCCCCACCTTGAAGCGAGGCGCACCCTCGGGTAGGGAGGCGGCCGCGGCCTCGGGCAGGATCGGGTTGGTGAAGAAGGAACCGGCGCTCCAGGTGTCGTGGTCGGCAGGGTCCAGGACCATGCCCTTGCCGCGGCGCAGCTCGAGGACGGTGGAGCGGACCAGGGACGCGTCGGCGCACTCCCCGGCCTCGACGCCGAGGCGGCGGGCCAGCTCGGCGTACATGACGGGGGCGCTGAGGGCCGAGCGCTCGAGGCGGAAGTCGACGGAGAGGACCACCCAGCGGCCGGTCGGCCCCCACGGGCGGCCATTCAAGCCGGGCTCGCCGACGCTGCGCTTGATTGCCGAGGACCGGTACGTAAAGCCGAGGTCGGAGGGCAACAGACGCACGACGATGCCCGTCAGGCGATCGTAGGCTTCGACGCTCTCGATGGTCTCGGAGACCTCATGGCCGTAGGCGCCCACGTTCTGCACCGGTGAGGCACCGACGGTCCCGGGGATACCGGAGAGGGCCTCGATGCCGGACAGGCCCGCAGACAGCGTCCAGGAGACGAAAGCGTCCCAGACCGTGCCCGCGCCGGCGCGCACGACGATCGAGCCGGAGGGGTCCTCGTGGATGAAGGAGGCAACCTCGCCGAAAGGCTGCACGTCGACGACGGTGCCCTCGAAGGGGGCGTCGGATGCCAGCAGGTTCGACCCACCGCCGACAACGAGGAGCGGGCCTCCGGCGGCGTCGGCTGCGGCGACGGCATCCACCAGGGCGTCGGTCGTAGAAACGCGCACGTAGTTGGCGATGGGCCCGCCCACGCGCAGGGTCGTCAGATCAGCAAGGGTCCTCATGCCCCTAAGCCTAGTCGCCGAAGGCGAGGTCCGTTCGCTTCTTCCCGCGCCGGTCGGGGACCTGCCCGGCGAGCACGATCGCGAGGAGAACAGGCAGGGCGACGAAGGCCAGCGCACGGTGGTAGCCGATGTGGTCGGCGATGAGGCCGAGGAGCGGCGGGCCGATGAGGGCCGCGCCGTAGTTGACTGTCGAGAGCACCGAGACGCGCGCGGGCGTCATCACGGGGTCCACGGAGAGCGCCGAGATGCCCAGGGGGAAGCCGAGGGCCGATCCGATGCCCCACAGGGCGATGCCCGCAACCGCGAACAGGTGGTGCGGCGCGAAGGCCACGAGCAGCAGGCCCACGACGGCTTCGGTGAAGGTGATGCGCAGCAGCATCGGCGATCCCAGGCGGGCCTCGAGGCGCGGGGACGCGAAGCGCACGATCGTCATCATAAGCAGGAAGAACGCAAACGCCGCGGACGCCGCCGCAGTCGAGTAGCCGTAGCCGTCCACCATCGACAGGTTGAGCCAGTCGTTCGCCGCGCCCTCCATGAGGCCCGCACTCATGACCATGATGGCGATGAGCACGGTCTGCTTCTCGCGCCAGGCGATGCGGGTCAGGCCCTTGGCTTTCTTCGACGAGGCCTCTCCCCCATCACCCATGTCCTGAGCCGGCGCGAGGGCCGCAACCTCGTCCTTTGTCAGGTAGAAGCCCACGGCAGTGCCGCAGGCGAGCAGCTCGAGGGCCGCGAGTCCGAAGAGGTGGGCACCGAGGGACAGTCCCATCTGGGCGGCAAGTGCGCCGAGGAGCGCGCCGCCGAGCATGCCGACCGCGTACATCGCCTGGATGACGGGGACGACGGTGCGGCGCACGGCCGCCTGCACGAGGCCGGCCTCGATGTTCATGGTCGCACCCCACAGGCCGTTGCCCGCGGCGAGCAGGACGAGGCCGACGGTGGCCAGCGGGATCGAGGCGTTGAGCGCGCCCATGCCCGCGCAGACGATGCCGAGAGCCCAGATGAGCACGCCGATGCGTCCCGAGGCCCGCGCACCAATCTTGGTCACGATCGGGCCGGAGGTCGGCAGGGTGAGCAGAGAGCCAAGGGAGGCGATGAGCAGCATCGTGCCGATCGTCGCCGGTGTCAGCCCGAGATCGTCGCGCACATCGGGCAGACGCGAGAGCCACGCGGAAGTGCCAAAACCGAGGCACACGTAGACGACGCAGGTGGCACGAAGGGCAGCGTGAGCGCGGGAGTACGGGAC
>CABKMD010000141.1 GCA_902373435.1 uncultured Actinomyces sp.
GGCGTGCGCGGTGCGGGTGGACCTCGTTGGCGGTCACGCGCGCTCCCGTGCCGGCAGCTAGGCCGGCGAGAAGTGCGGCCTTGCCGCCGGGCCCCGCGCACAGGTCGAGCCAGCGCTCGTCAGAGCCGCCCTCGAGCGGTGCTGATGCGGCAATGAGGGCTGCGAGCTGCGAGCCTTCGTCCTGCGCACCGGCGCGTCCATCTCGAATCGACGGTAGGCGCGCGGGGTCGCCAGATTCGAGGAGAACTGCATACGGGGAGACGGCGCCCAAGGCGACGCGCGTGTCGAGAATGTCCTCGGCCTCGTCAGCGAGTTCGTCGACGCTCATCAACGACGGGCGGGCTACCAGGGTGACCGTGGGAACCTCGTTATCAGCCTCGAGCACGTCGAGAAGCTCATCCTCGGGATATCCGTGGGCTTTGAGGGCGTCACGGAACGCGGCGACCATCCATGCCGGGTGTGAGTAGCGCACGCCAAGAGCCTCGTCCTCGTCCGCGATGGCATCCATGGCTGCCTCACGCTCGGAAGGGTCCTCGCGGGTGATCGAGCGCAGTACGGCATTGACGAAACGAACGGGGCCATCCGTCAGGTGCTCTCGGGCGACATCGACGGTGGCGGAAACAGCCGCGTGGTCGGGCACGCGCATGTCGAGGAGCTGGTGGGTGCCCATCCGCAGGATGACAAGGGCACGCGGATCGAGATCGGCCAGCGGACGATCAATGTGGCGCGAGATCACCCAATCAAGGCGGCCAATCGCGCGCAGCGTGCCGTGGACGAGCTCGGAGGTGAAAGCTGCATCCCGATCAGAGAAGTGACCGTCGCGCCTGGCCTGGCGCAGAGCCTTCGGCAAAATGATGTTCGCAAACGCGCCCTGAGTCGCGACCTCGTGAAGAACGTCGTAGGCGATACGACGAGGCTCATCGGCCTTGCGCAGCTTGCGGTAGCCGTCCGCGTAACGCCTCTCGCTCATCGCTCACCCTCCAGCTCTCCACCAAGGCGCAGGTCGTCGGAGGGCCGCGCTCCCCTCGCCCAGGCGGCCGCGTCCATCCAAGACTTGCCGGCCGGGGCGACCTTGCCGAGCACGAGAGCTCCGCTCGCGCATCCGACGGTCACCTGCTTCTTCGTCACCTCAAGCTGCCCGGGTTCGAGATCGTCTCGCTCCACGGGCGTTGCCTTGTCGAGCTTCATACGGGCCCCACCCGGCAGCACCGTGTAGGCACCAGGATTGGGCGTCACCGAACGAATGATACGGTCATCGTACCCGGCGTCATGCGTGAACGACACGTAGCCGTCGACATGCTCCAAGCGGCGCGCGTGTGTCACGCCTTCCGCGGACTGCGCAACGGCGGTTGCGCTGCCAGTAGCAAGCGCATCGACGACGCCGATCACCTGATCCGCCCCGGCTTCGGCCATGGACGAGAGCAGCTCGCCAGCGCTCTCGCGGACGATCGGAACCTCGATGCGTGAATAGACGTCACCCGTATCCAGGCCCTCCTCGAGGTTGAACACGCAGGAAGCGGTCATCGCATCCCCTTCGCGAATCGCCCACTGGACCGGCGCAGCTCCACGCCACCTCGGCAGATCCGAGAAATGCAGGTTCACCCACCCGTGGGTGGGCATCGCCAGTACGTTCGGCGGCACGAGTCCGCCGTACGCGACGACAACACCGAGGTCCGCCTGCGCGTCCTCAATGCGCTGCGCGATGTCGGGGTTCTTCAGCGTCGTTGTCTCCAACAGTTCCACACCGAACTCGGTGGCTAGTTCCGCCACCGGAGACGGGTACATGGTCTTTCCGCGACCGCGCCGAGCAGGCGGGCGTGTGATGACGAGGGCGACCTCGTGGGACGACGACAGCATGGCCCGCAGCGTGGGAACTGCGGCCTCGGGGGTACCAGCAAAAATAATGCGCACGGCCGCCAGTTTACGGCACTGCGCAGGCCCTGACTCAGAAGAGCTCGGGTGGGTTCACGCTCATTTTCACGAGCGGAACCTTGCGGGCACTACGCGAGCGACGAATATCGATGAGAACCGCGAGCATCGACGCAGCCCCAGCCAACGGGGTTCGCACCAGCGTACGCACCTCGTTTTCTTCGCCCTCACGCGTCGCTGGTCGTACGACGGTACCGACCAGCTCAGCTCCTCCCTCGCGAATGACCTGTTCGGCGACCTGGCGGACCTGAGCCGCCGGCCCATCGAGTGCGACCATTGTCGTGGCCGGGAAGAAGCCTAGGGCCTCGCGCTCATCGAGAAGACGGTCGGCATAGTCAGTGGGGGCCCAGCGTACGAGCGTCTGCCCCAAGGCATCGGGAATCGTCCCGACAACGAGGCCGGGGCGGCCTGGGCGGACGAGAGACAGCGCGTTAAGCCACCGCCTGGCAGCTTCCTCCGGTGCCCACAGCTCCGTCCGGCCAGCAAGGGCGTGAGCGTCGAGAATGATTGCGGCGGCGTAGCCACCGTCCACCTCCGGCTCAGCTCCCGGCGTCGCAACGACAACAGTGGGACGCGCGGGAAGCTGACGGCTGATCCGATGAGCCGCCGACGATTCAAGGACCGACGCGTCCGGGAGGTTGCGCGCGATCTCCTCGGCGGTGCGCGTCGAACCCACGCGAGCTGCGCGCAGCTCTGTGCCGGAGCAGTGCGTGCATCGCCACGTCTGCGTAGTGCGCGCGCACCACGAGCAGACCACCTCTGCGCCGCTGCCGACAGCGAGAGGCCCGGAGCAATGATGACAGCGAGCACGTTCGCCGCAGCGCCGACACACGACCGTGGGCCAATATCCTGAGGCCGCAACCTGGATGAGCACGGGGCCTTCTTGAAGCCCCTGGCGGATCATACGCAACGCGGCCTGGGGAATACGCATGTGGCCGCTGGCTCCTTCGCGTTCCGCTTCCGTCGCGCCATGCAGATGCACGCGAGGAGTCGCGTCGCGCAGCGCACCGGGCAGGGGATCGAGACTCACGGCCCACCCGGAACGAACGAGTGCCTGTGCCTTGACTGAGCGCGCGAACGAAGCGACGAGGAGCCCCGCGCCCTCCACCGCGCACCGCTGCACGGCGACATCAAGAACGTCGTAGCGAGGGAATCGGCGTTCACGCAGCCGATCGTCGCCGTCATCGCAGATGACGATGAGGCCCAGCTGTGCGCACGGAACCCACGCTGCCGAGCGCGTCCCGACCACGATCGGAAGACGCCCGAGCGTCGCGGCTGCATGGATACGGTAGCGTTCCTCGGAACTCACATCACCGCCCGTGAGGGCGACGGGTACGCCGAGGTCCTCCTCGAGGACACGAGCGCACCGCGCTGCGTCCTCTCCGGTGGCCGTCACGATGATGGCGCTGCGCCCTGATGAAACGGTGGCGGCAACAGCATCTGACAAGCACGCGCGCATCCGTGGACGCAGTGCGGTCACAACTGCACGCGGAGACTGGCCGGCCGCAAGGCGGTGAAGCAGCGCCTCTCCAGCAGAATAAGGCGCCCAGCCATCCGAAACAGTCGGAGCCTCGACGGATGGCCACGCCGACGTGTGCGCCTCTACAACTGTCTTTTCGCCGCGCGTGTGTCGTGGGGGGATTGCGAGCGAGAGAACCTGCGACGTCGTAGCAAGAAAACGCGTCGCGATGCGACGAGCGCTCTCATACAGCGCGGGCGTCAGCACCGGGATCGCCGACACTACCGATTCAATCTGCGCGGCATCATCAAGCACATCGCGCCGTGTGCGCTCAATGATCCAGCCGTCCACGCGGGTGCCGGAAAAACGCACGCGAACTGTACGGCCGACCTCGGCCTCGTCAATGAACTTGTCCGGAAGAACGTAGTCGAGCGGCCGATCCATGTGCGGCAGATCGACGTCAACAAGCACGCGAGCGATCTGCGCGGCCCGAGACCGCGGCGGGTCGAAACCGTCAAGCATGCCCTGTTGGGAAGTCATGATCCTAGTGAATCACGGCTCGCACACATGTGCGTCCCGTTCTCAGCCGAGCAGCTTCAGTCCGTACTTCGCGACCACCATGGCGAGCACGCCAAAGACGATCAGGCCCCACAGAGCCCAGTCGAGGCCCTGAGCGACAATACGGCGCAGGCCCTCGGGCGCCGGGATGACACAATCGCGAATGTTGATACGGGTGATTCCGCCAAAAACGAGTGTTGTCGTCAGGGTGATCAGCAGGCACCACGGGCACAGCACCTGGATGATGAAATACGACTGCCCGAACAGCCAGTACGCAAAGAACAACGCGATCGTGTACAGCAGGTTCGTGCCCAGCATGTACCAGCGCGGGAACTTCACGCCCGCGAAAATCGCGACAGAGATTGCGAGAACCACGGCCTCGAAAAAGATGCCGAGGAAAGCGTTCGGAAAGCCGAGGATACGCGCCTGCCACGTCTGCGCGACCGCCGAACACGATAGGACGGACGAAATATCGCAGCCAAAGCGCGCCGAAGAGTTAGCGGCCAGCTGCCATGCCTCGATCGAGAGGACAAACGACGTGACGAGGCCGATGAAGCCGGAGATGCTCATCTCCAGGCTCGTGCGCCGACGCCACGCGCGACGAGCGGCCTCGGTCTCGTACGAGGGCAGGTAGTCCTCGGTTTCCACTGCCTCGCTCATGCGAGCGCAGCCCTCAG
>CABKMD010000142.1 GCA_902373435.1 uncultured Actinomyces sp.
GCCCCCACACGGGCGGGGTTAGGCGACGGGCGGCGTCATCGCGGCAGCCCGTTGCGCGTACTCGCGCGCGTCGTCGACGCTGACGGCGGCGTCCAGGGCTTCGATGATCTTCGTCATCCTGTCGTGCTCCTGGCTGAGCACTGCCTTCGCGGCGCGGATAGCCACGTCGGTATGGAGGCGCTCGACCTCCTCGCGGTCGATCTCGGCGGCGCTGCGCTCATCCTTGAGGAAGGCACGCAGCCACACGAGGTCGTCGAGTGTGAGTTCAAGCGGGACGAGCCGGTTCTGGTCGTTGGTGGTCATCGTTAATCGGTCCTATTCGTTGTCGGGGGCGGTCAGGGCGTTGATGCGGGCGTCCTGGATGAGGCGGCGCACCTTCTTGTCGGTGCAGGGGCGGGAGGGGTGCTTAATCCACCAGATTGTTGAGTGGAGCCATTCGACGGTGGCGATGGTCATCGGCGGGCCTCCTCCTCGGCTTCGGCGGCGGCGCTGGCCTGTTCTTCCAGGAACTTTGTGAACAGCGCGTCAAGCATGTCTCCGGGGTGGGTGGCGACCATGAGGCCGGCAATTGTCAGGGTGCGGATGCAGCGGGGCATGAGGGCCCAGGCGAGGCGGTGGCGGAAGCCGTGCCAACCACGGTGGCCGTTGCGCAGCCGGTCGATGTCGTCCTTGTACTTGGCGGGGATGAGCATCTCGGTGGTCACTTCGCGTCCCCTTCCTGGTCGTCGTTGGTGAGGTCGATCAGGGTGCTGATCTCGCCGATGGTGAGCATGAGGGCGCAGCTGATGTGGTCGAGGGCCTTGGGGTTGACGGCGGGCATGTCGAGCATCCTCATGGTGTCGAGGGTGCGGGACTGTTCGCGGTGGAGGGCGGCGCGTACGAGGTGCGCCTGCCTTGGGGTGAGGGTGGTACCGTTGATCTGCACGATTAGTGTCCTTTCCGGTCGTGCGTGGGTCTCGCGGGGTGGCAGCCTCGCGGGGCCCTTCTTTTCTTGTGGGTTACGCGGCCTGTCGGGCTGCGCGGGTTGCGGCTGCCTTGCGGGCGGCCTGCGAGCGTTGGCTGCGGGCTGTGATCCTGCCTTCGCCGGTGACGGCGTGCCGGGCCTGGTAGGCCGCGAGCGCGTCGGCGGGGATGCGCCACCCGGCCCGGCCTCGTTCGTTCCACGCTGCGATCTGTCCGTCGCGGATGCGGCGGCGAACGGCGGCGGGGGAGAGCCTGAGCATCTCGGCGGCCTCCGCGAGGGTGAGGATCTGAGTCACGCGACCTCCTCGGTTCGGGCTTCGACGTCGGCCATGAAGCGACTAGGTGTCTCATACCCGAGTGCGGCGCTGATGGTGGCGATCTCGCCTAGCGTGAAGTCGCTCTCGCCTGAGAGTTTGCGCGCAAGCGTTGTCCGCGAAAGCCCGACCTGCTTGGCGAACGTGCGAATCGAGACCCCGGCGCTATTGATCCGCGCGTTCAGATCGCTTTGAACCGTGTTCAAGGGTGTTCCTCCTTTCCGGGGTGGCCCACTTTTGGGCCGCATGTGAGTAACCATAGCGGCCCAAAAGTGGGCCAGTCAAGTCGAAATGCGAAAGTTCGGGCATAATGTCCCTTCCGGGTGGCCCGTTTCTGGTCCATAATGGGGCGCATGAATGTCACAGCATTTGAGCCTCACGACTTCGAACAGGCCGTTGCCGCCGCCCTACGCGCCGAAATGGACAGGCAAGGCATGTCGCAGCGAACCCTTGCAACCCGGTCGGGCGTTTCGCGCTCGCGGTTGATGCGAGTCCTAGCTGAGGATGGGCAAGCGGCGCCCATGACTGTCACAGTGCTAGAGGCTTTGTGTCGCGGGCTCGGCGTGTCAATGACTCAGATGCTCACCAACGCGGAAGACATGCTCACTACTGGGGGCGCGTAAAAACAGACCCCGCCAGGACGTTACACTGGCGGGGTCTCGCGCGTTTAGAACGCCCGTGCGTGCGGGCAAGTCCCAGAGCCGATCCGGGTGTCAATATGTACACGCTATGGCGAGCATACCATAGCGGCCCACTAGTGGGCCGGGCGAGAGATAAAAGCCGCCGCCCCTGCAATGACATTCCCGATCATTTGCAGGGGCGGCGGGGTTTGCGCATTTGTGGCCAGCGCAGGTGGCCGGGCCTCTCGCGTCGGGGCGCGGTTTACCCAAGAACAGACCCAAGCGGAAAGAGCGGAGATCTGTTGCCCCTATTCTACCTCGGCGCGCCCACATCTGCGCACAGGAAAGCCGCCCCCATGCCGTGAGAGGCCCAGTCAACGGCATGAGGGCGGGATCTGCGCATTGGCGCCCGCGCATGGGCCGGGGCTGCGCGGCGAACCGCGCTACTCCTAACGGCTAGGTCGCACCCCGCGGCGGGCCGGGGCCTGCAGTGCCTAACCACGGTATGGCCCCGGTCATTTGTGCATGAAAACAGAGGCCAGACCGGGGATCTATTACCCCTAGCTTACCTCGCGGCGGGTGCGTCTGCGGCCCCATACGGGGGCCCTGCGCGAGGCAAGGTGTAAAGACAACCAGCCGCGAGCGCAGCGCCACGCGAACGCGATTTTAGGCGCGTGTCACGTGACACGCGCCCAACGTCATACAAGGGTGTTTTAGGCCTATTCAAGGCCATGTAGAAAAACCGACTTTTCGGCGGAAAATCAGGACCTTTCCCCGCCCTCGCACCGCAAACCCAGAAACACCCTGTGCAGAGACGTGGTCTTCCCACCCGCGTGTTCTTTGTGCATGAGGCGACGTGCTGACAAGTGGTGATGCGAAACTAACACTCGTGGCGAGAGGACCACCGGTCGTTCGGTGATGGTCGGGTGCTGGAAACAGCGCAGCGCCAGCTTGTAGTGACCCCGCCGCTGTGTCGGGCAGCCGCCGTCGGCGGTCTTAGTCGCTCAGGAGATACACCCGAGCCTCCCATGGCCTCATTGGCGTGGTAACCGTGGGTTCGCGCTCAACCTGGTCGCCGACCGCACCTGTTGTGACGGCCGACGCGTCCGTATTGCCCAGGTAGAGGTGCCACGGCAACGAAGCCACGGCCTCGTCCTCTGAAGAGAACAGGGGAGTTGCGTGCACCCCGGACAGATTGACCATGACGAGGACGTTCGAACCCGGGACGGTGCGCCGGTAGACAAAGAGCGCGGGCACTGACGCGTCTATCCGCGTGAACGTGCCATCGTTCAGTGCGGGGATGACATGGCGAGCGCGGATGAGCGCGCGGTAGTACGACAGAATGGACTGGGGATCTTCCGCCTGTGCTGCGACGTTAATGTGCTCGGCTGATGCGGGCACGCCAATCCACGGGACTGCATCAGAGAAGCCGGCAGCGGGGGAGGAGTCCCACTGCATCGGGGTCCTGCCGTTGTCTCTCGACATCGCGGCGAGCCCCTCGGGGATCTCGTCACCCCCTAGGCGTTCCATGAATGACACGGATTCGACATCGCGGAAATCGGCTGCGGTCTCAAAAACCCCGCCGAGCATGCCGATCTCCTGGCCCTGATAGATGAAGGGGGTTCCGCGCTGAAGGAAATAGGCGGTTGCCAGAGCGGTCGCCGACTCGTACCAGTAGTGCGACGGATCGCCGAAACGGGATACCGAGCGCGGCTGGTCGTGGTTCTCCAGGTATAGGGCGTTCCATCCGCGTGACCCGAGTGTGTCCTGCCAGCGAGTGAGAACATCCGCCAGTTCCCCCGGTGCCAGATGGCGGGGCGAAAACTTGCCGTTGTCGAGGCCGAGGTTGACGTGCTCGAACTGGATCAGCATGTTGAACTCGCGGCGCTCGGGATCGCAAAACAGCAGTGCCGTCTCCGGTGACGCGTTCGAGGCCTCGCCGACCGTAAACGAACCCGGATGGTAGGCGAACGTCCGCTCGTGCATCTCCCGCAGGAATTCGTGGAGACGAGGCCCGTCGGCGAAGCACTCGTGGCCGACCCCAAACGGTGGGCGAGGTGGCCCACCATCGGGCAGGCCCGGTAGCTTCGAAATGACGTCGATCGCGTCGACCCGGAAGCCATCGACGCCCCGGTCAAGCCACCAGTTCATCATGTCGTAAATGGCATCACGAACCTGCGGATTCTCCCAGTTTAAGTCGGGCTGCTCGCGTGCGAAAAGGTGGAGGTAGTACTGGCCCGTGGGCGCGTCGTACTCCCACGCCGGCCCGCCGAAAAACGACTCCCAGTTCGTCGGCTCAGCACCGGGGGCACCAGGGGTGAAACCAGGACGCGGATCCCGCCAGTAGTACCAGTCTCGGCGCTGCGAGTCGACGCTCGAGGCCGACTCAACGAACCAGGGGTGCTCCATCGACGTGTGATTGACAACGAGGTCCATGACGATGCGCATGCCCAGGTCGTGGGCGCGCGTGACGAGGGCATCAAACGCCTCGAGATCGCCAAACATTGGATCGATGTCGCGGTAGTCCGAGATGTCGTAGCCGTTATCCGCCTGAGGGGAGCGGTAGATCGGCGATATCCACAGGATATCGACACCGAGCCCGGCCAGATAGTCGAGGCGGCGGATAATCCCCTCAATGTCTCCGAGTCCATCCCCGTTCGTATCCTGGAACGAACGGGGATGGACTCGGAGACATTGAGGG
>CABKMD010000143.1 GCA_902373435.1 uncultured Actinomyces sp.
TGCTCGCGGCCAGCGTGTAGGTACCAACAGCTGCCACAGCCACCAGCACAGTGAGCCCGATACCGATTCCCCATGAGCGCAGCGCTGCGCGCCTATCTACCACGGAACGCTTCTTGCGCCGCGACGGCTGGACGAGGACGGCTTGCTCTTCTTTCTCGGTGATGGATCGCTCGGATAGGGGTGGGACCGTCATGGTGTGTGCCTCCACTGTGAGGTGTCCTCCGGCGCCCCCACCGTCGGGGGCGCGTCCTTTCTCATCAGGGTACGCGTAGAACCGATACGAAATACTAAGAATGCTGCGCAACCATCACGCACACCCTCCCACACCACACCCCACAACCGCACAAACGTGCACACTCAGCCCCGACCTCGTCCGTTGAATGTACGGTCACGGGTCATTCCCCGGGGAAATACTCCTCGACGATCCCATCCAGCTGCGCGCGAATCTCCTCGAAGGGACGATCCAGGTCGAGCGTCGTTGCACTGATGCGGTTGCCGCTCATGCTATAGGTGAAGTCAGGCTGAATCTCCTCATCGGTGGCGGCGTAGAGGAGTATGCCCGAGACTTCGTCATTCTTCCCCGCGCGCTCGAAGGCGATCTGCTTGTTCTTCACGTACGCGAAGATCTGGTACAGGTGCCCCGAACGCACGGTCCTCTTGTCGAAGTTGCTCTGCATCGTGGACGCGTAGTACTTCGCGTCGATGATGAGGACACGACCACGAGCACTCAGCGTGACGTCGCTGCGCATGGCAGGCAGACCATCCGACACCCCATCATCGAGCGCCCACTCGATGAAGGACGCACTGGCGTTCACACGTGGATGCTCCCTGCGGTAGTACTCAAGGATGAACTTCTCATACAGGCGGCTCATGCGCTGCTCGTCGAAGAAATCCATCATGCGCACGGTGCCGTCGCTCTGGGTTTGAAGCAGTCCTTTGACGACGAGCCAGCACACGGCCATCAGCATGCGGTACGTGCGATTGTTGCGCTCAAAGCGCATGTTCCAGTCGACCGTGTGCAGGTCGATCTCGCGTACGTCCACGAAGAAGACCATGAGCTTCTTCAGGCTCTTCTTGCGCGCCTTCGAGATGTCCGAGCGCACGAGCAGCGCAACCGTCGCCTTGATGACTCGATTCATCGTCGTGTCGACGCTGAACTCGTCGTAGGAGCACACTAGCTGGCGGCGCAAGATCGCCTGCGATTTCACGGATTCGGTGACCTCGATTTTGCCGCGCAGGGAGGAGAGGGCCTCGGTCCGGTTCACGTACTCCTGTCCGAGGCCTCGTTTGAGTTGCAGGGACACGCCTCGCTCGAGGATGGCGGCGCACAGCTCGGCCGCGTTGTCGAAGTCCTCCGTGGCCACAGCGCGGTAGCCTTGCTCGCGCAGCGCCGAGAAGGCGTAGGCGAGCATGTGGAAGACGTTGCGGACGCGAATCACCGTAGCGACCTGCGGAGCCTGTCGGTCCACTCGCGGACCTTGCCGGGCTCGTCGAACCAGCATTCCTTGAGCATCGGGATGAGCTCGTAGTCCACGATCGAGGCCAGGGCGGCGTCAGTGCAGGAGTCGGCTTCCATGTTGCAGAAGTAGCTATGCCCGATGCAGAAGCCCTCGCCGAGCGACTCGTCCTCGGCGATCGCACGGTTGAGGGATTCCACCTCGCGCACAAGCGCCTCAAACCTCGGATTGTCGAGGTCGGCGCAGTAGTCGCGGAAGCCCTCAGAGTCGAAGGCGGGACGCAGCTCCACGAAGGCGAATCGGCGGCGCAGCGCGTAGTCGAGCATCGCGAGGCTGCGGTCGGCCGTGTTCATCATGCCGATAATGTGGACGTTTGCCGGCACGCAGAACAGTTCGTGGGAGTAGAGGAGTTGGAGCTTGTTCTCCGGCCCACGTTTATCGCTCTCGATGAGCATGAACAGCTCGCCAAAGATCTTTGAGAGGTTTCCACGGTTGATCTCGTCGATGATGAAGAAGTAGGCGTTTTCCTCGTCTTCGGCGGCCTTCTTACAGAACGAGTAAAAGGCCCCCTTCACCAGTTCGAATCCCGCGCCGGATGGGCGGTATCCCTCGATGAAGTCCTCGTAGGAGTAGCTCTGGTGGAATTGGATCAGCTTGACACGTGAGGCGTCCTTGACGCCCATCATCGAGTAGGCGAGGCGTTTGGCGACAAAGGTCTTACCCACTCCGGGCGCGCCCTGCATGATGATGTTCTTCTTGGCACGCAGCAGGCCAACGATCGCATCGTATCGCTCGGGGTCCATGTAGACCTCTTCAAGAAAGTTCTCGCCGGAATACTCGGTCAAGGGCACTGGCATTTCCTCACTATCGAGCGCGTCCTCGTCATTCTCAAAATAAGCCTCAAAACGCGCCAGTAGATCGGGGTAGTCAGTTATCTCAGTAAGGGTCTTCATCGGGAACTGTTGATCACTTCGCCAGCTTCCCTGACGCTTCCACGACACCTCACGCAGGTGCGGGTATTCCCCACCCTCCGGGTCATAGACGTAGTCACCCGTGACGACGCCACGGCCGATGATCTCCTTCAGGCCGCGTTTCACGAAAATAACGTCGCCCGGCTTCATATCATTCGCGAATTGCCAGACCGCCCGCGCCGAATTCGTCTGGGATGTATTATCGTCGCGAGTTTCGAGCAGGCGTTGGCGCATCTCCTCCTTGGTGGCATATCCCCTCAGGTCACCGAGCTGATGCCATCCCAACCCCATAACGCCACGCTCGTAGAATTCTTCCCACATGCAGGCTCCCCGGCCGGGAGCGTAGAGCCAGTAGCGCACGGTCTGCACACCATCGTCACCAAGAGCGGTCGTCTGCATCATTGCCTCCTTGAGAAGCACAGCCATAAATCCTGGCTATCCGTCGTCATGGCCACACACTACCACCGCGTGACTGGCGACACGCTTCACGCTCGCACTGGCTCGACAGCAAAGCCGGGCCACGCCCTCGCGCGACCCGGCCATTGCCTCGTCGACTGAGGCGTTTTAGGCGACTTCCATCGTCGTGAGGGGAACGATTCCACTCAAGGTATCGCCCAGCGCATCTTCGGCGCGATCAAGCTCGTAACGCATCTGCAGGTTCATCCAGAACCCCGGGGTCGTACCGAAGTAGCGGGACAGCTGCATCGCCGTATCAGCCGTAATCCCGCGCTTCCCGTGGACGATTTCATTGATACGACGGGGCGGAACACCGATAGCGACGGCAAGCTTGTGCTGTGTAATTCCGAAGCCCTCAATGAAGTCCTCCATGAGGACTTCGCCCGGGTGAATCGGCGCGATTGTAGTGGTACTCAACGATCTCAACCCCTTCTGTACCAGTATCATCCAGGCCGTCACGCATCAGGACTGCGTTCACCACGAGCGGCGAGGGTCTGTCCGAACAAGCGAGCGCACTCGATTGCCCTGCATCGCAAGATCAGGCAGCTTCGGATCTAGCAATGCAAGAATGCCGAGCATATCCCGCAGCCGCCAGCGGACGTCGACGGACAGCAAATTCTCATGATGAGCCACACGATTCCTCAGCTTCCTCACTCGATCAAGCTGACTAGCCAGCCTCTCACGGCCCGAATCGGAAGGGTCCGCATAGGGAAACGCATCCGACAAACATTCTTGCCACAACTGTTGACACTGCTGAGGCTGATTCCAAACCCTCGGCTTAATGAGATAGACCCAGGTTCCGAACATAAAATGCGACACAACATCATCGTGCGTGACGGCTGCCAAACGACGCGGATGAGTCTTTGGACGCAAGCGTGATTGCTCACGTGCAAAATTCTGGGCGACCGCAAGGCTCTTGTGAGTGACAAGGTCGTACAGCAAGGGTGCCGCCCCCTTGCCTAGCGCCCAATCCATCCTATATTCAGGCCCCTGTTGATCATTCCACGCCCGAAGCTTCCGATCCATTGAATTACGTAGACCAACCTCAACAAACGCAATCGTTGAGAACAATGCTCCCGCAAGATCTGCAGCCCACAAGTAGAGTTCACGAGCACGATCGATATCCCCATGAGCTTCACGGAGGTAAGGCGCGAACCTGGCCGCCCCCGCTAGGCTTAAAATCACATTTTGCTCTCCCACGCCTTAATGCTAGCATTCTATTAATCGCGTCGGGCTTGGACCGGCGCAGTCTACCACGGGGGCCCTGACCGCAACGGTCAGGGCCCCTTGGTATTCCAAGAGCACTCCACGTTCCAGCACCACAGACCAGCCAGCGGCTCTCACCACAGGCAAGCGACCGGGCCACGCCCTCGCGCGACCCGGCCACTGCCTCGTTCAGAAATGATTAAACATTAAACCTGAACTCCACTCGATCCTTACTCCCCCTCTTTCAAAACATGAGAGAGGAACTGAGGTCAACGATAAATTGCTATTGGCTTCAATACCAACGCAGGCCCGGATATAACAGACTCCCCTGGTTCCACATCGACCCCCAAAGCCTTCGCTGGTTCAACATACTGTTCAACTACTTGTTTTAGAGTCTGGATTTCGAGCGGGGTTGGCGCAACATCCTTTGTTAGCCTCAACACCGGATACTCTTCTTTGTCGGGTATGATATGAGAGACTTGACC
>CABKMD010000144.1 GCA_902373435.1 uncultured Actinomyces sp.
GCCCAGAGCGAGGCGCGCGTGGCTGTCCAAGCAGGCCCGCTATTCACCCGCGCGCCTCGCTCTGGGCACATTCGCGCTCATCATCGGCGTCATCACAGCGCTCCTGATGTTACCGATCTCCTCCTCGTCCAACACCCCCGCCCCCTTCGTCGACGTTCTCTTCACCGCCGTGTCCGCCGTCTGCATCACCGGCCTGACCACGGTCGACACCGCGACCTACTGGTCCCCCTTCGGGCAGGCAGTCATCGCCGTCGGCATCGTCGTCGGCGGCCTGGGCGTCATGACCCTCGCGTCGATCCTCGGATTCGCCGTCTCGCGTCACCTCGGCCTCACCCAGCGCATGCTCGCCACGCAGGAAACCGGGACCGGCGCCATGGGCCAAATCTCCCTCCTCCTCAAAGCCGTCATCGCGACATCACTGACCATGCAGGCCCTCCTGGCCGCCATGTTCCTCCCGCGCTTCCTGTCGATGGGCATCGACCCCGTGCGCGCCGTGTGGGACGCCGTCTTCATGGCGATCTCTGTGTTCAACAACGCGGGCTTCGTCATCCTGCCCGAAGGCCTCTCCCCCCACGTCACCGACTGGTGGATGCTCATCCCCATCATCCTGGGCACCACCGTGGGAGCTATCGGCTTCCCCGTCATCATGGACGTCGCCAAGAACCTCCGCACTCCCCGACGCTGGCGGCTTCACACCAAGCTCACACTGTCGACCTACCTGATCCTCGCATTCGTCGGGGCGCTCGCCCTCGCGCTCACCGAGTGGAATAACCCCGCGACTCTGGGTGCGATCGACACTCCCTCCAAGATCCTCAACGCCATGCTCGCCGGCGTTAACTCCCGTTCGTCCGGCCTGTCCGCCCTGGACGTTGGCGCCATGCACTCACAGACCCACTTCGTGCAGGACATCCTCATGATGATCGGCGGCGGCTCCGCATCCACGGCGGGCGGCGTGAAGGTCACGACCTTTGCCATTCTCGTCTTGTCCGTCATCGCTGAGGCGCGAGGCGACCGCGACATCGAGACCTTCGGACGACGCATTCCCACGAGCGCCGTCCGACTGGCGGTTGCCGTTTCTCTGCTGGGCCTGGCGCTCGTGGCCGTATCCGTCGTTCTCCTGCTGTCAATGACGAACTATTCGCTCGACATCATCCTGTTCGAGACCGCCTCCGCGTTCGCGACCGTAGGCCTGTCCACCGGCATCACTCCGATCTTGCCCGTCGGCGCCAAATACGTGCTGATTTTCCTCATGTTCGCTGGCCGCACCGGCTCCATGACGGTCGCCGCAGCCCTCGCCCTGCGCGAGCGCTCCCGCGTCATCCGCATGCCGGAGGAGCGGCCAATCATCGGCTGATCGCGAGGCTGGCGCCGTCGCAGCGCGAGGGCAGGTGGCTGCGGAGAGAGCAGCCAGTGGATCGGGTGACATCCAGCATCATTACTACATGAGGCCGCGCGCGGCCGGATTCATGGGACCGCTCGAACAATCGGGCGACTCCAAACGGCCGTGCATGTAACAAGTGGGCCACTACATGGGCACCGACGCTCGCGCTTGAAACCCACCACACCAATGCACGGCGACTAACACCCAAAACAAACCCATTCACGCCCACAAAGGCGACGCCGGTTTCGCCACCCGTACCAACCACGCCCGCAAAGGCGACGCCGGTTTCACGGACGGCCGAAGAACACAACCCACACCACCACCGCAAGACCCCCGACTCCCATCACCGCGACTTATCCACAGGCATGATGCTGAACGCCAGATATCCACAAGGGCACAATTCCAACTTTTCATCTCGCTCCCGCAGAGCGATCATCCATCAATCAGGCCCATATCCGCAGCTACAAATGGTGGTGTCCAATTGTTACCTGAACTCGTCGCATCCGTCAGATCATCACTTCGCGTTGTCGGCATTCATGGAACGAAAGTGCAGCTGCATCGCCTCAGAAAGAACGGCGACGTTCTGAGGATCATGCCAGGCATTTACCTGCCTGCGGGAATCCTCACTGACGTCTCTTCAACCGAACGCCAAGACATTACATTCATCGCGCGTTTAGCCGCCCTGAGTATCCGCTATCCCACGTATGTCATGAGTGGACCGAGTGCCGCTTTTCTCCTAGGTTTACCAACCGCCTGCCGATTGAAGGATCTGTTTGTGTACACAAGCAGCCCTAGTGGAACACGAAGGATCGTATTTCCTCATGTTGTCACTCCTGATGGGACTAAAATTCCCGGAACTACAATCAGCACATGCCGGCCAAGCCATCCGGTTCCAGCTATCGAGTACTTGGGTTTCCGCATCGCGAAACCCTCGCGAGTTGTTGTTGATTGTGCCCGCCTGTTAGATGACAGGCACGGGTTTCCCATCGCTTGCGCAGGGTTGGCTAGGGCATGCCAGTTCGATCGTTTCCGTCAGAATGAGTCGCGCGCCCGCCAGGAGGAGGCGCGCGGGGAATTTTACGAGGCATTGGCCGACACTCCACGCAACACTGTCGGACGTGAGCGAGCCCGATGGATGATTGACCGCGCTGATGCTGGATGTGAGTCTCCGGGCGAGTCCCTTGTCCTACTCGCACTGTTGCGCGCAGGTATCAACGGCATGACCACTCAGGAGGAAGTCCACATCAATGACCACACGTACTTCATCGATGTTGCGCTGCCCCACCTGAAGATCGCTATCGAGTTCGACGGGCGCATCAAATACGGGGACACCGTCGATGAAGTCCACGACAGTATCGAGGCGGAACGGCGTCGGCAGCGCGATCTTGAACGTGCCGGGTGGACGGTCATTCGGGTCCGTTGGTCGGATCTGCGCGTCATTGACGAGGTCGTCGCCCAGGTTCTGGTCGCCATCCGCACAAAGAAGGGAAACTGAACAAGACGGCGAGCTGACCGGTGGATGACTCATCCCATCTTTGAATTCCCAGACAGCCTATTGCTGCGCACTGGAAACACTTCGAGATGGTACGAGCAATACAAACCGGCATGAAACCCTCAGCACCAATGCACGGCGGCTAACACCCAAAACAAGCCCATTCACGCCCACAAAGGCGACGCCGGTTTCACCACCCGCACCAACCACGCCCACAAAGGCGATGCCGGTTTCACCACCCGCACCAACCACGCCCACAAAGGCGACGCCGGTTTCACAAGCGAGCCAACATCACTGTCACCTCAAACGGCGCGCGACACAGGCCATCTTTCTTTGACAGGTTCTGACCACCATACGCGCGACGTCGGGACGTGAAGCAACCAAGTAGATGTGTTTCACGCGTGTTTCACGCTCGCCAACACATCCAGGCACAGAGATCGCAGACACCACCGCACTCACGGCCACACCTACCAGCGAACCACTCACGCAGGGGGCACGCACACACACGACCACGTTCGCGCCGCGTCTGCCAGCACCCCGCGAACCACATTCACGGCCGCAGCGTTCGCGTTGGGTGCGCACGCAGGGAAGAATGGAGGCATGGCAGATGAACGCGAGTCAAAGGAACTCCAGTCGGGAACGCTCGTCATCGGGCTGGGCCGTTTCGGGTCCGCCGTCGCGGTGACGCAGGACCAGCTGGGGTACGAGATCCTGGCCGTCGAAAAGAATCCCGCCCGCGTGCAGGCTTTCGCGGGTCGGTTCCCCCTCGTCGAGGCGGATGCGACGTCCAAGGATGCACTCGAGCAGCTGGGTGCGCGCGAGTTCCGCAGCGCCGTCGTCGGCGTGGGTTCCTCGCTGGAGGCGGCGGTGCTCATTACCGCGAACCTCGTCGACATGGGTATTTCCTCGATCTGGGTGAAGGCGACGTCCTCCCAGCACGGCCGTATCTTGCGGCGCGTGGGCGCTCACCACGTCGTCTACCCCGACTTGGACGCCGGCAAGCGCACGGCGCACCTGGTGGGTGGCCGCATGGTTGACTACATCGAGATGGAGAAGGACGGCTTCTCCATCATGAAGCTGCGCCCCCCGCAGGAGGTGCGCGGCTTTTCGCTCGAAGAACTCGACCTGCGTGGCCGTTATGGCGTCAACGTGCTGGCGATCCGCCGTCCCAAGCAGCGCTTTGAGTACGCGGATTCGTCGACGCGCATCAACGCCGACGACGAGATTATCGTGTCGGGCGACTCGCACCTGCTTGAGCACTTCGCGAACCGCCCCTGACGCCCTTTGCATAGGGTTGTGGCCCCGCACAATAGTTTCTGTGCGGGGCCACAACCATTGCCAGCGCTGCCGCTCAACGCGGCAGGCAGACCCGATCTAAGGGGAGCATTTCCTTTCAGCGCCGAGGGGGTTTCGCACCACCGCTGCTGGGGTTTGGAATGCCTGCACCTTTCTCGGGGAGAATGCCGATAACCGGCGGCTCAAATTTCGGCCAGGGGCTGCTCGGCCCCTCCGAGGTCTTGACCTCGGGGGGCAGTTCAGAACCGCAGATGAGGGCGGGTCGGGTTACGGTGAGTGCATGGCGAAAGAGAAGATCACCTACCGCTGCTCCGAGTGCGGGTGGACCTCCCCCAAGTGGGTGGGC
>CABKMD010000145.1 GCA_902373435.1 uncultured Actinomyces sp.
TCACCAGAGGTTCGAATAACAAGATCCGGATCGGGTTGGTCACCGGTATACAGGTGTTCAGCAATGTCCGAATCCTTCAAACGCGAAGCAAGTTCTTCAAGACTCTCACCCCGCTGCCCAGCATCACGGATCACCTCACGCACGGCCTCGACAATCTCATGACGACCACCGTAGCCAACCGCAATGTTGACACTCAAAGCGCTCTTTGAGGGACTTTCCTGAGCAGCCTGACGAAGAGAATTGGCGATATCTTCAGGAAGCAGTCGTAGGTCACCAACAATTCGCAGGTGCCACTTACCGGCCTGGCTCAATGCCGAAACAGCCTGAGAAATAATCGCGAGCAGCTCAGAGAGCTCATCACTTTGGCGAGATAGATTATCTGTCGAAAGCATCCACAAGGTGACGATTTCAACGCCTACTTCTTCGGCCCAACCCAAGAATTCGGTGATTTTCCCTGCACCAACACGGTGTCCCTGGGACGCGGTGAAGCCAATCGATTTGGCCCAGCGACGATTCCCATCCAAAATTACGCCGACGTGGCGAGGAATTGGACGCCCCAACAAAGACGCACGAAGGCGCTTTTCATAAACGTCGTAAAGCACATTCCACTGTGACACTGCTAAACCCTCCCACGCGTGAGCGCGTCAACATGGGTTAAGAGTATCGCGAATATGACGCTCATCGCATATTTCTTCCTCATGCAAACATCCAGTTTAACTGTTCACAATCAGCGGAAGACTGCTGCTTTTCCCTTTAAATTGGCGTACCCTACGGTGTAGTAAGTTACGCATGCGTAGGTTGATCTTTCGTGGAGGCACTCATGAAAATCGCTTCCCTCAAACCCACCCAGTGGTTTCCCGGACAGAACGTATCGGTTAAGCCCCACCTGCGGGGTTGGATTCACCTTGTCGCCGCACCACTGTCTTTGGCGGCCTCGATTGTCCTCACCTGCCTTGCGCCCACCGGTGCAACCAAGGGCGGATCCGCAATCTACCTTGCGGCCTCGCTGATCCTTTTTGGAATCTCTGCGCTCTACCACCGCTTCTATTGGTCCCCACGCTGGGAAGTCGTGTGGAACCGCCTTGACCACTCAAACATCTTCCTTCTGATCGCGGGAACATATACCCCCCTTTCCATCGCGATCCTCCCCCATGACCAGGCGGTGACAATCTTGTCCATCGTCTGGGGAGGGGCACTCCTGGGGATCTTGCTCAACCTGTTTTGGCCAACCGCACCGCGCTGGCTGGCAACACTGATCTACGTCGCTCTGGGATGGGTTGCTCTCTGGTATCTGCCACAGTTTTGGTCCTTGGGTGGCGCTGTGATCGTGTGGTTGCTTCTTGCGGGCGGAATTTTGTACACAATCGGCGCAGTAGTCTACGCGACGAAGAAACCAGACCTTTCACCGCGTTGGTTTGGCTTCCACGAGATCTTTCACCTGTGCACCGTGCTCGCGTGGGCGTGCCACTGCGTAGCCGTGTATCTCGCTGTCTTGTAATTCTTTTTCCACAGATAGCGCAAATGCGCCCGCACCGCCTTTAAGGCTGGTAGGCTGTCAAATCTGTAGAGTCAAAGCACACGTCGATACTCATCGACACATGTCGGAGGCAAAGTAATGGCTGATACCCAGTGGCTGACCCAAGCCCAGTATGACAAGCTCCAGGCGGAGCTGACGGAGCGCGTCGAGGTACGCCGCCCCGAAATCGCGCGTCTCATTGACGCCGCACGCCAAGAAGGCGATCTGCGCGAGAATGGCGGCTACCACGCTGCGCGCAACGAACAGTCCTTGAACGAGACTCGTATTCAGAGCTTGGAAGAGATGCTGCGTAATGCGCAGGTCGGCGAAACTCCTGCCGATGACGGCGTTGTTGAGCCCGGAATGGTTGTGACCGCCATGGTTGCTGGCCGCGAACAGAAGTTCCTTCTGGGCTCACGTGACGCCGGTGGTGACCTCGGCGTGCAGGTCTTCTCCTCGCAGGCTCCGCTGGGCGCCGCAGTGATCGGACACCGCAAGGGCGACACCCTGACCTACGAGGCCCCCACGGGCCGTATGATCGAGGTCGAGATCCTCGACGCCACGCCCTTCGAAGGCTGAGTCCGCAGTCGGCCAGGCCCGCGCGGCCTCGCCCCTCAATCAACGCGAAGCGGGTCCCACCAACCGGTGGGACCCGCTCTTGCATATGCGGCTAAGGAAGCCTTACGCCTCCACGTGGGGCATCGGAGGCGCCCCCGACTTCTGCTTCTCATCAGCCGACGTTTCCTCCCGGGTCGCGTCGCCCTCCGACTCGACGCGGGCCTCGACGTGAAGATCCACGGACGCCACGACCTCGTCCTCGCTCGACTCCGCGCGAGCCACGTAGGGACGCGTGTCGGGCTTACCGGCGTAGGAGGCTGCGATCTCCTCCTCGAGGGCGCCGGGAGGACCACCCGGGCGATCCGACGCGGTCGCGAGCTCGGGCATCGGGTCATACCCGTGCAGGTACATGACGGTCGCATTGATGAACGCCGCAATCGGCACCGAGAAGACCGCACCAGCGATACCAGCGATCGCCGAACCCGCGGTGATGACGAGCATGACGGCGACGGGGTGCAGGGACACCGCGTTCGACATCATGAAGGGCTGCAGAATGTTGGATTCAACCTGCTGGACGACCAGGATGATCACCAGCATGATGATGGCCTTCGTCAGGCCACCGTTCACGGCCGCCACCAGCACCGCGATGACACCGGACGTCAGAGCACCCAGAATGGGCACGAACGCGGCGAAGAAGGTGATGACACCGATCGGGATGGCCAGGGGCACGCCCAGGAAGAACGCGCCCAGCGCGATACCGATCGCGTCGATGGCCGCCACCTGGATCTGCGTGCGCACGTAGGAGCCGAAGGTCGCCCAGCCGCGGATTGCGCTCTCATGAACGGGGACACGAGCGGGCGCGGGAAGCAGACGCACGCACCACAGCCAGATCGAGCGGCCCTCTTTCAGGAAGAAGAACAGACAGAAGAGCATCGTCAGGCCGGACGTGGCCAGCGTGCCCACTGACGAGGTGATACTGAGAGCCCCTGTCGCCAGCGTCTCCTTGTTGGTGTTGAGCCAGCTGACCAGCTCGGAACGCAGCTGCTCGGCCGCGGCGGTCAGAACGGTCGTGTCGATCTTGAGGGGGCCGTTCTGCAGGAACTCATTGTGCAGGATCGCATCGAGCAGGGCACGGAAACCCTCGGCGGCCTGCGTGGCCAACTGCGGGACCTGCTGGATGAGTTCGGCGGCGGCCTGGCTGAGCGCACCGGCGACAGCCGCAAAGAAGACGAGCAGGCCGACGGTCGCAGCCAGAGACGAAGGGAAGTGCAGGCGCCTGCGCATCCATGACACGAGGGGTTCGAGGAGGACCGTCACCGTCAGCGCAATCGCAACCGGCATGATGACGATCGTCAGGCGCGCAATGCCCCACAGCACCGCCATGACCAGGCCAGCGACGACCAGAGTGCGCCACGAGAACGCCGCAGCCACGCGCAGGGTGCGCGGGACGGCCACGGCGACATCGCGCTCGTCTTCGTGCTCCTCGCGTACCGACACCATGACGGGTGCGGGCGTCGGTTCATCAGTGTGCTTCGTGGGCAGCGCCGCAGAAAGCCTGCCCATGAGGTCGGATAGTTTCCAGCGCGGCTGTTCCTGAGTATCGGCCACGGTCCCTCCTTTTCATTCTTCCCTAAGCATACCCGCCCACTCCCCCATTTCCGTCCGCGCACCGCGCCATGTACGCACACGAAGCGCATACTGTCAGATATGAGAAATATCTTCACGCTCGCGCAGACGGATGTTCATCCCACAACGCACGCGGTCCTTGGTTCGAACATGAGGGCCGAGGCCGGGACAGGCCAGGAGGTCATCTACCTGGCCGCTGGGTGTTTCTGGGGCGTCGAGAAGGCCCTGTGGAATACGCCCGGCGTCGTCACCACGGCGACGGGCTACATGGGCGGGCATTCGCCCAACCCGACGTACGAGCAGGTGTGCTCACATTCGACGGGTCACGCGGAGACCGTGCGCGTCGTCTTCGATACCGCGCTCACCAGCGCTGCTGACCTGGTTCGGCTCTTCTTTGAGATCCACGATCCCACGCAGGTGGGCGGCCAGGGCAATGACATCGGCGACCAGTACCGCTCTGCGATCTGGACGACCACTGAGAGCCAGCTGCACGATGCGATGGCTCTGCGAGCTGCCTACCAGGAGGTGCTCACCGAACGGGGATTCGGCCCGATCCAGACCGACATTTCTGCCGCACCCGACGGGGACTCCACCGCGCGCTTCTGGTACGCGGAGGACTACCACCAGCAGTACCTCTTCAAGAACCCGGGCGGCTACGAGTGCCACGCACGCACGGGCATCGCGTGCCCGGCGCTCCCCCACAAATAAACGGGTACTGCGAGCATAGGACGGGGCGGGTCGGCACGAATGTGC
>CABKMD010000146.1 GCA_902373435.1 uncultured Actinomyces sp.
GCGTGGGTGAGCTGGACCGGGTCCTCGGTGGTGGCATCGTTCCTGGCGCGGTGATCCTCCTGGCGGGCGAACCCGGCGTGGGTAAGTCGACGCTGCTGCTCGACGTGGCCGCCAAGGCCGCGCGCACGGCGGCGACGTGCGGGCGCGGCCCCGTCCTCTACGTGACGGGCGAGGAGTCGGCGGCCCAGGTGCGCGGGCGCGCGGAACGCATCGGCGCGCTCGAACCGAACCTCTTGATCGCGGATGAGACGGAACTCGGAATCGTCCTCGGGCACATCGAGGCCTCGCGCCCCTCCCTGCTCATCGTTGACTCCGTACAGACCATCTCCTCCGCCCAGGTCGAGGGCGGGGCGGGCGGCGTCGCGCAGGTGCGCGCGGTCGCGGCCTCGCTGATCCGGGTCGCCAAGGAGTCCGACCTGCCCACGATGCTCGTCGGCCACGTGACCAAGGACGGCGGCATCGCCGGTCCGCGCGTCCTCGAGCACCTCGTGGACGTCGTCTGCCAGTTCGAGGGCGACCGTCATTCGCGCCTGCGCCTGCTACGCGCGGTGAAGAACCGCTACGGTCCCACCGATGAGGTCGGCTGCTTCGAGCTGACAGACTCGGGGATCTACGGCCTGGCCGATCCCTCCGGCCTGTTCCTGTCGCGCACGACGCGCGGCGTGCCCGGCACCTGCGCGGCAGTTTCTCTGGAAGGGCGCCGCCCGCTGCCCACGGAAATCCAGTCCCTCGTCGCCCCCTCGTCGGGAGGCTCGCCGCGGCGCACCACGTCGGGCGTTGACCACGCGCGCGTGGCCATGATCCTCGCCGTCCTGGAGGCCCGCATCGGCGCGGACACGTCGGGGGCGGATGTCTACGTCTCCACGGTCGGCGGTGCGCGCACGGTCGAGCCCGCCATCGACCTGGCGATGGCCATCTCCATCGTGTCCTCGCTCAAGGGCGCTCCCCCGCGCCCCGACCTCGTCGCGGTCGGCGAAATCTCGCTGACGGGCGAGGTACGCGCCTGCACGGGCACCCAGCGCCGCCTCGCGGAGGCTGCGCGCCTGGGTTTCTCCGCGGCCATCGTGCCCGCTCAGGGCAGCGAGGATCTGTCTGGAGTCGACGGCATCACCGTGTTTACTGTGTCGGATCTGGCGACGGCTATTCGTGTCGCTTTCCCGGCGGACTCGCAATAATAGGAATCACACCGACTGTCCTGGGAGGGAATCACATTGACGTCCGATGCAGCGATCCTTCGTAACGCACTCCGCGTAGTCGCGCCCGGCACGCCTCTGCGAGAGGGACTGGAACGAATCCAGCGCTCCCACACGGGTGCTCTCATCGTCCTGGGGTACACCCCGGAGGTGGAGGCCATGTGCTCGGGCGGCTTCGACCTCGACGTTGCTTTCACGGCCGCGCGCCTGCGCGAGCTGTGCAAGATGGACGGCGCGGTCATCATCGATCCCGACCAGTGGCGCATTCGCAAGGCAAACGTGCAGCTCTTCCCGGACCCGACGATCCCCACGGACGAGTCGGGTATGCGCCACCGCACCGCGCAGCGCACCGCCCGCCAGACGCATTTGCCGGTCCTGTCCCTGTCCGCGTCCATGCGCATGATCTCCATCTACGTGGGCTCCGAACACCGCCTGGTGGAGGAGCCCGAGGCCCTGCTTTCGCGCGCGAACCTGGCCGTCGACACGCTCGACCGCTACAGCCAGCGCCTCGATGAGGTCCTGCAGACCCTCACGATCCTGGAAATGCGCGACAGCGCGACCGTGCGCGACGTCGCCACCGTCATGCAGCGCATGGAGATGATCCGGCGCATCACCTCCGAGATCACGGAGTACCTCGAGGAGCTGGGCTCAGAGGGCCGCCTACTGGCCCTGCAGGTCGAGGACCTCGTGCGCGGATCCGCGTCCGAGCGCGCCCTCGTCATGCGCGACTACATGGCGAATCCGGACGATCTGGCCCGCGTCGAGGCCGAGCTGTCTTCGCTCGGCTCGGAGCGGATCGTGGACCTCACAGCAATTTCGAACATCCTGGGCCTGGACGTGTACGAGGTCGCGGACCTGGATCGCGAGATCACGCCGCGCGGCGTGCGCGCCCTATCCCTGGTGCCGCACCTGTCGTGGAGCGCCATCAAGGTCATGTCCGCGCACTTCAACTCGCTGCCACAGCTGCGCGCGGCCACCGTTGCGGACCTGGAAAAGCTCGAGGGGATCGGCCCCTACCGGGCGAAGCTCATCACGGAGAACCTGGCCCATCAGGCTCAGGCCGTCAGCGCCGGCATCGTCGGCTGGTAGCCACCCGGCGGCCGCTAGCCCCTAGAGGCCCGACTGCGCGCCGGATTGGGTGCCCGATTGCGCTCCCGGCTGGGGCGCGGGGGTGGGCGCAGGCGTCACGTCGACGACGGTCGATCCGACTTCGCGCGTCCCCATCATGACAGCCACCTTGTAGGTGCCGGCCACAGCCGCGCTCGCACCGCCAGCGGGAGCCGTGCAGCCGTTCGTGTACACGTATCCATCCCAGCGCAGCGCGCCGTACCAGGTGCCGCCCGGGCGCAGCAGCAGCGTCGTGGAGGACTGCTGGCTGTCAGCGCAGCGCGAGGAGTCGTAAACCTGGTGGTCTCCGGTCGTCACCGCCAGGTTGAAGCGCGTCAGCGCCGTCGCGCAGGCGACCGAGCCACGGTTTTCCAGCGTGAGTGTCACGGGCACCGCGGAACCAGAAACCACAGAGCTCGCCTTCGCGGTGACCGTGATGTCGCGGTCCAGGCAGGCGGGAATGTCAATCGTGGTGCCGTCGGTGAGCAGACCGTCGGCGGTGGCCTCCTGGCCGCCCTTGAGCGTATATCCGGAGGCGTCGACGGCCCCGGACTGGACGACGGACTGCGGGGTCGACTGGGCCGCGGGATCGCCGCTGAAGGCTCCCACGATGGCGCGCACGGCGGCGACGATGCCCCACACGATCAGCCCAAGGATGAGGACCAGTCCCAGGCCGGTGATGATGCGACGGGGCCACAGGTTCACGGGCGGACGCCCACCGCCCGACGAGGACTTCGCGAGCCCACGCACGCCTGCCCCGCTCCCCCGCTGAGCCGTCGAGGTGGCGTCGGATGACGCCGCGCGCATCGATGCTCCCCGACCGCCCGTTGCAGCTCGGGAGGCGCGGTCGCCTGCGCGTCCGGATGCGGACGCGGAGCGACGGGGTGAGGGTCGCCGGGGGGAATTCTTACGCTGGTCAGCCACGCGTCCACGATACCGGCCCACAACATCGGGGCGCGACTAACGCTCGGGGCACACTCACTTTCGCGTGCGAGAGGACTCCCACACGAGGCGCTTAAGCGGCGGCGCTGGGCTTATGCGAACTCGACGAGCCATCGTCGTCGGGGTTGATCACGCACCAGCGTTCCACGACGAGAGCGACGATGACCCAGACGAGGCCGACCAGGCCGCTGATGCCCGACGCGATCGCGTTGGCGACCATCGCCGGGGCCTCGAGCTGCGTGAGGGACACGATCATCACACCGATAAGGACACCGGCGAGCACACTTCCGACGATCGCACTGGCCCTGGCGAACACGGCGACGCGCATCGCCCCGATCGCGTCGATCCACGTGTCGTTGTTCGCGCGCAGTCGGCGCACGGCTAGGCCGGACCAGATGAGGAGCGCAGTCGCAAGCGCGAAGACGACGGCCGGGCCGGGCGTGACGATCAGGGGGGTGCCTCCCGCGCGCATGTGCGTGAAGAAGCCGAGTAAGCTGAGGAGGGCACAAACGAAGCCGACCAGCGTCACCCAGGTGATCGACAGGGGTTTCATTTAACGCCTCTTGACGATGGGGATCGCGCCCGTCATCGTGGGCCGCACGACGACGCGGCGCAGGATGCCGGTCTGAGTGGCCTCGTCCTCGGGGATGGGTCCGACGGGGGTGTTGTCGGGCAGCCCGGGGGCGAGAATGGTGCAACGTCCGTCGGCGTGCACGGTGGCCTGAGGGGCCTCGTCGTCGCGCCCCAGGCCGGAGCGATCGTCGACGACGCGCACGTCGTGGGAGGCACCCACGGAGAAGTTCCAGTCAGGCAGCGCGATCTTGGAGCGGGACTCCTCGCGCTTGGACTCGAAGACGGGGGCCCAGCGGGGCTTTTCGGTCCCGCTCGGCGTGTAGGTGCCCGTGCCGATCTTGCGGGTCATGCGACCTGCCGGGGAGTCGGCGGGCACGGAGGACACGGGGTGCCAGGACGGGCGCGACGAGGTCTTGGCGTCGTCCGCGCGGCGGCGCTGACGGTGGGGCGGGCCGGGCACCG
>CABKMD010000147.1 GCA_902373435.1 uncultured Actinomyces sp.
ATCGTGATGATGCCCTGCGCACGCGCATGATGCGCTACACGGTTGCTGCGATGTTCTTTGTCGGCTTTGCCGGCAAGGGTGTTCGTGGCATCTTCGGAGACATCGGCTCGCTGGTGCCCATGTTGATCCTGCTTGTGTCGTTCGTGGTGCTCTTCCGTACCTCCGGACGCTCACTGTTGTTACGCCGCTTTCCGACCACCACGTGCCTCTTTGTTGCCTGGTGTGCTCTGTCGTGTGCATGGTCGGTCGCTCCGGTTTTCAGCGCACAGTACGCCGTGGTGTCGGTAGCCCTGACGATGGTGTCGATAGCCGTGGCAGTAGCGCTCCCGCTGACCGAGCTCGTCGGCGCCCTCATCCTCGCGTTTCAGTGGATCATCGGATCGTCATTCGTGCTCGAGGCCTTGGTTGCCTTCTTTGGTCACGGCCCGCTCGCCCCTCCCATCATGTGGGGGAGAGGCTTGCTGCCCGCCTCCTACTACTGGGTGGACGGCCGCCTTCTTCGGGGAGGACCAATTCAGGGCTTTCCGGGCAACAGAAACCCCCTTGCTTTCGTGGCGCTCTTGCTGGCAGTGTGCCTGATTCTGCGATACATGCAGACACGTTCGGCGCACCTCTCGACGGTGCTGTGGCTGTCGGCATGTGGCGTCGTCATGTTGTTGACCCAGTCGGCGACGGTCGCTCTGTCAACGGTCGGGTGCCTGGTTGTCATCGCGGGCCTGGTCGTGCAGCGCCGCGTTCCGGTGCACCTGCGTCTACGCGTTGTCGGCATGTTCGCGGGCGTCGGCGTTGCGACGGCAATCGCAGCGTTCTTCTGCCGCCACATGATCGCTGACGCTTTCGGGCGGAGTCCCGACATGAGCGGGCGTTCCGTTATCTGGCACGCAGTCGCGCCGCTTGTCGCACAGCGCCCCATCGGTGGTTGGGGCTGGTTCATTGGTTGGCCCACGGACATGGAGCCTTTTGCCTCTCTCGTCATCCGACCCGATGGGACGCCGACCAATCAGGCGCATAACGTATACGTCGAGGCTGCGCTGACGACCGGCTTTGTGGGCGCGGCCATGATCACCGTCGCTATCATCTGGACGCTCTATCGCGTCGTCAAAGTCGCGGTCGCTCACATCGACGACAACCTGTGGGACGTCATTCCGGCGGTCATCATCATCGCGATGTTCATTCAGTCGTTTACTGAGTCGCGCCTACTCTTCGAAGGTAACTGGATGCTTTTCGTCATGATCGCGACGTGGGTGAAGGTCCGAGGCGAGGTTCCCGTGGTGTGGCCGTCGGCGGCCCGCCAACATCTCGAATATTCTTAAAACATACGTAGATCATCGTCGTCCCCGATCCAGGAGGATTCTCATGTCGCAGTCCGAAACGCACGTCTCACTGTGGGGTGGCCGTTTTTCCGGAGGGCCTTCGCAGGCGCTGGCTGCACTGAGCGTGTCGACGCACTTCGACTTCCGCCTGGCGCACGTGGACATCGCAGGCTCGCATGCGCACGCTGACGAGCTGCATCGCGTTGGACTGCTGACCGACCAGGAGTGCGCTGACATGCATGATGCGTTGGCACGCCTGGACGCGGATGTCGCCTCCGGTGCGTTTGTGCCCGCTGCGGACGATGAAGACGTCCACACTGCGCTTGAGCGTGGCCTCATCGAGCGAGCGGGTGCGACGCTGGGTGGCAAGCTCCGCGCTGGCCGCTCCCGTAACGATCAGATCGCCACGCTCATCCGTGTGTACCTGCGCGAGGAGGCACGGCACCTGGCCGGTCGTGTTCTTGATATTGCTCAGGCTCTCGTCGGGCAGGCCGCGGGCGCTGGCGATGCCGTCATGCCGGGCCGTACGCACATGCAGCACGCGCAGCCCGTCCTCGTCGCACACCACCTGCTGGCACACGTGTGGCCGCTGCTACGTGACGTCGCGCGTCTTCGCGACTGGGACAAGCGCGCAGCTATCTCCCCGTATGGGTCCGGCGCTCTCGCCGGCAATACGCTCGGTATGGATCCGCGTCGCATCGCGGTCGCCCTCGGCTTCACCGACTCTGTCGAAAACTCGATCGACGGCACGGCCGCTCGCGACGTGGTCGCCGAATTCGCCTTCATCTGCGCCCAGATCGGCATTGACATTTCGCGCCTGTCGGAGGAAATCGTCATCTGGAATACGAAGGAGTTTGGCTACGTGACGCTGGACGACTCGTACTCCACGGGTTCGTCGATCATGCCGCAGAAGAAGAACCCTGACGTCGCGGAGCTCGCCCGCGGCAAGGCTGGCCGCCTGATCGGTGATCTGACCGGTTTGCTCGCGGTCCTGAAGGGGATTCCGCTCGCTTATGACCGTGATCTTCAGGAAGACAAGGAGCCGGTGTTCGACCAGATCGACACCCTCGACGTCCTGTGCCCGGCCGTCGCCGGCATGATCGACACGATGACGATTCATCTCGAACGCCTCGAAGAGCTTGCCCCTCAGGGCTTCTCGCTCGCCACCGATATTGCTGAGTGGCTCGTCAAGCAGGGGGTTCCGTTCCGCGATGCGCACGAGGTCTCGGGCGCGTGCGTGCGCCTCGCCGAGGCTAGGGGAGTGGAGCTCGCTGACCTAACCGACGAGGAACTCGCCCAGGCCTCGTTGGCCTTGACGCCCGAGGTTCGTTCGGTGCTCACCATCGAAGGGTCGGTGGGTGCGCGCCGCGGGCGTGGTGGCACCGCCCCGGAGCGCGTCCGCGAGCAGATCGCCGAGGCCGAGGCGGGCCTTGCCGATGCGCGCGGGTGGGCGGCAACGGCGCTGCGCTCACACCCGCAGACGCAAGCCGATACACTATGACGGTATTCATCCGTCGGATCCGCAAGGAAGGACAACTTTCGTGACAGACATTCTGGACGAACTGCAGTGGCGTGGGCTGCTCGCGCAGCACACCGATCTCGAGGCGCTCCGCGAGCACGTGAACGCCGGACCTGTCACCTTCTATTGCGGCTACGACCCAACCGCGCCGTCGTTGCACCACGGACACCTGGTTCAACTGATCGTGATGCGTCACCTGCAGCTCGCCGGCCACCGTCCGCTCGCGCTCGTGGGTGGCGCAACCGGGCAGATCGGTGACCCGCGCCAGAGCGGCGAGCGTCAGCTCCAGTCGACCGAGGTCGTGAAGGGCTGGGCGGATCGCCTTCATTCGCAGATTTCGAAGTTCCTCGACTTCGAAGGCCCCGCTGCTGCCACGATGGTGAACAACCTGGACTGGACCCAGGAGATGAGCGCGATCGACCTGCTGCGCACGATCGGCAAGTACTTCCGCGTGGGCACCATGCTGAACAAGGACATCGTCGCCCGCCGTATCGCCTCGGACGAGGGCATCTCCTACACGGAGTTCTCCTACCAGGTGCTCCAGGCCAACGACTTCCTCGAGCTCTACCGCCGCAACGGCTGCACGCTCGAGACCGGTGGTAACGACCAGTGGGGAAACATGGTGGGCGGAGTCGAGCTCATCCGTAAGGTCGAGGGCGTCGATACCCACGTGATGACGACTCCGATCATCACCAAGGCCGACGGTACGAAGTTCGGCAAGTCCGAGGGTGGTGCCATCTGGCTCGACCCGGAGATGATGACGCCCTACGCCTTCTACCAGTTCTGGCTCCAGGTTGCGGATGACGACGTCGTGCGCTTCCTGAAAATCTTTACGTTCAAGTCGCGCGAGGAAATCGAGGCGCTCGCCGTTGAGGTTGCCGAGCGTCCGCATCAACGTGCCGCGCAGAAGGCGCTGGCGGCCTCCGTCACTGAGCTCGTGCACGGCGCCGATCAGCTCCAGCGCGTTCTTGCCGCGACTGAGGCCCTGTGGGGTGGCGGTGATATTCGTGATCTCGACGAGGCGACGCTGGCCGCTGCGACCGCAGATCTCCCGCGCGCATCCCTCACCATCGGCGAGTCGACCGTGGCCGACGCTCTCGTTGCTCTTGGGTTTGAGAAGGGCAAGACTGCGGCACGCCGTACGATCTCCTCAGGCGGCGCTTCCATCAACAACTTCAAGGTTGAGGATCCCGAGGCTGTTCTGCACGAAGAAGACGTTCTCGCTGGTGGATTGGCTCTCATTCGCAAGGGACGCAAGAACCTTGCTGTTCTCGAACTCAGCTGATCGCTTCGCACAAGAGGGTGCCCGACAATCGTCGGGCGCCCTCTTTTCGTTGTGTTTGTTGGGTTTGTGTGGTGTGTGTTGGGGGTCACGGTGTTTT
>CABKMD010000148.1 GCA_902373435.1 uncultured Actinomyces sp.
CAGCCGACGTTCGTGCCGGTGAAGACCGGGGCACCCGCGACGCCGAGGAGGGCGTATGCGGCAACGGAGACGAGGCCTCGGCGGGCACCCAGGGTCGCGCCGACCGAGAGGGCACCGAGCGTGCCGAGCGAGACCGGCACGGGCGTAAAGGGCAGTGGGATCGAGATGCGGGCCAGCACGATCATGGCGATCGTTCCGGCGGCAACCAACGCGATCTCGCGAACGATCGTGCCACCGAGGCGGTCGGCGAGGACGCGGTTTTCGCGCACGGCGACGGGGGGAGCGGTCAGGGTGGTCATAGAGGGCCTTTCAGCAGGACTAACAGCCATTTATTCAACAATTGAACGATATGCTGCCCACCGCTCCCTGTCAAGCACACAGAGGCAAATCTCAGGGGGCGAGCGCCACACCGGCGCTCGCCCCCTGGAGCCCATGAGCGGGTTTGATCAGTGCGCGAAGTGGCGGGTCCCCGTCAGGTACATCGTGATGCCCGCAGCGTTCGCCGCATCAATCGACTCCTGGTCACGCACCGAGCCACCGGGTTGGACGACGGCCTTCACACCCGCGTCGATGAGCACCTGCAGTCCGTCCGCGAAGGGGAAGAACGCATCCGACGCGGCGACCGCACCGATGGAACGCTGCTCGGGAGCCTCGGCCACAACCTCGGACGTGCGAGCGCCACCCGCACTGTCGACGTTGGACGCCGCCGCGTCACCCGTCGAGCGCGAGCCCAGCGTGTTCGCACGCTCGACCGCCAGCTTGCAGGAATCCACGCGGTTCACCTGCCCCATGCCCACGCCCACCGAGGCGCCGTCCTTGACCAGCAGGACCGCGTTGGAACGCACCGCGCGCACCGTGCGCCATGCGAACTCCAGGTCCGCCAGCGTCGCCTCGTCGGCGGGAGCGCCAGCCGCGAGCATCCAGTTCTCCGGCGAGTCGCCGGGCGCATCGATGTCGTCGCGCTCCTGGACCAGCAGGCCGCCGCTGATCTGCTTGAACTCGTACGAGCCGCGAGCCGGGGGCTCGACCTGCAGGACGCGCAGGTTCTTCTTCGCGCTCAGCACCTCAAGCGCGCCCTCCTCGTAATCGGGGGCCAGCACGACCTCCGTGAAAATCGGGACGATCTGGCGTGCCAGCTCCACGCTCACCGGGCGATTCACGGCGATCACGCCGCCGAACGCCGACACGGGGTCGCAGGCGTGCGCGAGGCGGTGCGCCTGCGCCACATCATCGGCCACCGCGATACCGCAGGGGTTCGCGTGCTTGATGATCGCGACGCAGGGACGCTCGTGATCGTAGGCAGCGCGCAGGGCGGCATCGCCATCCGTGTAGTTGTTGTAGCTCATGGCCTTGCCGTGCAGCTGGCGCGCGTTCGCGATACCCGGAGCCAGGGCCTCGTCGTCACCCTCCTCGTCCTCGAAGGATTCGTCGATCTCGCGGTACACGGCTGCGCCCTGGTGCGGATTCTCGCCATAGCGCAACGACTCCACGCGCTCGAACGCATCGGCGACAAACACGGGCATACCCGAGGTCTGCCCCTCCTCCTCGGGAGCCTCCACCACGTAGTCCTCGGCAGCCTGGTAGCCCAGCGACTCCAGGAACGCCGCGTCGGATGCGTCCAGGTGGGACTCGGCGGCCTCGTCGAGGGTCTCGCGCACGTCCTCAAGATCCAGCTCGTCAGCCAGCCAGCCGGCGATCGCCAGGTCGTAGGTCGCCGTGTGGGCAAAGGCCTCGGCGGCCAGCACGCGGCGCTGCTCGAGGGTAAAGCCCTCTCCCGCCACGGCCTCGACCACGTCCGCGTAGCGCTCGGGCGAGGTCACAACTGCGACCGAGGGATGATTCTTCGCGGCGGCGCGCACCATGGACGGGCCGCCGATGTCGATCTGCTCGACGCACTCATCGAAGGACGCGCCCGACGCAACCGTGTCCTGGAACGGGTACAGGTTGCACACGACCAGGTCGAATGCCCGGATACCCAGCTGCGCAATCTGCTCGCGGTGTGCAGCCTTACGCTGATCGGCCAGGATGCCGGAATGAATGAAGGGGTGCAGGGTCTTGACGCGCCCCTCGAGCACCTCGGGGAAGCCGGTCACGTCGTCGACCGGGGTGACGGCCACGCCAGCGTCCGCGATGCGGGCGGCCGTGGAGCCGGTGGAAACGATCTCCACGCCGGCCTGACCAAGCGCGCGGGCAAGGTCCTCCAGGCCCGTCTTGTCGTACACGGAGATCAGGGCCCGCTTGATGGGGCGCACGTCAATGGGTTCCAGGTTGTCCAGGGAGACGGACATAGTTCCTCCAGGTTGAGACCAAACCCAGGCGCCCAGGCGGGCGACGCCTCGCGGGAAATGCGGCCGCTCCCCGGTGGTGATCCACCCTCGCCAGTCGCGGCAACCCTCAGTCTAGTTCAGGGCCTCGCGCCTCGTCGCCTTCGTCTCGGGTTCTTCCGCGTCACCTTCGGACCGGCTCGCTTCGCTGTCCGCCACTTCGAGATCCCCGGCCTCGTCAGCGTCTGCGTCCATGTCGCCCACCTCAGCGGGGTCGGATGCCTCAGCCCACGCCTGGTCCGTCGTCGAGGCAGTGGCCCCCGCGCGGGAAGCTCGCTCGGCGGCGCGACGACGCAGGGCCTCGCCCTCGTTGTGCACGCGCCCAGCCCCCTCTCCGAGGAGTGCACGCGTCGTCGGGTGGGTCGCCAGGGCGATGACCAGCGCGGGCAGTGCGATCTCCAGCACCAGGGCGAGCGTCACCCACCCCACGCGCGGGCCCATCGACGACAGGCGCACGGAACCCAGGCTCATCGTCGCACTCCACATCCACAGGGCCGTCACCGACGCCGTGATCACCGAGGCCAGCACGCCCTGGGCACTCTGGTGCAACAGGTGCTCGCGACGGAACGAACGAGCCGCGACGACGCCGAGGCCAATACCCAGCGCAATCGGCGCGAGGATCACCCACAGGCCGGGGGCTGTCTCTGGGACTGCTCCAAGAAGCGGAATCGGCGGAATCGGACCGGCGCCCACGACCGTCGGCGAATGCAGCGAATCCGTCGCCGTCACAAAGCCCGCACCCGACCACCAGGAGGCCGCCCACGCCATGACTGTCGGCGCAAACAACACCTGCCCACCGACAATGAACGACGTATCCGCGGCCGACGAAGCGCCCAGGAGCTCCTGAATACCCGCCATACGGCTCCACCCCGCGACGAGAGCGATGATCGAGGCGACGAACGACGCAGCCACGAGCACCACCACCGACAGACCGCCCAGCTTCAGGCCACCCGAAATCCAGCGCTGCATCGACGGCACCTCATGATCACGCGAATAGCCCGAGGCGACGAACCAGACCGAGCCGATCAACGGGATCAACACACCGCCAATCGTGCCCGTCCACCAATGCGCATGACTACCCGAGGCCCCCGCTAGGAGCCACGAGGTCAGCAGGAAGCCAGGCACGGCAAACAGCGCGGCGCTGCGCGGGAAACCAGCCGTCGCGCGCAGCAGGAGCCGCACAAGAACAATCAGCAGAGCACCCATCAGCGTCGGGATCGCGCGATAGTGCACGTCCCCCACAACCGACGTGCCGCCAATGACGGCGGCCCACAGGTCGCCACCCAGGCCGAGCGCGTCGCGCGGCGTCGTGTCATTCATCCACGAGTTCGAGCGCAACGTCAGGTAGGCGATCATCGTGAACACCGTGATCAGACCCCAGCCTGCGAAGGCTGCCTCGACACCCGCGAGCACACCGCGCGCCCACCCCTGCGGGACGGCCACACGGATCGTCGCTCGATCCGCCACGTACCTGGTCGTGGTTCGCCGGGGGCTGGGTACTTCTCTGATGCGCTCGCTCACAGGCCCATAGTGTCAGAATCGGCCCGGGGCCGCGACGCTGCGCGCCGACCCCGGGCCGATTTGTGCTGTGACGTTAGCGCGAGAGGATCTCGCGCGCGATCTGCGCCGTCTGCGAGGGGGTGCGACCCACGCGCACACCCGCGGCCTCGAGTGCCTCCGCCTTCGCGGCAGCCGTGCCGGACGAGCCAGACACGATCGCGCCCGCGTGGCCCATGGTCTTGCCCTCGGGGGCCGTGAAGCCCGCGATGTAGGCGACGACAGGCTTGGTCATGTTCTCTTGAATCCAGGCGGCTGCACGCTCCTCGGCG
>CABKMD010000149.1 GCA_902373435.1 uncultured Actinomyces sp.
TGCCCCTGCCGAGCAGCACACCGGCCACCGCCACGGGCACGGCGCACGTCACCCGTACCTACACGGACAAGTCCACGCACGAACCGGGCACACAGGCGACGATCACTGCCGATGCCTCGACCGGGGGAACCGTCCACTTCTCCGTCAGCCACCTCGGCGTTGAGATTGACTCGGGCGACGCTACCGTCGAAAACGGCAAGGCCACCTGGACCTACACGACACCGAGCGAGAACAACCAGGGGTACCTCGTCACCGCGACCGGCGCCGACGGCACCCACGCGGAAACGGCCATCGACGCATCCACCAGCTGGACGCGCTTCCCGCGCATGGGCTTCCTCTCCCACTTCAAGCCCACCGCCCCCGAGGGCACGGACGGACACACCACCTACGAGTCGTTCCTCTTCCAGAATCCGCAGGACTACATCGACAAGCTCAGCCAGGACTACCACATCAACGCACTGCAGTACTACGACTGGCAGTACCGTCACGAGCAGCCCGTCGCCACCGGCGACCTCGAGAACGAGTGGCCGCTGTGGTACCAAAACAACTATGCCTCAAAGAAGACGATCACCGACTACATCACCGACGCGAAGAGAGCCAACATGGGCTCACTCGCCTACTCGATGGCGTACGCGGCCAATGACGGCTACGACTCCTCGCGCATCCCCGACGAGTAGATCTTACGCAACGACGACGGTTCCTACTGGCGCCGAGGCCTCGGCTCCCAATGGTGGGTCAACACCCCCGAGGGGACACCCAAGCCCGAGAACCACATGACCATGATGAACGTCAACAACCAGGGGTGGCGCAGCTACATCACGGATCAGTACGTGACCCAGAAAAAGGCCTTCGGGTTCGACGGCACGCATATCGACACGCTCGGACAGACCAGTAAGAAGGACGCGTCCGGTAACTCCGTGGACCTGACCGACGGCTTGACCGCTCTCGTCAACGAAACAGCATCCAAGACCGGCACCGCCACCGGCATCAACCTGCCCGACCGCGCGGGCACCGACAAGATCGGTCCGTCCTCGGCCTCGTACATCTACACCGAGCTGTGGGACCACAACGAAACAAACCAGCAGGTCGCCTCCTCCCTGCAAGACGCACGCAGCAAGTCGGCGAACAAGCCGCAGATCGTCGCCGCCTACGCGAACAACTACGACCCGGCGTCGTGGGTTGCTGACCCGAAGGACTCCAGCAAGCACATCCATCCGCAGGTGACTCCAGACGAGGGGACGCGCATCGAAGCCGAATCCGACCAGGCGAGCGTGAGCGGCGGCGCCCACATCCTCTCCGGTGACGACTCGGCCTCGGGTGGTGCGTACGCCGGCGATTTCTCCCAGGGCGGCTCCACCGTCACCTTCACCATCGACGCCGGCCAGGGCGGCACTTTCACGCTTGCAACGCGCTACGCGAGGCAGGACAACGATCCCAGTTACCACCAGATGATCCTCGACATGGGTAAGACCGGGCAGCAGAAGCTCATCAAGTACGTCCACTTCGACGCGACGGGCAGCTACTACACGTGGAAGGACATGACAGATACGATCGAGCTCACGCCCGGCGTCCACACGATCTCCTACTGGGTTCCGAACGATCAGAATTACACGCCCGTCAACATCGACTGCATCACCTTGCGCGAGTTCAACACGGACTCCGTTAAGCTCGCGGACGCGGCATTCGCGGCGAACGGCGCGCACCACCTGGAGCTCGGCGACTACGGGCGCATGCTCGACAACGAGTTCTTCCCCAGTTCCTCTCGCTCCATGTCCACGGACCTTCAGACGTGGATGAAGAACTACTACAACATCTCCACCGCCTACGAGAACCTGCTCTTCGGCGATAACCTGACGCGCAAGGAGCGCCAGGTCGAGGTGTCAACGAACGGTGTGAGCCTGCCGACCTCGACGGACGGAGCCGCGAACACGATCTGGGCGAACACGATGACGTCCAACGCGGGCACGGCCCTGCACCTGATCAACCTGCGCACCAACGACAACGAGGGCAACGACGAGTACTGGCGTAACGCCGCCAAGCGGATCCTGCCCTTCGACAACACGTCCGTCACCTACCATCTGGAGGACGGCGAGCAGGTCCCCGGTTCGATCTTCGCCGTCAGCCCTGACGACGACGGTGGCCGCCCGACGCCCCTCGACTTCACGACGGGCACGGATGAGCAGGGCCGCACGACTCTCACGTTCAACGTGGGTCGCCTGTCCTCGTGGGACATGGTGGTCTTCTCCCCCACCTCCGATGCGGATCACGAGACCCTGGTGCCCGCGACTATGGTCGGCCAGTTGCGCAACGGCCTCGGCCAGTGCCTGACCTCCCAGGATCCGACAGGCACCGACGGCACCCCTGTGTGGAACAGCAACTGCTCTGCAAACAGCCCCGCACAGACTGTCGTCTACGAGGGTGACGGGCACATCCGCATCGGCGACCGCTGCGTCGATGTCCTGGGCAACGACACCGAGGAGGGCACGGTCGTGCACATGTGGACCTGCTACCCAGCTCTGGAATCCCAGATGTGGGATGTCAACGAGAACGGCCAGCTCGAAAACCGTTCGTCCGGCCTGTGCCTGACGATCCCGGGCGACACGACGCGCGATGCCACGCAGGCGGTCATCTCCCGGTGCTCCGACGCCTCCAAGTCTCAGCGCTGGACGCTCACAGGCACCTCCGGACAGTAACGTCCGCCCTCCCCGGAACGGACACAGACGGGGAGGGTGCAGCGCCCACGCGGACTGCATGCACATAAGACTCGGCCCCGGCCTCGTCGTCATGAACGAGGCCGGGGCCGTTTCGTCACAGTCCTCCGAGTCCGGAGAAGCGTTCGACCCAGGTCCGGAGGGCGTTCAGGACGCGCGAGCGGTTGGCTTCGCGGCTGCCACCGCCACCGAAGCGGCGGGCCGGCGGGAGGATAGAGGACAGGCCGGTCCCTTCGTCGGGGACGTAGCCCTCTCGCAGGGAGTCGTAGGCGAAGTCCCGCGCGCCCTCGCCGAGGCGTTCGGCCTCGATGATTGCGTCGAGCTCACTGTCGCGTTTGGCGGCGATGAAGGACTCGAACTCTGTGGGAACGTCCCCGTTGAGGGACACCCGGCGGTAGAACTCTTCGATGAGGTCGCGCTTGCCGCGCAGGGCGGGTGACGCAGCGAGGGCGCGCGTGATTTCGACGGGGATTTCTCGGTCGTCGCCGTCGCCGCGCTCGCCCCGATGATGCTCGACGAGCATGAGGATGTAGTCGACGTTGATATCGACCTGCTTGACGAGCTCCATTTCGAAGACGAGGTCGTCCGCGATCGGTTCTTTATCCACCCTCGAGCGCTCGCGCGCCTCGTGATAGAGGTCCAGGTAGACGCTCCGGTAGTCCTCGAGCTCGCGCGGGGCGATCGTGTCGTCACCCTCGAAGTCGTCGAAGGACGTGAGGATGTTGCGCAGGCGCAGAACCTGTCCCATGAGGTCGATGAAGCGCTTCTGTTCCTTTTCGGAGGCGATCGATCCGATGGGCAGCGGGAAGTCGATGCGAAGCTGCTCGACGATCTCCAGGTAGGTGGACAGGTACTCGCCGTAGGGGCGCAGGAGGACCTGGCCGCGCGCCTCCTTGTTGCCGAAGAGAGCGATCGCGTCTTCGGTGGCCTGCTCAAGGTTCCGGAAGCACACAATGTTGCCGTATGTCTTGACCGAGTTGAGGATTCGGTTCGTACGCGAGAAAGCCTGGATGAGGCCGTGGGCACGCAGGTTCTTGTCGACCCACAGGGTATTGAGGGACTTGGAGTCGAAGCCGGTGAGGAACATGTCGACGACGATGACCAGGTCGATGCGTCGTTCAGCGAGAGCCGTTGACAGGCTCGTGTAGTATCCCTCAAATCCCGAGGCATCGGTGCCGAAGCTGACCCCGAACTGCTGGTTGTAGTCGGCGATCGCCTCATCAAGGAAGGCGCGGTCGTCCTGTGAGAGGGCAGAGGGGTCCATGGATTCTTCGGAGAGTAGTCCGGTGCCAGGCGCTTCGGCGTTGGGGGCGTAGGAGTAGATGATCACGACGCTGAGCCGGCGCGCCTCCGGCAGGTCGGCCTG
>CABKMD010000150.1 GCA_902373435.1 uncultured Actinomyces sp.
ACACGCCGTCTAAAGCACCACGTTTGCGCCTATAGCCCGTGGCGGGGCCTGGCCGGGCTTCGAGGCGACGCGCCGAGCCGAAGGCTCGCAGCGCGGACGGCTCGCGGGCGAGCCGCCGCCCACGGCGCAGCCAGGCCCAAACAGACCGCGGGCGCCCGGCCGCCCGTGGGACCACAAGCAACACGAGAAAACAGGAGCGGCGACACCGCAGCCACAACCAGGGAAAACAAAAACCGCAGACCCCGTAGGATCTGCGGTTTCATCGTGCGCGAGGGGGGAGTTGAACCCCCACTCCATCACTGGAACACGGACCTGAACCGTGCGCGTCTGCCTATTCCGCCACTCGCGCGTACCCAGAAAGAATAGGGGCATGACGCCTCCCGCGTCAAATCAGCGCCGTATGACCCAGGGCACAAGAGCCCGCGCAATCTGGATGAAACCCCGCTACCACAACGAAAGATTCGACCGGCACACTACAGCATCAACCTGCACGCAACGATGCCAGCGACACCCAACAGGCTCGCGGCGATCACAGCGGCATCCACCCAACCGAGCCGAACGCGCGCCCCACGATTCATGCCATCGTTAGCCTCGATAGCCCCGCGCATGGACATGGCACGCCCGGTTTCGGCAGCGCCACGCGAGGTGGCCGACAGGACCGCAGTAATGACATCGACCCACAGGCGCGCATACCCGCGCAGCGACAGCGTGGCCACGTCCTGGCCGAGACGCAGCTTGGCAGTATCGAGCACCGCCTGCGCCTGATCACGCAACATCGGCAGGCCTCGCAGGGCGGAGGCCATGACGAGCGACCACTGATCGACCGGAGCACCCAGGAGACGCAGGGGCCGCAGGAAGAAACGCAGAGCGGCCGCGAGCGCAGCGGTCGGCGTCACCCACGCGATAAGTCCGGACCCCCACAGGACGACGAGTGCCAGGGTGGAGACGCACAGGAAGAGCTCGAGCCCATCCCCCAGCCAGGCGCCGATGCAGCCGCCGATGAAGCCGGAGATGAGCCACATGGGCGGACGCGGTGCGACGCTGAGGGGAAGCCGAATGATCAGCGAGGCAAGAAGAAGGAGGCCGCCGACGATCGCGAGCGTCGACCAGCGCGGCGAAAGAATCACGCAGGTGGTGAGCACGGTCCAGCAGGCAATGAGCGTGCCGGGCCAGGCGCGCGACAGCGGCGTCGACCAGGGCAGAGGTCGAGGCAGAGGGAAGCCCGCGCTTCGCCGCGGCTTCGGGCGCGGGGGCCCTTCGCCGAGGCCGGGCGGGATCCTCGAGAATCGGCCCTCGCTGGCGCCGCCGCCGGGGCCGGTCGCTCCACAGGCGGAGTGGGGTTCAATCATGAGAGCACCCCCTCGGCGAGGTGTCCGCGGGTGTCACACAGGGAGTCCATGCCCTCGAGGTCATGGGAGATCACGAGGATGGATAGTCCTGCGCGGCGCCGCTCGTCCAGGACGGAGATGAGCAGGTCACGCGACGCGGCGTCGAGGCCCGCCATGGGTTCGTCGAGAATAAGGACGCTCGGGTGGGAGGCGAGAAGCCCGGCGAGGGCAACGCGTCGCATCTGGCCGCCGGAGAGGTCGTCAATGCCGCGCGTTGCGAGGGCCGGATCGAGGCCGACGAGCTCCATGGCCTCGGCGACGATGCGGTCGCCTTCCTCGCGGCTGATGGCACCCTTGCGGTGCGCGGATCCGGTGCCGATGCGCGGGCCATGTCCGGCGGCAGCGAGGATATCGGAGCGCACGGAGGGTCGCTGGAGCTGGAGGCGCGCAAATTGCATGGAGAGGGCGACGTCGCCGACGCAGCGCTCCATGGGGCGCCCGCCGAGGGTGACCCGCCCCCAGGTGGGGACGAGCAGGCCGGTGAGGACTCGCGAGAGCGTCGTCTTGCCCGATCCGTTGTCTCCGGTGATGAGCATGGCCTGGCCGGGGTCGAGGATCAGGCTGACGTCGCGCAGGACCGGCTTCTCCCAGGGGGTGCCGAGGTCGTAGGTGTGGGCGACGCGGTCAGCCCATAGGTGGGCGGCCTTGATGAGGGCGGGCGCGCCCGCCGTGGAAGACGCAGACAGCGCACCGGGGTCGGTGGACTCGGGAGTATCCCCGGCCTCGGCGATGAGGGGAGCGCCCTCCCCCGTGCGCCGGTCGGAGACGATGCGCCCGCTACGAATCGTGACGACGCGGTCGGCGCGCGCGCTTTCGGTGGGGTCGTGGGTGATGTGAACGACGGCGATGCCACGCGCGGGCAGGGAGGCGAGGAGGTCGAGCATATCGGCGCGCCCCGCACGGTCGATCATGGCGGTGGATTCGTCGGAGATGAGCAGGCGCGGGGAGCGAGCGAGCGCGCCCGCGAGCGCGAGGCGCTGGAGCTGCCCGCCGGACAGGGAGCGAGGGTCGGCATCCGCGAGGCCGGCGAGGCCGACGCGCTCGAGCAGCTCCTCGAGGTCGAGGTCGGCGCTTTGCTGTGCGCTCATACCCCAGGTGACATCTTCGGCGACACTCTGTCCGAGAACAAGGAGTTCTGAGCGCTGCCCCACGAGCGCGGTCCCGCCGACAGCCCCGAGGGCGCCGCCGCCCCGGCGCGTCCCAGAGCCGGGTTCGGTGCCCGCGAGGAGGAGGGCGAGGGTGGATTTGCCCGAGCCGTTGCGCCCGACGACGACGGTGAACTCGGGGCGCTCGAAGCTCAGGGTGACGCGACTCAGGGCGGGGTGGTCGGCGCCGGGGTAGGTGAAGTCGACATCGGTGAGGGTCAGAGGCAGGGGGGACGAGGCCTCGGCGCCATCACGCGAGTCCGCCGAGCGGGTGCTCGCGTCCAGGAGCGGATCCCAACCCGTGTCCAGGGAGATGCGGCTGAGGATTGCGCCGAGGAGCCACCGGGCCGCGAGGACCAGGAAGGCCACGCCGATGAATCGGGTGATGGGGATCCAGATCCACCACCAGTCGACGAACCATTGGCCGAGCTGGTGTCCCGCGTCGACGAAGCCGCCGGAGTGGGGGATGTGTCCGACCAGCTTGAGGAAGCCGTTGAGGGTCTTGCGGATGCTTTCGAGGCCGAGGGTGCGCAGGTCGGACAGGATCCAGAACGCGATGCCGGTGCCGACACCCCAAACGACGCCGAGGCCGGCGGCGACGCCGCCAACGGGCAGCCAGGAGGCGCGTTTCTTGTGGAGGAAGCCGATGACGAGGCCGACGAGGGCGGCCTGGAAGGAGCGGCCGGCCGTGGCGACGCCGCCGACGGCGATGGCGAGGAGGATCGCCGAAGCGAAGGCTGCGACCGCGGCTCGGGGTCGCAGTTTGAGGGAGACCATCGCGAGGGGGACGGCCGTGGCGACCTGGAAGAAGAGCTGGAAGAAGGGGGTGACCGCGGCGATGAGGCCGAAGGTGACGGCCAGTCCCGAGAGCGCGCCAGCGGTCGCCACCTCGACGGGGGTGAGGCGGCGGGCATCGCGCGCGGATGAGCTCATGTGCCTAGTCTCCCAGGCCCCGCCCACATCTGCGACCGCCGGACCGGGATCGCAGCACAGCAGGATTGACGACGAGCGACCGACACATGCCCCAGCACCTACTCCCGGTTGATTTCTCCGAAGGGGATGTGGACGCTCGGGGTGGACAGCGACGCGCCTTCCACGTGGCGGCGCTGGTCGTCGAAGAAGATGTGCGACTGCAACACCTCCAGCATGGCCCCCTTCGGGAGGCCTCCCAGGAAGAAGGCGTCATTGACGCGCAGGCCCCACTGGTGGATCGAATTGATCGCACGCTCGTGAGCGGGGGCGCTACGCGCCGTCACAACGGCGACGCTGACCCGACGCCTGTACCCCTGCGGATCATCCACGCTTTTCGAGTCCTCGAGACCCTGAATTCTGTTGACTTTCTCCAGGAAATCGGCCATCGGCCCACGGTCGAGAGGCACCTCGGCCAGGGCGCTCTCATTCTCCTGATATTCCTCGAGGCCCCCGCTCTGGAACACGCGCTCGGCCGAATCGTCGGCAAGCACCCCATCGAAGTCGAAGGCGATGCGCAGATCC
>CABKMD010000151.1 GCA_902373435.1 uncultured Actinomyces sp.
CTTTGAGCCACGCCTCGAACTCCAGCGCATCGGATTCTAAGGTTTGCCCGAGATGCTCCTTCATTTGCAGGTATTCGCTGAAACCCAAGGTGAACATGTCGAACTCGACGTACCGCCCGGTGAGCTTGGTCGCAAGGTCTCCCGAGAGGAGGTAGGAGTTCGAGCCGGTGACGAACAGCGAGAAGCCGCCGTCGTTTCTGTATGCGTTGATGACCTCCTCGAACCCGGCAACGTTCTGGACCTCGTCGATAAAGAGATACTTCGGGTCGTCGTCTTCCAGCCTGGCCTCGATGGTCTCCTCGAGCTGGTCGGGCGTTCGGACGTTGCGGAGCCTCCTGGAGTCGAGGTCGATGAAGACGATGTCTTTTTCGGGCACGCCGCGTTCGAGTAGCTCGTCGGCAATGGACCTCATGAGGCACGATTTTCCGCAGCGGCGCACGCCGGTCACCACTTTGATGATGTCGTCCGCATCGTAATAGGGCCGGATTTTCTTCAGGTAGCGTTCCCTGCGATACAGCGGTTCGTTCATCTGATCTCCCAATTCATGTTAACGGGCAATATATTGCATAATATACAACTTTTGCCCGTTAACACGCATGCAAAGAAACCAACGGCGTTTCCGTGCGGTTGCGATCGACGATGTTCGCGTAAGGCGGTTCGCAATCTTACGGAATCTTCTCCTAAAGCCCGTTCCGCCGATTCTAGAGCCTGGCAACGCCGACGGACGTCGGAGTATCCGCGTTGGCGGGCAGCGCTGATTGGCTCCAAAGGAGCATGTCGTTCAGTATCGGGGCGAAGCCCTGCCCGGCCTCGGTGAGCGTGTACTCCACCTTCGGCGGGATCTCCCTGTATATCTCGCGATGGACGAGGCCGTCGGCCTCCAGCTCGCGCAGCTGCTTGGTGAGCGTCGATTGGGATATCCCGTCGAGCCTGCGCATGAGCTCGCCGAAGCGCTGCACCTCGTAGGCGTGGATGTACCAGAGGATGAGTATCTTCCACTTCCCGCCGATGACCGACTGAAGGCGCGCCATCGACTCGCAGCGCGCGACCTGGCTCTCGTCCATGAATTTATTGCGTGCCATATACTCTCCAAAGTGCTGTTTACGCCCAATAGTGCAATATATATTACTACTCCCAAATTAATACCGTACTTATATTTCATGCACGGGCGCGCCATCCTTATCTCCGATACCTAGGAGACAAGGAGGCGCCATGCACTACACGGGAACGATATGGAGACCGCCCTACGAGGCCGACTCGCTCCTGTTGGAGGCGACGGCCGGGTGCACGCACGGAAAGTGCAAGTTCTGCACGCTCTACGACGAGCTGCCGTTCAAGTTCAGGCCGGCGACGACGATGCGCTATCGTTCATGCGCAAGGGGTACACGGCAGCCGACGTAGTGGAGCAGTGCGCCCGGCTCGATGCGGCGGGCATAGGCTACGCCTTCTTCTACCTCGTCGGGGTCAGCGGAAAGGGCCGAGGCGTCGTTGGCGCGAAGAAATCCGCCGCGGTCTTCAACAAGGCGAACCCGTGGCTTGTCGCGGCGAACATGCTCACGGTGTTCCCCGACTCGGAGCTCTACAGCGAGATCGAGCGCGGGAATTGAGCCGAGGAATCCGAGACCGAGAAGTACGAGGAGGTCATGGCGCTCGTCGAGAGCCTCTCGATTCCCGTTGAATTCGCCATGCTCGGCGCATCGAACCCCGTGATGATGCAAGGTCGTCTGCCAGAGCAGCGGCAGGACATACTCGATGCGCTTGGCAGAGTCGTTTCTGAGATCGGGGAAGAAGGATTGCGAACTTATCGCGAGACGCTTCGTCATCTATGAGGTGCCGCAGAGGATAATCGCAGGCTATAGAAGCCACAGGCCAGGGCGCACCTCGAAATTGCTGACGACATTTCCCTCGGACGTGGCGGCATTCCGACAACGTGATGTCGCCAAAACCCGCAGTACAATTAAACCCCAGTTCAACTGTGGTTTTCTTCGCTTAAATATGAGCTTTCGGGCTATTCCCACTCGATGGTGGCCGGGGGCTTGGAGGTCACGTCGAGGACGACGCGGTTGACCTCGGGCACCGAGTTGGTGATGCGCGTGGAGATGCGTGCCAGAACGTCGTAGGGCAGACGGGTCCAGTCGGCCGTCATCGCGTCCTCGGAGGACACGGGGCGCAGCACGATCGGGTGACCGTAGGTGCGGCCGTCACCCTGGACGCCCACCGAACGCACGTCGGCGAGCAGGACGACCGGGCACTGCCAGATCTCCTGATCCAGGCCGGCGGCGGTGAGCTCCTCGCGGGCGATCAGGTCGGCGGCGCGCAGGATGTCGAGGCGCTCGCGCGTGACCTCACCGATGATGCGGATACCCAGGCCCGGGCCCGGGAAGGGCTGACGGTTCACCAGGTAATCGGGCAGGCCCAGCTCGCGGCCAACCGCGCGCACCTCGTCCTTGAAGAGGGTGCGCAGGGGCTCGACCAGCTCGAAGGTCATGTCCTCGGGCAGGCCGCCCACGTTGTGGTGGCTCTTGATGTTGGCCGCGCCCTCGCCACCGCCGGACTCGACGACGTCGGGGTACAGGGTGCCCTGGACGAGGAACTTCACCTCGCCGCCAGCGGCGCCAACCTCTTCGATAACCTGCTTCTGGGCGGCCTCGAAGGAACGAATGAACTCGCGGCCAATGATCTTACGCTTCGCCTCGGGCTCGGTGACGCCGGCCAGGGCGGACAGGAAGCGCTCGGACTCATCGCACGTGATGACGCGAATACCCATGCCGCGCGCGTAGTCGTTCTCGACCTGCTTACGCTCGCCCGCACGCAGCAGGCCATGATCGATGAAGAAGCAGGTGAGCTGGTCGCCGACAGCCTTGTGCACGAGGGCCGCGGCCACAGATGAGTCCACGCCGCCGGACAGGGCGCAGATGACCTGCGCGTCGCCGACCTGCTCGCGGATCTTGGCAACCTGCTCGTCCACGATGGAACCGGCGGTCCACGAAGGCTCCACGCCGGCACCCTCGTAGAGGAAGTTCTTCAGGGCGTCCTGGCCGAACTGGGAGTGGCCCACCTCGGGGTGCCACTGCAGGCCGTAGAGGCGACGCTCACGCGACTCGAAGGCCGCGACGGGGGTCTCGGAGGTGGAGGCCGTGACGGTGAAGCCCTCGGGCGCGCCCTGGACGGCGTCGCCGTGGCTCATCCACACGATCTGGTCGTCGGGGGTGCCGCCGAACAGGCAGGAGTCACCGGCCACGGTGGCCTCGGTGTGCCCGTACTCGCGGGTGCCGGTACGACCGACTTTGCCGCCGAGGGCGTGGGCCATGGTCTGGAAGCCGTAGCAGATGCCCAGGACGGGCACGCCAGCCTCAAAAATCGCGGGATCGACGGAGGGCGCACCCTCCTCGTACACGGAAGACGGGCCACCGGACAGGATGATGGCGGCGGGCTCCTTGGCGAGCATGTCCGCCACGCTCATGGTGTGGGGGACGATCTCGGAGTAGACGTTGGCCTCACGCACGCGGCGCGCGATCAGCTGGGCATACTGCGCGCCGAAGTCGACGACGAGGACGGGATGCATGTCAGAAGCGTTCACCCTGCCAATAGTACCCGCGTGCGCCCAGCCCCGTCACGCTCCATTACACATGTCACCACTGCGCACGCGAGATACGGCGACGGCCCCGCCCCCTCATAGGGACGAGGCCGACTCGCGTTGCGCTGGAGCGCGGGGTTCAGCGGAAGATGGAGCGCAGCACCGGGAAGGCGCCGGTGGCCACGGCGGCCTTCAGCAGGTCGCCGATGATGAAGGGAACGAAGCCCTTCATCAGGCCCTGTTCGATCGTCATGTGCGCGAAGGGAATCATCCAGGCCAGGCCCGCGATGTACACGGAGAAGAGGGACACGACGGCGGTCGGCGCCATGGTGAGGATACGACGGTCGGCGCCGCGCTGGGCTGCCAGGCCGGCGATCGCGGCGACGAGGAGGTAGCCGAGGATGTAGCCGAAGGAGGCGAAGGCCCAG
>CABKMD010000152.1 GCA_902373435.1 uncultured Actinomyces sp.
GGATCCGCCGTTTATCTGGCGTGCTCCCTCGTCCTCTTCGGCGTCTCCGCGGCCTACCACCGCTTCTACTGGGCCCCGCGCTGGGAGATCATGTGGAAGCGCCTGGACCACTCCAACATCTTCCTGCTAATCGCGGGCACCTACACGCCGATCACGATCGCACTCCTGGACCGATCCGACGCGACGGTCCTCCTGTCGGTCGTCTGGGGTGGAGCAGTCGTCGGCATCTTCCTCAACCTCTTCTGGCCCACCGCCCCACGCTGGCTGACCACCCTTGTCTACGTCGTGCTCGGCTGGGTCGCGGTCTGGTATCTGCCACAGCTGTGGGCGGGCGGCGGCCCCATCGTCGTGTGGCTCATCGTCGCCGGAGGCATCCTGTACACGCTGGGAGCGGTCGTCTACGGCACGAAGAAGCCCGACCCCTCCCCCGCCTGGTTCGGCTTCCACGAAATCTTCCACGCCTTCACCGTCGCCGCGTGGGCCTGCCACTGCGTCGCCGTCTACCTGGCGGTCTTGAATTCCTGACGCACCGCCCGACCGGTCTGCGCCCGTTGCCAGGCGCAATGTTGCTACACTCGACATCATGCGCGCTGGCACACGTGTGCCGGCGCTCGATTACTGACACGTCATTGGAGGGACCATGGCTGACACACAGTGGCTCACGCAGGCACAGTACGACCTGCTCGCAAGCGAGCTGAAGGAGCGCGTCGAGGTCAAGCGCGTCGAGATCGCGCGCCTCATCGACGCCGCCCGCCAGGAGGGCGACCTGCGCGAGAACGGCGGCTACCACGCCGCGCGCAACGAGCAGTCCATGAACGAGACCCGCATCCAGGCCCTCCAGGAAATGCTGGAGCACGCAGAGGTCGGAGAGACCCCCGCCGACGACGGCATCGTCGAGCCCGGCATGGTTGTCACCGCCCTGGTTGCGGGCCGCGAGCAGAAGTTCCTGCTCGGTTCGCGCGATGCCGGCGGCGACCTGGGTATCCAGGTCTTCTCCGCGCAGGCTCCCCTGGGTGCCGCGGTCATCGGTCACAAGGCCGGAGACATGCTCTCTTTCGAGGCCCCCACGGGCCGCATGATCGACGTCGAGATTCTCGACACCAAACCTTTCGAAGGCTGAGTTCTCAGGCGAGCAGGCTCACCCGGCCTCGCCCCCTCACTCTCAATCAACGCGAAGCGGGTCCCACCAGGTGGTGGGACCCGCTTCGCATTGCGTATGCGCATGAAGAAGCCTTACGCCTCCACGTGGGGCGTCGGAGGCTCACCCGGCTTCTGCTTCTCGCCAGCGGGAGCTTCCTCTCGGGTCGTGTCGTCCACTTCCGACTCAACTCGGGCCTCGACGTGCAGATCCACAGATGCCACAACCTCGTCCTCGTTCGACTCCACGCGAGCCACGTACGGGCGCGTGTCGGGCTTACCCGCGTAGGAGGCGGCGATCTTCTCCTCGAGGATGCCGGGAGGGCCACCCGGGCGGTCCTGGGCGGTCGCCAGCTCGGGCATCGGGTCGTGGCCGTGCAGGTACATGACGGTCGCGTTGATGAAGGCCGCGATCGGCACCGAGAAGATCGCGCCCGCAATGCCTGCGATCGCGGATCCGGCGGTGATGACGAGCATGACGGCAACGGGGTGCAGGGACACGGCGTTCGACATCATAAAGGGCTGCAGGATGTTGGATTCGATCTGCTGGACCACCAGGATGATCACCAGCATGATGATGGCCTTCGTCAGGCCGCCGTTCACGGCCGCCACCAGCACCGCGATGACGCCGGACGTCAGGGCGCCCAGAATCGGCACGAACGCCGCGAAGAACGTGATGACGCCGATCGGAATAGCCAGGGGTACACCCAGGAAGAATGCACCCAGCGCGATGCCGATCGCGTCGATAGCCGCCACCTGGATCTGGGTGCGGACGTAGGAGCCGAAGGTCGCCCAGCCGCGGATCGCGCTCTCGTGGACGGGAACACGGGCGGGGGCGGGCAGCAGACGCACACACCACAGCCAGATCGAGCGGCCCTCTTTCAGGAAGAAGAACAGACAGAAGAGCATCGTCAGGCCGGAGGTGGCCAGCGTGCCCACCGACGAGGTGATGGTCAGGGCACCGGTCGCCAGCGTTTCCTTGTTGCTATTCAGCCAGTTCACCAGCTCGGAACGCAGCTGCTCGGCCGCGGCCGTCAGGACGGTCGTGTCCATCTTCAACGGGCCGTTCTGCAGGAACTCGTTGTGCACAATCGCGTCGAGGAGGGCGCGGAAGCCGTCCGCGGCCTGCGAGGCCAGCTGCGGGACCTGCTGGATGAGTTCGGCGGCGGCCTGGCTGAGCGCACCGGCGACGGCCGCAAAGAAGACGAGCAGGCCGACGGTCGCTGCCAACGACGAGGGAAAATGCAGGCGGCGACGCATCCAGGAGACGAGGGGCTCCAGGAGCACCGCCACCGTCAGCGCAATCGCGACCGGCATGATAACGATCGTCAGGCGGGCAATCCCCCACAGAACGGCCATGACCAGGCCGGCGACAACGAGGGTGCGCCACGAGAACGCCGCGGCCACGCGGAGGGTGCGCGGAACGGCAGCGGCGACGTCGCGCTCATCCTCGTGTTCCTCGCGCACCGACAGCATGACGGGTGCGACTGCCGACTCATCTGCATGCTTCGTCGGTAGGGCGGCTGAGAGTCTGCCCATCAGGTCGGATAGCTTCCAGCGCGGCTGTTCGCGAGTGTCGGCCACGGTCCCTCCTTATCGTTCTTCCCTAAGCGTACCCGCCCACTCCCCCATTTCCGTATGCGCAGCGCGCTTACCTGACACGAGGGGCGCATACTGGGACCCATGACATCGTTTTTCAAGCAGGCACACACAAACGTTCACGTCTCCACGCACGCGGTCCTCGGCTCGAATATGAGGGCCGAGGCCGGTGCCGGCCAAGAGGTCATCTACCTTGCCGCAGGCTGCTTCTGGGGCGTTGAGAAGGCCCTATGGAACGCTCCCGGGGTCATCACCACGGCGACCGGCTACATGGGCGGTCACGCCATCGATCCCACATACGAGCAGGTGTGCTCGCATTCGACGGGGCATGCGGAGACCGTACGCGTCGTCTTCGATACCGCACTCACGAGCACCGCTGACCTGGTTCGTCTCTTCTTCGAGATCCACGATCCCACGCAGGTCGGCGGTCAGGGCAACGACATCGGCGACCAGTATCGTTCGCAGATCTGGACGACCACGCACGAGCAGCTGCACGACGCGACCGCCCTGCGAGCGGCCTACCAGGAGGTGCTCACGAAGCGCGGTTTCGGCCCGATTCAGACGGTCTTCTCCCCCGCTCCCAAGGGGGACTCCACCGCGCGTTTCTGGTACGCGGAGGACTACCACCAGCAGTACCTTTTCAAGAACCCTGGCGGCTACGAGTGCCACGCCCGCACGGGCATCGCCTGCCCGGCTCTCCCCCGCGAGTAGTCCACGCGTGACACAGATGTGGGGCGGGCCGGCACTCTTGTGCCGGCCCGCCCCACATCGCGTGAGATCAGTTCACGCCCAGGATGTCGGTGACGAACACAAGGGTCGCGCCGCCGGGAATGCCAGCCTGCGGGACGCCACGCGCGCCGTAGCCGAGCTCAGCGGGGATGGAGAGCAGGACGCGGTCTCCCACGCGCTTGCCCACGAGGCCCTCATCCCAGCCGGGGATGACCATGCCGACGCCGATCTGGAAG
>CABKMD010000153.1 GCA_902373435.1 uncultured Actinomyces sp.
GTCCAGAATTGTCGGCAGCGTCGACATCTCGTTGTACGTCGGAATAATGATCAGGGTGTGGTTGCCGGATGGCGATGGAGAGAGAGGTACCGATTCAGTCATGAGTCACATCTTGCCGAATTTAGTGGCCGTACGCACGCCAGGCATGCGCTGATGCCCTGACTACTTGTCCGATAACTGTTATGGTGGTGAGAATCGCAATGACGAGCGTTGCCGCCATCACGGTGCCTGGAATCCTCTCCCCCGCCGAAGCTGTGAATGTCTGCGAGGACCGAAGCGGGACGTCGGCAGTGAGCGTTGCTGCCTCCTCGGTACCTGTGCTCGCGAGAATCGAGCCGTCGGGACGAATCACGTACGAGTGGCCGGTCGTTGACGCCTGAACGGCGCTGCGCGAATACTCCATTGCACGCATGCGCAAGAGCTGGCCCTGCTGCGCGGACTCGCCCGATGAGCGGAAATGATAGTTGTTCGAGGGAACGACGATCGCTTGACCACCACGAGTAACGCCCTCGCCGATCACGTGGGGGTATGCCGCCTCGAAGCAAATGCCGACGGCCAGGGGAACGGAGCGCCCGTCGCGCGCCTGGACCGTCATCAGGGGAGGCTCCTCCCCCGCTTCCATTTCCTTGCTGGCCTGAGCAACCTGCGTCGCGAACGAAGCAATGACATCCCGGAAAGGAATGAACTCGCCAAAGGGAACGGGAACGTGCTTGGAGTAGCGGGCGGCCTCGTCCATGCCTGTGCCAGGCTCCCACACCGCCAGCCAATTCTTCACGCGGTCGTGCTCGTTCAGGTTCGTGTAGCCGATCAGGATCGGAGCATCGAGCGCCGTGGCCGCCGAATCGACGGCCTGGCCGATGGCAGGGAAAGCAAGCGGATCGCGATCGACGGAACCCTCGCCCCAGAGCGCGATATCAATCGGACGATCCATGACCTGCGGTGAACTCGCGAGCTCGAGGGACGCGCGCATATTGTTATCGGTCACCTCCCCTTCGCGGCTGTACGCCTCGGCCCCGGGTAGCGCAATATCGCCTTGGACGACGCCGACGCGCAACATGCCGTTCTCCGCCTGATTAGGGAGAGAAATGGCGATGGGGGCGACGTATGCGGCGGCGACGATGACGGCCAGCGCCGGGCGTGAAAACCAATGCTCGCGCACCACGGCGGCGTCGCGCGCCGCGAAAGCGCGGCGGAGAAGAACGGCAAAAAATATGACGACTGCGGTGATGAGCGTGGTTCCGCCGTAGGGGGCGAGGTGGCCGAGCGGTGAATCCACCTGAGGTAAGGCAACGGAGCCCCACGGGAAGCCCGACCATGGCCAGCGTGAGCGAGCAGCGTCGACGCCGGCCCAGGTCAGCGCGAACAAGAAAGCCTGGAGGGACGGACCGCGCGCCCACCGCCACAGCTGGGTCCAGCGCGCAAAAAGAACCCAGCCCATGAAGAAGAAGGTCTGCACGAGCGCGAGAACCAACCACGGGGGCGTCATGCCAACGGCCAGCGGAATCCAGTCGATGAGAGGAATCCAGAAGCTCATGCCGAACACGAACGTCACCGTCAGCGCGCGCGGGGCCTTGGCCTCGTCAATGCGGGACACAAACACGGCGAGGGCAGGCACCGATAGCCACCACCAGCCCACGGGTGGAAACGATGCGTACAATGCGAGGCCGGCGATCGCGGCGATGATTGAATCGCCGCACACGTGTGCGAACGATGCGTGCCGAAAGATGTGTTGATGCCCCACGATCCCTCCCGGTGTTTCAAATCGTCGACCACGCAACGATACCGCGACCAATGCGCTCCTTCGCGGCTTCGGCTTTGCGCGTCAGCTCGGCGCTAGACGATGCCGATGCAATCTGACCGAGGCAGTCCATCACCTGACGCATCCAGCGGACAAAGTCTCCGGCCTGGATCGGCGTGTCATCAATCGCCGTGGCCAGCGTCGAGCCGTGCGCCCACGCGAGCGTGGCAGCCATCAGGCCGGCGTCGAGGCTCGGGGTCAGGCCGCAGCCGCAGGCCTTTTCAACGAGGTGCACGCGCTCCAAGGTCGCCAGACTCTCGTGCCATGCTTCCTGCAGTCGAATTCCCACTCCCGCAGGAGCCAGCCGCTGCGCATCGTCATCGGAGCGAGAATCGTAGACGAGCGCAGACACCATCGACGCGAGCTCCGCCTCGTCGAGCTCATTCCACGTGCCCTCATTCATCGACATGGCCACCACCAGGTCGCGCTCACCGAAGATTCGGCGCAAGCGCTGACCTGCGTCTGTGACCTCATCCCCGGTCAAAAAGCCGAGACGTTCGAGGACCGCGCAAACGCGGTCGAACTGGGCGGCCACGGAACCCGTCTGGGAGTTGATGGATGAACGCAGACGATCGATTTCGCGTACCAGGCGTGCCCACTGGGCGCCCGCGCGAGCGTGCTCCTCGCGGTGCGCGCAGCGGTGAACCGGATGCTGACGCATCGCGACACGCAGCGCCGAAATTGGATCGGAGGCCTGCGTGGGATCTTCTGGGACATCGTACATGCCCTTGGCCACGCCGGAGCGCAGCTCCCCGGCGATCCGCGTGCACTCCTTCGTGCGCCGTAGCGCAGAGCCACCGGGAATGGACATGTGCCCGACGACAGCAATTGCACCGCGCACGTCCTCGGGGGCCAGCGCCCTCCACGTGGCGTCCTCCCCGATCACCGAGACCTCGACCCTGCCCGAGGCGCTGGTGGCCTTCGCCCCAACGACGCACAGGCGTGTCTTGCGGCCACGAGTCAGTGCCAGGACATCGCCGGGGCGTACGCCTGACAAAATACGACGCGATTCATCCCGCGCCTCGCGCTTGCGTGCACGTGCACCAGACTTCTCCGCCTGACCCAACTGGTCGCGCAGCGTCAGGTACTCGCGGACATCTCCGTGCGAACACGACAGGTCCTCGACCATCGCGTCGCGTTGCGCCTCCAGGTCGGACAGTCGCGACGCGAGTGTGACGACAGCGGAATCGGCCTGGTACTGCGCAAAAGAAGACTCCAGAGCCTTGCGCGTCTGGGCGCGCGTCGAGCGCGCGAGCAGGTTGACGACCATGTTGTACGTCGGCGTAAACGCGGAAATCAACGGGTACGTGCGCTTTGACGCGAGGGCGGCGACCTCTTCGGGTGCCACTCCCCCACGATGCGAGACGACCGCGTGCCCTTCGGTGTCGATACTGCGGCGCCCCGCGCGTCCCGAGAGCTGGGTGTACTCGCCGGCGGACAGAGGCACGTGCGCCGAGCCATTCCACTTGGTTAGTGATTCAATGACGACCGTGCGCGCGGGCATATTGATACCGAGCGCGAGCGTCTCGGTTGCGTACACCATCTTGACGAGGCCACGCGAAAACAGGTGTTCGACGCTTTCCTTCATGAGGGGCAGCAAGCCTGCGTGGTGCGCAGCGATGCCGCGCATGAGGCCGCGTTTCCACGCCTCGGCGCCGAGGACGATGGCATCCTCGGGAGGAAGAAGCGCGATGACCTCATCCACGTAGCTCTCGATGTCGGCTGCCTCCGAGCGGGTCGTCAGCGTAATGCGCGTGGAGAGGATCTGGCGCACCGCATCCTCGCATCCTGCCCGCGAGAAGATGAACGTGATGGCGGGCAGCAGGCGCGCGCGATCGAGAGAAATCAGCGTCGAGGGGCGCGATTCGCGGCGCACGCGGACCTCGACGCTGATTTCTCT
>CABKMD010000154.1 GCA_902373435.1 uncultured Actinomyces sp.
CTTCACGAAGTGGCCGGCGCCGTTCGCGCCGATGTACGTGCAGCAGGGCACGCCGTCGTAGGTGCCAGCGATGGCCTCGAACATGGGGCCGAGGCGGTCGTACGAGGCCGGGGTACCGCCGGGCATGATGGAGGGACCCCACAGGGCGCCCTCCTCGCCGCCGGAGACGCCCGCGCCTACAAAGTGCAGGCCGCGCTCGGCGGCCCACTTCTCGCGGCGGATCGTGTCGGTGAACAGGGAGTTGCCGCAGTCGACGATGATGTCACCCCCGTCCATGAGGTCGGCGAGCTGCTCCATGACGGCGTCCGTCGAGGGGCCGGCCTGGACCATCATGATGGCGACGCGGGGCGCGCGCAGGGAGGCGACGAAGTCCTCCAGCGTGGACGCGGGAACGAAGGTCGCCTCGTCGCCGTGCTCCGCCATGAGCTTCTCGGTGCGAGCCGGGGTCCTGTTGAAGACGGCGGTCGCGTAGCCGTTGCGGGCCAGGTTGCGGGCGAGGTTTGCGCCCATGACTCCCAGGCCGTACACGCCGATGTCGGCCGATGCCTTCTCGGGGGTGAACGTGCTCATGCGATAACTCTCCTAACAAAAAGCTGAATTATTCCCAGAGTACGGCGGCATGACCGGGATCGCACCGTGCGCGGGCGTGACGATTGTCGCCCCGCGCCCCGTCTCACTGCCCCTGAGCTTCGCGGGCGGCCTTCGCGGCGGCCTTTCGGGCCTTCTTTTCCGCGACCTTGGCCTCCCAGTGGGCCTGCTGGGCCTGGTACTCCTGCGCGAGGGCGCGCACATCGTCCGATGCCCACCAGTCGAGAAGCGCCTGACGGGCAGCCTCCTCGCCCAGCGGCCCGCGCTCCATGCGCAGCTCGAGCAGGTAGTCGCGAGCGATCTTCACGGCGCGCGAGGGGCGCAGCCCGAGGATCTCCATGATCTGGTCGCCGTCGAGGTCGGGGCGGATCGCGTCGAGCTCCTCCTGCTCGCGCAGGGCTGCGATGCGCGCCTCGAGGTCGTCGTAGGCGGCGGACAGGTAGTTGGCCTTGCAGCGGTTGCGGGTCGTGCAGTCCGCGCGCGTGAGGCGGTGAAGCCGCTCGAGGAGGTCGCCCGCGTCGGCTACGTAGCGGCGCACCGCCGAGTCGGACCAGGCGGCCTCGCCGTAGCCGTGGAAGCGCAGGTGCAGCGCGACCAGGGTGGAGACGGCCTCGGTCGTCGCCTTGTCGAAGTGCAGGGCCTTCATGCGCTTGCGCGTCATCTTCGCGCCCACGATCTCATGGTGGTGGAAGGACACGGTGCCGTTCGGCTCGAAGCGGCGGGTCGCCGGCTTGCCGACGTCGTGCATGAGGGCTGCGAAACGCAGGATGAAGTCGGGGGCGGGCACGGCGCCGTCCGGGCCGGTCTCCAGGTCCATTGCCTGCTCGACGACGGTGAGGGTGTGCTCGTAGACGTCCTTGTGGCGCTTGTGCTCGTCCACCGTGGAGACGAGGCCGGCGACCTCGGGCAGGACGATGTCGGCGACGCCCGTGTGCACCATCAGCTCGATGCCGCGGCGCGGGTAGGGCGAGATGATAAGGCGCTCGAGCTCGGCACGGATGCGCTCGGCGGAGACGATCTCCAGGCGCGAGGCCATGGTCTCCATCGCGTTCATGACGTCCATGTCCACGTCGAGGCCCAGCTGCGCCGAGAAACGCGCGGCGCGCATGATACGCAGCGGGTCGTCGTCGAAGGACTGCTCGGCGGACACGGGGGTGCGCAGGTTGCCGTCCGCAAGGTCGGCCAGGCCGCCGCACGGGTCGACGAGGGCCATCTGCGGCAGGCGCATCGCCATCGCGTTGACCGTGAAGTCCCGGCGCGTCAGGTCGCCTTCGAGGGTGTCCCCGAACGTCACCTCGGGCTTGCGCGAGCCGATCTCGTACTCGTCGGTGCGGTAGGTCGTCACCTCGACGACCAGGTCGCCGCGGCGACCGCCGATCGTGCCGAACTCCTTACCGATGTCCCAGGTCGCATGACCCCACGCCGCCAGGAGCTCCTCGGTGCGCTCGGGGCGCGCGGAAGTCGTCATATCGAAGTCGTGCGGAGTCACTCCCAGGAACGCGTCGCGCACGGGTCCGCCGACGAGCGCGAGCTCCTCCCCGGCCTCGTGAAAAATCGTGCCGAGTTCCATAATTGCGGGCGGGAGCGCCGCAAAGGTCCTCGTGGCGTTCGCCATGAGGGTAGGAATCTCCGTCGTTCCGGCGTTTTGCGCGGTCACGGGGCCGTTATTCGGGGAAGTTGACTGAGTACTCATCGCCCTTAAGCATGCCAGGAAAGCGCCCTGGCCGACTACCGGGGGCCGCGTACCGGCTAAAGTGGAGTCATGCCTGCACGTCCAGTTGACCGCCGAGGCGGGGTGCCACGACCCCCGCGTCGGTCCGCTTCTGTGCGCGCTGGCCGCTCTCACCTGCCGATTTCCGCGGAAACCAGCGCAGGCGGCATCGTCGTCGACGTACGTGACGGAATTCCCTATGCGGCGTTGATCGCGCGGCGCAATCGGGCGGGCCACATCGAGTGGTGCCTGCCCAAGGGCCATCTCGAGGGTTCCGAGACCCCCCAGCAGGCCGCGCTGCGCGAGGTCGCAGAGGAAACTGGCATCCACGGGCGCATCATCCGCCACCTCGCGTCGATCGACTACTGGTTCTCCGGCAACGACCGCCGCGTTCACAAGGTCGTCCACCACTACCTGATGGGGTATGAGTCCGGCACGATCTCTGTCGACGGGGATCCGGACCACGAGGCCGAGGAGGCCGCGTGGGTGCCGCTGCGCGACGTGTCGCGCCAGCTGGCCTACCCCAACGAGCGCCGCATCGTGCGCATCGCCCTGGACCTGCTGTATCGGGATGGCCGTGACTAGGCGCGCGCTCACGGCTGGCGTCCTGTGCGCGGCGATGGCTCTCCTCCCCTTCGGCCTCGGTCTGAACGAGGCCGGGGCCGCCCCGCTGCCCACCGTGACCTCACAGTCGGGCGAGTCGCGTCCCGCCGTCATGGGGACGGTCTCAGAGGATTCTGACCTTTCCGTTTCCATCAACTCACTATCGCCTCGAATCATCAGCAATGAAAACGAACTCGTTATTTCCGGAACGGTCCGTAATGATTCACCGACGACGCTCGCGAATATCTCCCTCGAGGTGTTCGTCGCCAACAAGACGCCGATCTCCGTGCCCGCGCTGACGAACGCCCTCTCCGATGATGAGCCGGACGCCACCCACGCGGCCTCCTCCTCGCTCACGAACGTCGCTCGAGGAGCCACGACTTCCTTCGAGATCCGTGTTCCCACGTCCTCGCTGCCTCTCACCGACGCCGACGAGTGGGGCCCGCGCGTAACGACCGTGACTGCGACCTCCGGCGAATACTCGGGCAAGGACCGATCGATCATCGTGTGGGATTCGGGCGCGCAGGTCTCTGCCTCGCGCGTGAGCACCGTGATCCCCTGGACCTCAACGAGCGCCTCCCAGGATCAGGGCGAACGCTCGGCGGTCCTCAGCCTCGCCGCCGCCAGCGGCGTCACTCTGGCCGTCGACCCGCTACTGATCCCTCGCGGCCCGCAGCCCACGGCCACGCCGAGCCCCTCCCCATCCCACTCGCCTTCCCCCTCGCCCGACGCGGGCCAATCCGGAGCTGACCCTGCGCAGTCCAGAC
>CABKMD010000155.1 GCA_902373435.1 uncultured Actinomyces sp.
CTGTGGGTGTGGCCCACAGCGCCCCCCGCCATTCAACCGCCAGCAATCACTCGGTCGCCAGCGCCTCCGACGGGCTGACCTTGGCGGCCCGGCGGCCGGGCAGCCAGGACGCGATCAGCGCGCTCAGCACAGCCACGACGCCCACGCCGACCAGCTTCAGCCACGGCACGCTCAGCACGGCAGTGGCCCCCTCGATGGGCAGGCTCATGACGCCCACCCACCCGAAGGCGACGCCCATACCGACGCCGATCAGCGCGCCGGTCAGCGACAGGAACAGCGCCTCGAGGGCGAGGAGGCTCTTCATCTGGCGTCGCGTCAGGCCGAGGGCCCGCAGCAGGCCGTTCTCACGGGTGCGTTCGGCGACCGACAGGGACAGCGTGTTGGCCACGCCCACCAGGGACACGAGGACGGACACGCCGAGCAGTCCGACGAGGACGAGCATCAGCTGATCGATGATCTTCGTGTACATCTGGCGCTCCAGCGCGGAGCCGTTGACGCTCAGGTGCGAGTCCTTCAGCAGAGCACTCTGCACGGTCTCAGCGTCGGCCCCGTCGGCCATCTTGATGATGATCGCCTGACGCTGCGGCGACGTGGCGATGGATCGCAGGGTCTTCTCCGAGACCTGGGCCTCCCCGACGCTGGTGTTCTTGTCGTAGGTGGCGCTCAGGTCCACGCACGTGTCGGCGCACAGGCGCAGATTCTGCCCGGCAAGGGCCTCGTCGCCGACGCGCACCTGGTTATCGCCCAGCTGGGTGACGGTCGAGTGGGTAACTCCCGTGTAGTCGGGTTCGCCGCTGATCATGACCGACGAGGCCTGGGCTTCGTCCTCCGAGCCCGCTCCCTCGGGTCCGGCGTAGGCGGGCGCGCTCGAGGTGGTCGTCAGGGTGCCGGGGGCGGCGTACTGGGCGACGGTGGCGGCGACGCCGTCGGTGGCCGCGATGGCGGCCTGCTGGTCGTCGGTGATCGCTCCAGAGGTAGACACGGCCATGAGGTCGAAGGGGCGGGCGTCGTTCACGGCGTTGGTCAGGGTGGTGCGCACGGAGGCGGCGCCGACCATGATGGTGACCACGAGGGTCACGCCGATGATGATCGCGGTGCCGGTCGCGGAGGTGCGGCCGGGGTTGCGCATTGTGTTCTCGCGGGCCATGGCGGACAGGGTGCCCGGGAAGGCTGCGCCGAACGCGCGGGTGAGGGCGGGCAGCAGCACGGAGGCGACGAGCAGCGCGCCGAGGAGCGCCAGGAGCGACCCGCCGAAAGCCCCGAGGAATATCGTGCCGGCGCTATCCGAGCGCCACGCAGCCGCGACGCACGCGCATCCTGCCGCCGCGATGAGCGCGCCGATGATGAAGCGGACGGTGTGCTTTTTACGGGCGGCGGCCCCGGCCTCGTTCACGGGGGCGAGGGCGGCAACCGGGGCGACGCGCGAGGCGGCGCGGGCCGGGAAGACGCCGACCAGGGTCGTGAACAGGGTGGCACACAGCCACGTGAGCGCGAGCTGCCAGACGGAGGCCCCCACTAGCGCCGCGCCGACACTAGAGACCAGGCCGGTGCCCGCCTCCGCGAGCGCGCCAATCAGCCAGCCGGCCGCGACGCCAATCGCGGACGAGATCGCTCCGATCGCGAGGGCCTCGCGGGTCACGAGCGAGCGGACCTGTCGCCTGGTTGCTCCCAGCGTGCGCAGCAGCGCCAGTTCGCGGGTGCGCTGGGTGAGCACCACTCGGAATGTCGAGGAGACGACGATGGAGGCTACGAGCGCCGCGATTGCCGGGAAGATCAGCATGATTCCGATCGTCATGGTGGATCCCAGGCGCGCTTGGTCGAGGTCCTTCGTGATCGCCTCGTGCACGCTGGTGACGGTCACGCCCGAGATGCCGCTGAGCGCGGAGTTTGCTCTCGCCACCCATTCGTCCTGGGTGGCGCTGGGAGGGTTTGCGTTGCTGTCCGTGTCCGCTCCGGACGTCGCGACGATGAACCTGCCTGACGCGGTCGTCCCGAAGATCGAGGAGAAGCCGCCGTCGGTTACGTAGCTGCCGGGGACGCCCATGCTGATCGCATTCGAGCGCGTGGTGCCGACGATGGTGAGGGTGCGGTAGTCGCCCTCGGTGAATTTTGCGCGCACGCGGACGGTGTCGCCGACCTTCAGCGAGAGGGTCGAGGCCGTGTGCTCGGGGATGGTGATCTGGTCGTCGGCGGTTGGCTTGGTTCCGGCGCTCAGGTCGAGGTCGGCGAAGGGCTTGGGGGCCAGCGGCGAGACGTAGAGGCTGCCGCGCGTCGCGTCGGTCTGGGCCTCAGCGGGCCACTGGGCCATGTGCTTGATGGCGGTGACGCCGCTGGTTGTTGCCAGGGCTTTTTCGGCGCTCTCGATGGCGCCCTCGGGCGCGTCATTGTCCTGGGAGACGACGATCGTGCCGCCCCGGTAATCGGTGTAGACGCTGGAGGTCAAGCCCGAGGTCATCGCCGTCATGACGATGAGGGTGATAACGATGAAGGCCGTGGAGATGGCGACGGCCAGGCCTGTGGAGATGTAGCGGCGGCCGTGGGAGCGCAGGTTAGCGCTCAGGAGAGAGGTTGTTGCAGACATGTGTGTGAGCCTTGGGGAGTGGGCGTGCGCTCAGCGCAGCGCCGCGGTGAGAGAGTCGGTCGTGACGTCGCGCAGGTCGGAGACGATGCGTCCGTCGCGGCACACGAGGACGCGGTCCGCGTAGGCGGCGGTGTCGGTGTCGTGGGTGACCATGATGACGCTCTGGCCAAGTTCGTCGACGGCGCGGCGCAGCAGGTCCATGACCTCGCCCGTCGAGTGCGAGTCGAGGTTGCCGGTGGGCTCGTCCGCGACGATGACGGCGGGGCGGCTCATGAGGGCGCGGGCGACGGCGACGCGCTGCTGCTGGCCGCCGGACATTTCGGAGGGTCGGTGGCTCAGTCGATCCGCGATGCCCAGGGAGGTGACAATGAGGTCAAACCATTCCTTCTCGGGGGTGGCTCCGGCCAGACGCATGGGCAGGAGGATGTTGGCGCGCGCATCCAGGGTGGGCACCAGGTTGAAGGACTGGAACACGAAGCCGATGCGGTCGCGGCGCAGCTTGGTCAGCGCGGTGTCTTTGAGGGCGGTGATGTCAGTGTCTTCGACGAAGACGCGGCCCGAGGTAGGGGCGTCGAGGCCGGCGAGGATGTGCATCATCGTGGACTTGCCCGATCCGGAGGGGCCCATGATGGCCGTGAATTTGCCGGCGCCGAAGCCGACGCTCACGTCGTCGAGGGCGCGCACCTGCGCGTCGCCGCTTCCGTAGATCTTGGAGACGCCCTGGAGTCGGACGATGGACGAGGCCGGGGCCTCTTGGGCGGCCATGGGGGCCTGCGCGATTGTCGTGTTCGTGTTCATGCATCCATCGTGCGCTTGCAGCGTTCGTCACCGCTACGGAGGTTTCCCCTGATTCATCCCCGAGACCACCCTGGGTGTCCTCGGGGGTGCTTGATCCTCCTACCCTGATGCTGCACCTGTTGAAATTCCCGTGTGATGCGCGTGCGGTAGGTGGTGGGCCTGCCAGGTTGTCGTCCTGCTCCCCTCATCTGCCCCAGCCC
>CABKMD010000156.1 GCA_902373435.1 uncultured Actinomyces sp.
GGACGAGCCCGACCAGTACGAGGAGCGCGCTACGCGCCGAGATCACCACGGGGGTCTCAGCGGGGCACGGGGGTGGCCGCGAGGACACCGGCGATGACGTCCGTGGCGGTAACGCCCTCGAGGTTGGCCTCGGCGCGCAGGCCCAGGCGGTGTGCGAGCGTCACGGTAGCCATCGTCTTGACGTCGTCGGGGGTGACGAAGCCTCGGCCCTGGAGGAACGCCCACACGCGCGAGGTACGCAGCAGCGCGGTCGCGCCTCGGGGAGACACGCCCAGACGCACCGCCGGGGAGGTGCGCGTCGCGCGGCACAGATCAACGAGGTAGGCCATGACGGCCGGGGAGACCTCAATGCGGGATGCGACCGCGTGGGCGGCCTGAATGTCGGTGGCGCTGGCGACCGGGCGGATGCCGGCCTGCGCCAGCGCCATCGGGCTGAAGCCCGCCTGGTGACGTGCGATGATAGCGATCTCAGCCTCACGCGACGGTAGCGGCAGCTCAAGCTTGATCAGGAAACGGTCGAGCTGGGCCTCGGGCAGCGGGTAGGTGCCCTCGTACTCAACCGGGTTCTGCGTCGCGATCACCATGAAAGGATCGGGGAGCTGACGGGTCTCGCCGTCGATCGAGACGGTGTGCTCTTCCATCGACTCCAGGAGGGCGGACTGGGTCTTCGGAGGCGTACGGTTGATCTCGTCCGCGAGCAGCAGGTTCGTGAAGATGGGGCCCTCGCGGAAGATAAACTCGGACTGGCCAGCGTCCCACACCATCGAGCCCGTGATATCGGCGGGCATGAGGTCGGGGGTGAACTGGATACGCGCCATCTCCACGTCGAGGGCGCGCGACAGGGTGCGCACGAGCAGCGTCTTAGCGACGCCGGGCACGCCTTCGAGGAGCGCGTGACCGCCCGCGACAAGGGCGACGATGAGCCCGCTGATCGCGGCTTCCTGGCCGACGACCGCCTTGCCGATCTCCGCCTTCAGGGCAAGGAGTGCCTCCTGGGTGCGCTTCTCGGTCTCATTGAGCGCGCGGCCCGACCAGCCCTCGCCGGTAGGCGCAGAGAACGAGGCGTTGGCGACCTGCGGGGTGACCTGCACCTGGGGCGCATAGGGGGTCGGTGCGCCCTGCGGAGCGTAGCCGTTCGGCGGCGCGGCGGGGATGGGGCCGGGCTGAGGCATGCCCTCCGGCACGGGGCCGGGGATCGGGCTAGTCATGGCGAATCTCCTTTTCGAGAGCGTCGAGGTCATTGGCGAGGCGGATGAGCGCCTTTTCGGAGGTTGGGGGCGGACCCCACAGGAGGGCGGAGCAGTGCGAGGCGGGCAGGCCTCGCTGCTCCATCGCGTGAGTGAGGGCTTCCCGGTCGGCGGTGTGCGCAACGCCCAGGGCGGTCGCGATGCGCGAGGCCGTGGAGCTGCGCAGCGCCTGGGCGGCGTGCTCGTAGGCGCGCTGCGAACGCATGAGGCGGGCCTTGCCGATGAGCGTCTCGGAGGCCGGGACCTCGACGGGGAGGCGCTCGGAGGTAAGCGGGCCGAGCCTGCGACCACGTGCGAGGCCCGCCAGCAGGCAGGCGGCGATGACCATGAGGAACGCGGGCATGAGATACGGGGAAGTGAGCAGCTCATCCTGGGACGTGCCCGTCGGATCATCGGAGCGGGTCGGCGAATACCATGCGACCTTCGGAGTCCGGCCGATCGTGTTGATCGCCAGCGCGGCGTTTCCTCCCTCGGCGATGGCGCGGTTGCGCAGGCGCAGAGAGTCGGGGATCAGAGCGCGGAATCGGCCAGAATCGGAGCGCTCGGCGTACGCGTAGGTCAAGCCGTCGTCGGAAAAGCACAGATGCCATCCCGAGGCAGGGCCGGACAGTACGTAGTCCGAGGCCTGCAGGTGCTGGGTCCGACCCGCAATGTCGGACGTACAGCCGGGGGTGAGCCACGTCTTGCTGCTGTAGTCGCGCTCGGAGCGTAAGCCCTGGAGGTAGGAGGCATCCGACCCGTATTCCTCTTCGAGGCCCACGTAGACGATGTTCGTGCGCGTCTCGATTGCCTGTGCCATGCTGTCCGTCATACGTGACGGGAAAATGACGACGAGGGTCGTGTTCTCATCGACCGACGCGGCCTGCTGCGCGTTCACGTCGCGCACGGAAATGCCGTGGTTGCCCAGCACCTGGGCGAGGGCGCGCGCCCCATCGCCCTCCTTGTTTCGAATACCGACGGGCGCGTTGTTGTACCCGGCCTTGGGCAGGATGGACGCCACGATCACGAACAGCAGCGAGAACACGACGATGATGATCATCGGGCGTGCCGCGGCGAAGCGCTCGCGGGCCGTCGGGGTGACGACAGCGACCTGTGTGGCTTTCACGGAGCCACCTCCGCGTCGTGACATGCGCGCAGGAGGTCCGGGGTGAAGCGGCGCAACGCCTCAACCTGATCGGCTGATACGCCGGAGCGGCCGTAGCGCACCTGGTCAAAGGCCTGCGCAAACTGATCGAGCTGGGGGCCGAACATGGGCGCAACTCGCGTCGCCGCGTGCGCCGCCTCGCGCGCCGTCAAGCCAGGCGTGGACGTCACGACATCGTGAGCATCGAGGCCCAACACCATGAGACGGTACGCCCACACGTAGGCCAGGTCCCAGTCCTGGGCTGCCACGGCCTCGTCGAACGAGGCATGGGCCTCCGTTTCGCTGGCCTCCTCCTCGAACACAGTGGGAGGAACACGCTTGGCGAGGCGAATCGGGTTGAGGATGAGCGCAATGATGATTGCGGCGACCGCGATGATTCCGATGATCATGACAATCAGGGAGACGGGGGGAGTACCCTGTCCCTTCCAGGACACGGCATCCCAGAACCAGTCAATGAGCGACGCGAGCCAGCGCGCGAAGGGGTTGGGAACATCGGCATACTCGGTGTGAGAGAGTTCCTCAACGATCCACTCGTGCGCCTCCCCCTCATCGGGGGTCAGCGGAGCGTCGCAGGCGAGCATGCCGATCACTACTGCTGAGAGCCTGCCTGCGCGAGGACCGCGGCGAAGTTCTCCTTGCGGATGCGCAGATCCGTGTACATGAGCGTCTCGAACGCTGCAGAGAAGGGCAGCAGGAGCCCGGAGCCGAGCATGACGCAGAACATGGAGATCGCCAAGCCAATGGGGTTTGAGGGGTCGGACGCCACCGCCATCGTGATGAGGGTGCCGATGAGGCCGATGACGAATCCCATGAATCCGCCAATGAATCCGACGACGAGGTTCAACAGCAGGGAGCGCGCAAGCGTCGGCCAGAATTCACCCGTGACGAGCGACCAGGAACGCTTCAGCGATGCGACGGGACCGATCTCTTCCAGCACCGCGCACATCGGGGCGAACAGCAGCTTGATCTGGAAGAAAAAGACCAGGATCAAGACGGGGATAAATGCAGCGAAGGCGAGAAGGATGAGCCACCACAAATCCTCGTTGCCGCCCACCACTGCGGCGAGTGAAGCGAAGACAGCGACGATCCAGAGGACAATCGGAGTCGCCGTGATGAGAGCGGTCAACGCAAAGGAGCCGATGAGCGACCCGAGTCGCTTGCGCGTCATCG
>CABKMD010000157.1 GCA_902373435.1 uncultured Actinomyces sp.
GAGCGAGGGGGAACGTGGGGGCCTCAACCTGCGCGGCGTCCACCTCATCGGTGACCGGCTCGATGCCGTAGTCGGCGAGCGACTCGGGGATCGCTTGCGCCTGTGCGGCTTCCGCTGCCTCGGTAATGCCATCAACGATGGGTGCAGCCACAGCCTCGGCGACCAGCGGGTTTTCGATGGGGGCCTGCGTCGCGGTGTCGAGGGTCGGGACCTCGGCGGGCGCGGGTGTCGGCGGCATGTCGGCAAGCTCCTCGGCCGCATCGGCCGCGGGAGGTGCGGGGATCGGCGAGGCGGAGAGCACCTCGTCAAACGATGGCAGCGACTCGTCGTCGCCGGTGCGTTCGGGCGTGGGAGCCATCGTTTCCTCCGTCTCGTCGGGTGTGTGTTCCGTCATTATCTCAGCTGATGCGGGGGTGGGCGTGGAGGACGCTGCCAGGATGTTCACCACAGCACTGGGCACGCGCAGGCGGGTGAGCAGCGGGCGCATCATGACGGCCGATTCGCCTGGGGCGGCGAGGCGCAGGACAAGGAGGTACACGAGGCCGGTCAGCGCGGACACGAGCGAGAGCTTCACGCCGGCCAGAGCCATGCGGCCAAGCGTCGACGAAATCTCGGTGTGAATGCCCATGAGCCACAGGAGGCCGAAGCCCACGAGGCCCGCGACGATCGCTGCGGCCAGGTAGGACGCGTAGGAGCGCAGCAGGCCCGCACGGTCAACGTAGCGGTTCTCGCGAGACACCCATACGACCGCGATGATGCCCTGGGTTAGGCGGCATACGGTCTCGCCGAGCGCGGCCGCGACGACCCACCAGCGGGCGCCGGTCAGGGCGTACATCGACCAGCCGACGATCACCTGGATGAGCGTGGGACCAATGCCCATGAGGAAGACGGGCTTGACGTCCTCGTAGGCGAAGAAGACGCGCTGGCTCATGAGGACCATGCCGGTCGAGGCAACGCCGGGCATTAGCGAGGCGAGGACGAGGGCGTAGCCGGTCACGGCCTCGGGATCCCCGCCCTTGGCCGCCATCGCGATCTCCATCATGGGGACGGAACCGGCCATCAGCATGGCCGCGGCGACGAGGGTCAGCGACGTAATGGTGCGCACGCCCAGGTGGTAGTTGTCGGCCACCGCGCGGTCGTCGCCGTCAGCGACGGCGCCGGCCATGCGGGTGAAGATCGCGGTCGTCAGAGACACCGTGATGAGCGACTGGGGAACCATGAAGATCATGAACGCCGTCGAGTAGGCGAGGATGCCGACGACGCCGCCCTGAGCACCGTTGCGGCCAATGAAACCGTCGGCCATAGCAGCCAGGTTGTTCGTGGACAGGACGCCGACCTGGGACACACCCAGGGTCGCGAACGTCCATCCGGCCACGCGCGGTATCGACCCGAAGGAGGTTCCGCGGAAGTGGAAGTCCGGCTTGAAGGACACTCCAGCCCGACGCATCGGCCACAGCAGGCACAGGGCCTGGCAGATGACGCCGAGGGTCGCGGATCCGGCGAGGACCCAGAACTGTGCGCCCGTCAGGTCGCCCGCGGGGATGCCGCCGTCCGGCGCGCCGCCCCATATCGCGAGGAAAGCGCCGAGGCCCGCGATGCCCACGACGTTGTTGACGACGGGCGCCCACATGTAGGGCCCGAAGATCTCGCGCGCGTTGAGGAGCTCGCCGAGCAGGTTGTACAGGCCGTAGAAGAAGAGCTGCGGCAGGCACAGGAGGGCGAAAAGGATCGCGAGGTTGCGAATGTCCTCGGTGTATCCGGCTGCCGTGATCATCACCAGGACGGGCGCCAGTACCATCGTCGCAAAGGTGACGAGGAAGAGAAGCGTTCCCGCGAGGGTCAGCAGGTGGTTGACGTAGGTGTCACCGTCGTGGCGGCGCTTGATGGCGCCGACGATCTGCGGGACCAGAACGGCGTCGAAGATGCCGGAGGCCAGCAGGTTGAAGACCGTGTTGGGCAGCGTGTTCGCGGTCTGGAAGGCGGCGCCGACACCGCCGGCGGTCGCGCCGACCGCGGCGATGAGCATCGCGTTGCGCACGAAGCCAAGGATGCGCGACACCATGGTGCCCGACGCCATGAGCGCCGATGCCCTCAGGATCGATCGGCGAGGCGTGTTCGAGCTCATGGGGTCTCCTTCGTCGTTGCTGTCTCGGATTCAGTGGTGGTGTCTGTCGTGTCAGCGTCGCCGAAGGGCGCCTCGGCGTCGCCGGATGCGGCCTGCGCCTGGCGAGCGGCCCTCTTGCGCAGCGAACGCGTGATGCCGGCTAAGAAGAGCAGGCCGAAGAGCGACGCAATGACGGCCGTGATCGCGTCCTCCCACCCGGCGCGCATGCGCACGGTCACGGTCTGGGAGCCGTCGAGGACAACGCCATCGGGCGTGGTGACCTTGTAGGTGACATTGATGTCGCCACTGCCGATCGCACCGACGGGCACCTCGACCGTTGTCGCGCCATGCGCGGTGAGCGTCTGGGATTGCGCTGGGGTGGCGCGCAGGCGCGGGTCGTCGGGCACGAGGGTGACGTCAACGCGCACCGGCCAGGGCAGGTTATTGCGCACGAGGACGGGGAAGTTCGCGGACTTATTGATGAGGTTGACGGCCGAGGACGGCTCGACGGTCACAGAGGAGAGCATCGTCGTGACCTGCGAGGTGACGGCCGTTGCCGCGTCGAGCTGCTCGGAGGCCGAAAGCTGCGCGGATAGGGCCGGGAGTATCTGGGGTGTGACCGAGGCGTACACCGCGTCGGCGTCGTCCGTCGCGTTGGCGAGCGGGGTGAGCCTAGTCAGGGACGAGGCCATGGCCGAAATCGCGGTTTCCGTGTCGGCCTCGAGAACGCCGGCCCCGACGGTCTGGCGGTCGACGTCGGTGGGCTCGCTGGCGGCCATCTCACTGAAGGACGTGGCGCTCACCCAGCGCGGCGAGAATAGCGCCTTCGTGCGGTTGGTGAGCCGCTCGTTGATGACGGTTCCGCGCTTGGCCGCAGCGAAAACGGTACGCGAGGAGGTAGGGCGCTCGCGGGTGATGATCGCGGTGATGGCGGTGAGGGCCTGTTCGGCGTCGAGTTCGTCGCCGCCGGACGCGTTCCACGACAGGATTGCGGCGATGTCGCTCTGCTGGGCGAGGGTGCGCGCCCCCGTCCCGTCCGTCGAGGTCTCGCCGGTGTCGGGGTTGACGTTGACGCGCGCGTAGGAGGTGAAGGGAACATCTTCGGCAGGGATCAGGGTGCCGAGCGGGGCGATCGTGATCTGGTTCGAGGAGGAGAATCCGGCGAGGAACGACGTGCCGAAGGTCGTCTCCGCAGGCCAGGCGACGTTACGCAGGATCGAGGGCCCGGAGTCGGGCGAGGAGGTCGTCGTGGCGGACTGGCCGGTGGCGCTCGCGGATGCACTCGGCGTGGGTGTGGCATCGGGTGTCCCGGAAGGGGAGGGGGTGGCCGAGGCC
>CABKMD010000158.1 GCA_902373435.1 uncultured Actinomyces sp.
GGTCTTCGCGGCGCGCCAAGCCGTAGACTGGGCGAGTGAATGACTTTGACAACCAGCCCGACGCGACCGCAGCTTTCGACGCGGACGCGGCCGAGAACTACATCGCCGACGCGGAGGTGGCTACGCCTGACGTGATCGACCTGAGCGAAACGGATACCGAGGCGCGCGCCCGTCTCATGCGCGCCAACCTCGACCAATTCGACCTGGATGAGGAAGATCTGGCGCTCCTGGCCGGCGAGTCTGCGCTCACGGACTCTGACGACGTCGCAGCCGGCCTGCCCGTTCTTGCAGTCGTCGGCCGCCCCAACGTTGGCAAGTCCACTCTGGTCAACCGCATTCTTGGACGCCGCGAGGCCGTCGTGCAGGACACGCCGGGCGTGACCCGCGACCGCGTCTCATACCCCGCTGAATGGGCGGGGCGCGACTTCACGCTCGTCGACACGGGCGGCTGGGAGATCGACGTCAAGGGACTGGACCGCTCCGTCGCCGAGCAGGCTGAGATCGCCGTCGACCTCGCTGACGCTGTCGTCCTCGTCCTGGACGCGACCGTCGGCGTCACGGCCTCGGACGAGCGCATCGTGGAGATGCTGCGCGCCAAGAACAAGCCGATCATCCTGGCTGCTAACAAGGTGGACTCTCCCCTGCAGGAGGCCGACGCTGCCTACCTGTGGAGCCTTGGCCTGGGTGAGCCCTACCCCATTTCCGCACTGCATGGACGGGGCACCGGTGATCTCCTGGACGTCGTCATGGAGGTCCTACCGACCGAGTCGGCGGTTGCCTCGGCCCTCCCGACGGGCGGCCCGCGTCGCGTCGCCCTCGTCGGTCGTCCCAACGTCGGTAAGTCGTCCCTGCTCAATGCGCTGGCCGGGGGCGAGCGCGTCGTCGTCAATGAGCTTGCGGGTACCACCCGTGACCCCGTCGATGAGCTCATCGAGCTCGACGGTCGCTCGTGGTGGTTCGTCGACACCGCGGGTATCCGCCGCAAGATGCACCGGACGACGGGCGCCGACTACTACGCCTCCATCCGCACCCAGGCAGCGATCGAAAAAGCCGAGGTCGCTCTCGTCCTCATTGACGGTTCGACGCCGCTGGCCGAGCAGGACGTGCGTGTCGTGCAGCAGGTCATCGACGCGGGCCGCGCGCTCGTCGTCGTCACCAACAAGTGGGATCTCGTTGACGAAGAACGCCAGAAGGAGATCAAAAACGAGCTCGAGCGCGAGCTGGTTCAGGTCCAGTGGGCACCCCGTATCAACCTGGCCGCAAAGACCGGTTGGCACACCAACCGCATCGTGCGCGCCCTCGATACCGCCCTCGAAGGCTGGGAGACGCGCATCCCCACCGGACAGCTCAATGCATTCCTCGGCCAGCTCGTCGCCGCACATCCCCACCCGCTGCGTGGAGGCAAGCAGCCGCGCATCCTCTTTGGCACCCAGGCCTCGAGCAAGCCCCCGCGCTTCGTGCTCTTCACGACAGGCTTCCTTGATCCCGGATACCGCCGCTTCATCGAAAGACGCCTGCGCGAAACCTTCGGTTTCGCAGGCACGCCAATTCAGATGTCGGTGCGAGTGCGCGAGAAGCGACGCAGGTAAGGACAGTCCGTCCCGCGTGGCCCGCTTCCCCCGGGAGGTGGGCCACAACCATACCCACCACTCCCCTGGCGTGTTTCCACAGGGGCATTTCGTCCGGCACCGTTATCCACAGGCCTCGGTGTTGTCGCTTGACGGTTGGACGCCGCGCACACAGGATCGACGTATGGACACAACGCTCACCCAATCCGCAGTTCCACCTCTCGCCTCGGGCCTCACCCTGTGCAACGACGGACTCGTTCGGCCCACGTGGGCCTCCCATGACGAGCTGTTACGCAGCTACTACGACACCGAATGGGGTCTGCCGATCCACGACGAGGCAGGCGTCTTTGAACGCCTCGTGTTGGAGGGATTCCAGGCTGGCCTCTCCTGGCGCACGATCCTGGCAAAACGCGACGCTTTTCGGGAGGCGTTTGAGGGATTTATTCCCGATCGCGTCGCCGCCTTCACAACCGATGACGTCGATCGTCTCGTGAGCGCACCCGGGATCATTCGTAACCGCCTCAAGATCGAGGCGGCGATCGCTAACGCTCACGCGACGGTTGCCATCAGGAACAATACCGACACGACAAACGCCCCTTCCCATCTGGGTGAACTTGTCTGGTCGTATCGACCGGCCCACGATCCACACCCGCGCTCGCAGGACGAGGTTCCCACGCAGCTGCCGGAGTCTCTGGCCCTCGCCGCTGACCTCAAGAGCCGAGGGTTTCTTTTCGTGGGCCCCACAACGATGCTCGCACTGATGGCGGCGATCGGCATCGTCAACACCGATATTGTCGGAACGCATCGCAGGCCTCGGTAAGACACCGACTGTCGAAGCGGGCGTCCTCACTCCCCCTCGAGATCTGACATGGTGGTGCCATGGCATTGTCACAGAAGCTCCTCAGCCAGGACGAGATCGTCGTCCGCCACATGCACACCCACATCAAGAAGCTGCTCCCCGCGATCATCGTGGAGTTGATCCTCATTATCGCAGCGGTTGTCGGTTCTTTCTACGTTCCTGAGAACGCGCGCTATTGGGCGCTCACGACGCTCTGTATCGCGGTAGCCGTCCTGTCGCTTCCTCTCATCGTCGTTCCATGGATCAAGTGGTCATCGACCACCTACACGGTCACAACGAAGCGGGTCATCACCCGCACTGGCGTCTTCACGCGCACCGGACATGACCTGCCTCTCACCCGCATCTCCGACATTCAGATCGAGAAAAACTTCGACGACCGATTCTTCGGATGCGGAACCCTCGCCCTCCAGACCTCCGCGGATGACCCGTTGCCGCTGCGCGACGTGCCAAAGGTTGAGACGGTCCAGGTCGAAATTTCCAACCTGCTCTTCAACGACGTCCAGGGAGCTATCGACGCGGATCCGACGAGCTGATCACACCACGGGCTAAGCCCCTGCCGCCTGTGATCCAGTACCGGCCTCTTTCTCATTGAACGAGGCCGGGCTGTGTATCAGGGCAGACGCAAGGCTTATGCTCGCCGGAACACGCTGAGCGTTGTTGCGTTCTCTGGCCGCGCATGATCACCGCAGTGGCCGCATAGGCAAGCAGGTCGAAATCATCCCCGTTGACGACTTTGACCTGTGAAACAGTTTACTGCAGTCCTTGAACGAAATGTGTCCGTCGCTACTGACAAATCCTCGGCCTACACCTGCAAAAATACGTGAAAGATTAGCCAATAATGCCGGTTTACCAGCCGAAATAAAACGAATAAATACTGCGTCACATTTCGGTTACAAAGCGAGGCACCGCCGCGGACTTGGGACAGAGGTCCCCACCGTTCCTGCGGCGCACCAACTGCCGTTCAG
>CABKMD010000159.1 GCA_902373435.1 uncultured Actinomyces sp.
CAATACTTCTTTGCCGCGCGATGCGCGATCTGCGTGCACTTCGGCCACGCTTACTCCTTCCCCGCCTCACGGGACGGTCATTAAAGGAACTGTCGTACATCCATCCTACGCTCCTGATCAGACGTGAGTGTGACGCCTCCACGTGTGAAAGACCACGGGGGTGGCGTTAGACTGCAGGAATGAGCCAGGTATCGAAGCAGTCCAGTTCCGGGCAACGGCCCGGTGTTGCCGCGCTGGCGCACGACCGCCCAGTGCCGGGGCACCGCGTGACGCTCGACGATATCGCTCGCGCCGCCGGCACATCGATCGCAACCGTGTCACGCGCTCTTGGGGGATCTCCGCTCGTCGCCGCCCCAACACGCGAGAAAATCGAAAAGGTGGCCGAGGACCTCGGCTACCGGGCAAACATTGCTGCGTCGCTCCTCGCTTCGTCCCGTCCTCAGATTCTCGGCCTCGTCTGTTCCCTCAGTCAAGAACTGCATGTTCGCTACCGCGCTGAGGCCCTGCGATACGCTGAGGATCGCGGCTTCCGTGTCATCGTGGAATCAATCGACGCCTCGCGCGACGTCGATCGCGCGTGGGAGTGTGTTCTGCAACTGCGCGCTCAGGCTGTCATCGCTGTCGACTCGACATGCATCTCGACGCGCTTCACACATACGCCGACCGTCCTCATCGGTCAGCGCGCGTCTCGTCGCGACATTGATCTCGTCACAAGTTCCAACGAACGCGGTATGGGACAAGCAATTGCTCTCCTTGCCCAACGCGGGAGCCGACGTATCGCATTCCTTGAAGGACCTCCCGGACCCTCGGCGCGAGCACGCAAAGCGGCTTTTACTCAGGCATGCCGCACTCATGAGATCGATGCGCTCACCGTGCCGGGCGGTGACAACGTCGATGCAGGTTTTCTCGCCGTGCGAGCAGGTCTACCCGAGGGCGTCGATGCGCTCGTTTGCTACAACGACCAGTGTGCACACGGAGCGATTCTCGCCCTACTCGGCGACGGTCGCATACCCGGCCGCGACATGCTTGTTGTCGGTTGCGATAACTCGACGATTGCCTCGTCGCGCGCCCTCTCCCTGACGTCAATTGACCGCGCGCCTTCGCGCGTCGCAAGCCTGGCCGTCGATCAGGCAATCGCACGGGCGCTCGGAGATGACGACCAACCCTCCCGTCGCCGCGTTGACACCGAACTCGTCGTGCGGGCGAGCACGGGATAGCCGCGCGGAACGAGCACCGCGAGCCCGTTCCGCGCGACCGTCGGCATTTACTGTACTGAGGACATCAGACACTCAACGAGCGTGGCATGAACGTTGGGTGTGCCGAGGAGGATTGATCCCTTGTAGCGCACGTCGAGCGGAGTTCCGTCCAAGCGTGTCGCGAGCGCACCGCACTCGGCAGCGATAAGTGTTGCCGCGGCGATGTCCCAGGGGGAGACCCACATGTGGACGAATGCTCCAGCCCGCCCGACCGCGACTTCAACGCACTCCAGCGCCGCAGAGCCGTAGCGACGATGGCCTCGGCTGTCCTGAAGCGCGCGGGCGAGCCTCGGGAGCGCGAGAATCTCTTTGATGTCGGTGATGATGATGGCGTCACGATACGTTGACACATCCGTTGCCCGCGCCAGAGGCACCCCATCGACCCATGCGCCTTGCCCTCGGATGGCGTGGTAGATACGGCCGGCGACAACGTCCGCGACCACACCAAGGACGGGAGTTCCGTCCTCGCACAGAGCCAGCGACACCGCATAATCGCGGTGAGTTTCCACGTAGTTCATTGTGCCGTCGATCGGATCGAGCACCCAGACTAGCCCGGCGAAAGAGTCGACGGCGTGCCCCTCCTCCCCCAGCAACGGCAAGCCTGTGGCCGCATGAAGGTGAGAGGCTATGTCGGCTTCGATCGCTTTGTCGACTGCCGTCACGAGATCGTTGCGATTTGCTTTCGTGTGAACGTCGAGCTCAACAGGTGGGTGAAGGGCGATGTTCATTCCCCGGCGCACGGCTTCGATAGCCGCGTTGAGCAGCTGCTGCATATCAGTATTCACGCTCACGATTGCTCCTTCGCTTCGGTGAACTCACGGTCCGCGCGCAGGTTTCGCTCTTCGAAGAACGCGACCATGATGAGGCAGGCGAGACCGACTCCGGCGGATACAAAGAGGACGGTGAATGTTGACGACCAGCCATGGAGGTGCCATCCGAGAATGGTCACGCCGTCCTTGGTGGGGTCGGCGATGCGTCCGAGAAGAACCTTCGCCATGGAATCGCCGAAGACGTATCCAAAGGCGCGGGGAACAGCGTTAACGACGACGGTCGCGGTCTTGGGTGCGAAGCCGATGACGCAGATCCCGATCAGGGTAACGGGGCCGAAGATGAGGAAGCCGATCATAAAGAGCGCACCGTAGACGACGGGAGCCGTCGTTGCGTGTGCGTATACAAAGAGCGGAATGGCGACCGCGCCCATACCGATAGCTGCACTCAGAGCGCGTCGGCCGCCCATCTTGTCGGAGAAGTATCCCCACAGGAGAGAACCGGCAAGGCCGCCGAGTTCCAGTGCAATGGTCGTGTTCACAGCGAGGTAGTCGGAGAAGCCAAGTGCCTGACGCGTGTACAGGACGTTCCAGTTGTCGATACCGATACGCACGCAGTAAGCGGCGACGTTGGCGATGCAGAGGAACCAGACGGCCGGATTCTTCACGACATAGTCGAGCAGTATGCGTCCCTTGGAGACGGAGATGGTGACCGCGTCGGCCTTCGACTCGGGCTCGCCAAAGATCGTCTCGGGTGTACTCCAGCCGAGTTCTTTCGGGTCGTCCTTGCCAAAGAACCATCCCCATATGCCGATGGGTATGCAGATGACGGCAGGGACGATAAACATGCCGATGACGGACCCATTGAACAGCGTATTCGCGCCCCACAGGGCGAGAACACCTGCGACCATCGCGCCAATGTTGTGTGAAGCGTTCCACCAACCGATGAATCGACCACGAAGAACGCGGGGAGTCCACCGGTTCATCGTTGAGTTGCAGCAGGGCCCGCCAGGGGCCTGGAAGAGGCCGTTCAGCGACCACAGGAGAATCATCCAGCCGTACGGGCTATGGAACCATGTGAGCACGAGGCCGATCAGGATCGAAGTGACACCC
>CABKMD010000160.1 GCA_902373435.1 uncultured Actinomyces sp.
GGCGCGGACCTTGCGGCGCGCAAAATCCTTGGCGTTGACGGCGACGATGATCTCGACCTCGTCGGCCAGCTCGCGCAGCATGCGTACCTTGTTGTCGGGCGTAAAACCGGGCAGAACACGCGACGCGTGCATGTCGTCGATCAGCTTGCCACCGAACTCCAAATACAGCTTGCCGCCGAATTCGCTTCGTCGCTGGGCAATGTGCCGAGACTGCATCTCGACGTACTGATCGCTATCAAAACCGATGCGGTGCATGCATCCTCCGAGGTCGCGGAAATAAAGAGGCCGTCCGTGCGGGGCGGTCAGGCGCTGTCACGCTCTCGGGATTCCATTGTAAGCACGCATGAGCCGCGCGCTCCGGATGGGCGCGCGAAAGGGGTCCGACCTCACACGATGTGGCGCTGCATCGCCCAGCGCGTCAGCTCGTTGCGGTTGGAGAGCTGGAGCTTGCGCAGGACCGCGCTCACGTGGGTTTCGACGGTCTTGATGGAGATGAACAGATCGTGGGCGACTTCCTTGTACGTGTACCCGCGGGCGATGAGGCGCATGACCTCCTGCTCGCGCGCGGACAGCAGGTCTAGCTCGGTGTCGGTCGTGGACACCTCTCCGGTCCCGAAGGCGTCGAGCACAAAGCCAGCCAGGCGCGGGCTGAAGGCAGCGTCACCGGCGGCGACACGGCCAATGGCCTCGACGAGGTCGGGGGTGGAGATCGACTTGGTGACGTATCCGCGGGCACCCGCGCGGATGACCTGGACGACGTCCTCGGCGGCGTCCGAGACGGACAGCGCCAGGAAGTTCAGGCCTTCGATGTCGCGGCAGGTGCTGGCTACTTCGGCCCCGCCTCCGCCGTTTCCGCCGGGCAGGTGCACGTCGAGGAGGGCCACGTCCGGGGTGAGCGCGCGGCAGGCCGCAATGGCGCCCTCGACGTCGGAGGCGTCGCCGACAACTTCCAGGTCGGCCCCGGAGTTTTCAAGTTCGGCGCGCACGCCTGCCCGAACCATGGGGTGGTCGTCGATGACGAGGATGCGGATGGTCACTGTGTCCTCCCGTTGGGCGCTGTTTCTTCCAGGATATCGGAGCGCGGCACACTCAGGGCAACTTCGGTTCCGCGGGCGAGACGCCTGATCGTTGCATGTCCTCCGGCCCTGCGCATGCGCCCAACGATGGAGTCGCGCACGCCGTGTCGGTCAGCCGCGATGGAGGCGGGGTCAAAGCCCTCTCCCCCGTCCTTGATGTAGGCCTCCACGGCCTGTGGGCGCACCTCGACGTAGACGGAGACGGGTGGGGCACCGTGGCGCACGGCGTTTTGGCACGCCTCGGCGAGGGCCGCGACGAGTGCGAGTTCGCCGGGCCCCGGGCGCATGTCGCCGACGACGACCACGCTGATGGGCACGCCATAGCGACTCTCGACGCCCACAACCGCCTCGGTGACGGCGGCGTCGAGGGAGTCGGCAGCCTGCGCATGGCCCGTGTAGAGCCAGGCACGCAGCTCACGTTCCTCGGTGAGGGCGATGGCTCGCACGCGGGCGGGGTCCTCGGCGGAGGCGCGGATGAGGGTGAGGGCCTGGAGCACGGAGTCGTGCAGGTGAGCGGCGATGTCGGCGCGCTCGGATTCGCGCACGCGCTGCGCCTGAGCCTGGGACAGGTCCTTCGTCGTGCGCAGCCACATGGGGCTGAGGGCGAAGAGGACGCCCGCGACCAGGGCGGCGCCAATGAGACCGCCGCGCAGCAGAATGATGGGCGGGTTGTCGCGCGAGGCCGCCATGACGACGCCGAGGCTGAGCAGCACGATGCCGCCGAAGACCGCACCGATGAAGCGCAAGGACCGCCAGGAACTCACGTTGCGGCTCTGGCTCCACACGAGGGTGATACCGGCAACGATCGCGATGATTGCCCCCATGTCCCGCCAGTCCAGTGTGTTCGTCGCGTTCATGATCGTGCCGACGATCGCGGCGACGAGCAGGGTCACTCCGACGACGATCATGCGGTTGCGTGACACCTGGGCGGCGCGTTCCTCGCGCAGTCGGACGAGGCCGGGGCTGAGCGTCCCCTCCCCGCTTCGCTCCGGGGAGTCCTCGGGGACCGTCACCCACAGCCACAGGTAGATGCCGATGCCGGTACCAAAGCCGACGACGGTCAGGGAAATGACGACGATGCGCACGAGCGTGACCGGCACTCCCAGGTGCACAGCGAGGCCGGAGCACACGCCACCCATCCAGGGGGCCGGCATGTCCGGGCTCGCGGCGGTCGCGCGCACGAGCGGGGGCCTGGCGGGCGGCGCCGGAATGGGCGGAGTCCACCCCGGGTAGGAGGAGTTCACGGGTCTGCTCACGATTCCATTGTGGCATGCCACGGGGCATCCTCCGGGGTACCCCCACCACAATCAGGGACCATTCAGGGGGTCCCCTACTATCGGGCGACCCGTCTCTTTGGTTGAGTAGTGGTATCGATCCACGCCGCGTGGATCCCATCGAGAGGAGTGCATCATGAGTTGGCCGAACGGCACAGCAGACCAGGGCGCCCAGTACCAGCAGCGACCGCCGCGCAGCGTTTTCTTTGATTCCATCCGAGGCTCAGGATGGTACCGCGCCAAGCCCCGCGTCATCGGAGGCGTCTGCTCGGGCATCTCCGCCCGCCAGGGATGGGACCTGTCGCTCGTTCGCGTCCTCGTGGTGGTCGGCGCGTTCTTGATGCCGTTCGTGCCCCTCGCCTACGGTCTCGCCTGGCTGTTCCTTCCCGAAGCCGAGGATGGCCGCATTCACGTCGAAGAGACCATCGGGGGACGCTTCGACGTGGCCGTTATCGGCGGCGCCTTGATGGTTCTCGCTTCCGTTTCCTCGTCGTTGTCCGATATCGGCTTCTTCGGATTCCTGGGACTGAGCTGGTTCAAGCTTCTCATCGGTGCTCTCAGCATGTCGGGCATCGTGGTCGCCATTGTGGTTCTGGCACGCCCCGGCAACCGGAGTGCAGGCCAGCAGCGACCGCCCTACGGGGCCGCCCAGTACGGGACCCCGCAGTACAGGACCCCGCAGTACGGCTCGGCTCCGGGCGCTCCTACCCCGAAT
>CABKMD010000161.1 GCA_902373435.1 uncultured Actinomyces sp.
CGAAGGAACCGAGGGCACGGAACGTCGACTTGCATCCCTGACCCGATAACGACCTCAACAGACACCGGGACCGGGGAGAATCTGCACTCCCCGGCCCCGGCCTCGTTAATCAACGGCACATCATAGGACTAGCTCAGATCCACGCTCCAGAACGAGCGAAGTAGTACCAGCGGCCATCGATCTTCTGCCAGCCGGTACGCATCTGACCATCGTTCCCAAAGTAGTACCAGGACAGGCCGATACGCTGCCATCCGGTTGCCATATGGCCATCCGTTCCGAAGCGGTACCAGTGTCCGTCGAGGTTCTTCCAGCCGGTCACCATGCGGCCATCAAGTCCGAAGTTGTACCAGTGGCCGTCAATCTGAGCCCACCAGATCTTCATGACACCCGTGCTCGGATCGAAGTAGTACCAGTGACCGGCCTCCTCGAACCAACCATTCGTGCGCGCACCATAGGAGGTGTAGTGGCTCCACTTTCCGTCCTGCTGGTCCCAACCGGTGACCATGATTCCATCGGCGTTGAAACGGTAGGTCGCATCGCCAATGACGACGCTTTGCGAGGCCGCGAAGCTACCGTCCTCGAGCTGCCACTTCCACCCATCGGCGGTGTTCACCCAGTGCGCGGGGGCTGCAGAGGGCTTGGGATCGGGAGCCGGGGTCGGTTCGGGATCAGGGGTGGGCTGAGGAGCGGGCGTCGGATCGACTGACGGGGAGGGGCTCGGGTCCACCGAGGGAGTAGGTTCCGCCGTGGGCGCCGGGGTCGGGTCGACCGAAGGAGTCGGCGTGGGCGCGGGCTGCGGATCGACCGAAGGAGTCGGCTGCGGAGTAGGTGCGACATCCTCACCCGGGTCGCTCAAGCCCAGGTATGCAGCGTCAACGCGCATGAAATCAATGTTCTTGTACCCGCCGGTCTCATACAGCAGGCCCCAGGTTCCATCATTCAGCGCGTGCAGTGTCGAGTAGGCCATGTCTCCACTTTCGAAGACCTTGCCCTCATTCCAGGTAAAGCCATCGTCGTAGGACACGCGAATCGTTCCATTCGCGCGGGCACTGGAGGAATCCGCGTTCGAGAAGAGCAGCACGCGAGCACGCGCCGATCCCTGCGGCGCATTCGGGTATGCGCGAATGATCGAGGCGTTGTTGCGAGGATCCGTCAGGTCCCAGTTGTGACGGAAAGGCCCCCAGGTTTGGCCGCCATCGTAAGAAATCGCCTCGAGGCGCTGGCCCGCGGTTCCCTGAGTACGAGAGTTGAGAAGCAGGCGACCGTCGGAGAGCTCGACGACCTTATTCTCATCTGCGCTACCTTCACTAGGTGCCCCCGGCTTCCACGTTGCGCCGTGGTCATCGGAGTAGACGGAAACTGCCATCAACGAAGTGCTTCCCGAGTTTGCAACCGCATACTGCTGAATCAAGCGACCGGCATGCGCGCCGTAGCGCAGCTGGATGCCCTCACCAGATGATGCAAAGCGAGTAAACCACTGGTCGTCGTGCCCTTGCGTCACCTGATCGGTGATGGTGCGGGGGTTTACCCACGTCTGGCCGTTATCGTGCGACTCGACAACGTGTGCATGGAGGATGTTGCGAGCGTTGGGATCAGTACCCAGCTGTGACTGGAAAAGTCCCGCATCAAATGACTTTACAGAGAAGAGGAAGATCGTCCCAGTGCTTCGATCGACGACAAAAGAAGGATCAGAGAAACCGACCTTATTCGCCCCGGGCGTCCCGGCCAGAGCAGTTTGAATCGGTGTCCACGACTTACCGCCGTCCTTCGAAATACGGTAGACGATCGAGTTCGCCTGGGGTGCGTCCTGGCAGGTTTCGGGGCGGCCATCCCACGCGGCGATGATCCAGCCATTGGCGGCCGTGGTCAGCGCGGGGATGCGGTGACATTTAAAGCCCGCCACCCCGGGCGAGGCCAGGCGCGCGACCTCGCCGATCGCGTAGTCCTTAGGGGTTTCCACCGGGTCGGGTTCATGTGTGCGAGAGCCGGGAAGAACGGTGACGGCCTCGGCATTGGCGGAAATTCCACCGGCGATCACGTCGTTGCCATTGCGGTCACGGGTCGCCGCCCAGGCCGAGGTCGGGGTGAAGGAACCGGCTGCTAGGTCGGCCTCGGTCACTGTATGCGTCGCGCTGGTGCACTGCTTGGTGGTGTGCGCGCTGAGGTTGTGCCAGCGGCAGTTCGGCGCACCGGTCGTCAGGACGCCAGAAAGGTTTGATTCCTTCGGGAATACGGTCAGAGCAGCATCAGTCTGATTCGTGTAGGTGAAGGTATACGTGAGGGTGTCCCCGACGTAGACCTTGTCCCCCAGTTTGTCGGTTCGCGTTGCGGTAACCGTGATGGGAGCCGGAGTTGCTTCACTTGCCGAGGCCGTGGCGGCGTCACCAGGTTGGGTGTCACTTTCGGGGGTTGCCAGTGCCGGCACAGAGAACGAGGCACACATGAGTGCCGCGCCTGAGACGGCTGCCAGGGCCCGCCCATATCGACGGAGGGTCATCTTTGGTCCTTCTGGATGAGTGATATGGATGCGTGACTGAAACCCCGCGTGAGCCAGCTCTCAGCCATCACGTAAGTCATCTTACAAATTCCCAGAATCTCCCAACAGTTACATCAGAATATCTTCTGGCGGTTTTCAGGATATTCACACGAATTTTGTTGATGTGCGTGCAACTAGGGGTGAGGCTGTGCGTGTATAGCTGGCTTTGGCACATGAAGTCGAGAAATGACACAGGCTATCCAAGGCCGCTCGCAGGCCCTCCAGGCCTCTCCCCACGCCCTCCACATGAAGTCGACAAAAGACACAGGCTATCCAAGGCCTCTCCCCCCCCCCACACCAAGTCGACAAAAAACACA
>CABKMD010000162.1 GCA_902373435.1 uncultured Actinomyces sp.
GGGTGGGCCTCGTGCTGGTCCGTCGTCTGGGGGCCTCGGAGGCGCGAGGACGGGGTGCGATTTGTGTGCTCATGGCAGGTCCTGGGGGATGGCGAGTGTCTGTCCGGGATAGATGAGAGCGGGGTCGTGAACCGACTCGGAGTTGGCCGCGTGGATTGCCCGCCATGTGGCGTCGATGCGCGCGTCGTCCGCACCGGGGCGCAGGGAGGCGGCGATCGACCAGAGCGAATCACCCGGCATGACCGTGATTGCGGCGGGGAGGGTGAGCGTATCCGAGGCCGGTGCATCCTGCGCGGGCGCAGGTAGCGCGGCAGGATCCGCCTGTGTCGACCCCTGGTCGGGGGAAGGAATCTTGGGAGTGTCCGCCCATGTCAGTGAGACGGCGGGGGAGGTGTGTTCCTGCGGTGCCGCCAGGGAAGCCGCGGCGGGCGCTCCGGTGACGAGTGCGGAGCCGATCAACGCGCTGGCTCCAGCACGTGCGAGAAGCGACCGCGACAGACGGGTGCCCCAACGGGAGACGAAGAAACGTGCGGCTGTGCGTGCCACGGGCGGAGCAGTGCGGACAAGCGCGAGGTGGGCGCACGCTGAGCAGAGGAGGCTCCACGACAGGAGCGCGAGCGCGGCAATGCCGAGAACCCAGAGGACGAGCGTCTCGGGACGGTCCGCGCTCAGTGGTGGAGCGAGGTGGTAGAGATAGAGCGCATCGAGGAGGCAGAGCGGGGCGCCGACGAGCCAGAGAAACACGTCAGTGAGGTGTGATTGGCCGCTGGCGGCTAGTGAATCATCAGTCATGGCGAGCTCTTCGTTGAGTGGAGGGATTCGATGCGTTAACTATGTGCTTGATAGCGGACAATGTCAATAGATATCAGTTCATGATATCTAAATGTGATGTGTGGCCCATATGTGTGGCATCTTAGGGGCATGGATATGTCAGCGTTCATTGCCGAGCTGGAAGCGCGCTTCGATGATGAGCGCGGTCGTGATCTCGATGCGCTCGTTGATGAGCTCACCGATGCTGAGCGCGCCTCGGTCACCATGTCCGCCCGACTGGCCGGTGCAGACGGCGACATTACGCTGGCGCTGCGAGGGGGCTCGACCGTCACCGGCTCGGTGCTCGATTCGACCCGCTCATGGGTGCTCCTGCGTGGAAGCCACGACGACAGCCTGATCATGCTTTCCGCAATCGTCGTGGCCTGGCCCCTCGGGCGTAGCGTCGCGCGAGAGTCCTCCGTGCGAGGGGGCGTCGGTGTTGGCCATGTCCTGCGTGAGCTAGGCGCGCGAGGCATCGGGGTCGTCATCGAATCCGACGGGGGTGACCACCGGGGGATCATCGACGCGGTCTACGCGGACCATGTCGATGTCGCCCTGGGTGGAGAGGCCTTCACCTATGACGGCCGAGATGAGAGAGGGGGCATGACCGTGTCGCTGACACTCGCGGGACTTCGTCGGATCCGCGTGCTCGGCCAGCGATGGTCGGCCGATTACTGAGCCTTTTCCGCCTTCTGACGCTCGCGCGTCGCGGCGTATTGATCCTGGATGAACTGCTCCAGGACGGACTCTTCGATCCGCCAGACGTGCTTGCCGCCCACCTGAATGGCAGGAAGCTCGCCGGAGGAAACGAGGGTGCGGGTGGCTGACATCGTGAGATTCAGGGTCTCGGCGACGTCAGCGAGAGTGAGGAATCGTGTTGCCATGGCAACATGGTATCAGTTGGGGTTGCTTCGTTTGATTGGTTTGAGTCGGCAATTTTTTACGTGTCATGTTGCCGATCAGATCGGTTGGTTCTGATGAATAGTGGGTAACCTACCGCTTTTTCGTTTAAGCGTGCATCATAGAAGAGTGAAACGCGTCTCAGCTTCAGTGTCGATCCCGACGCGCGCCCCCGGCAAGATGGACCGTCGATTCATCATCGGCCTGGTCCTCATCATCGCGTCCGTGCTCGCATTCAGTGCCCTCAGCGGCCTCCTACGGGGAGGAAGCCGCGTCTACACCGCGACGACGACCATCGCACCGGGTGACGCCCTCACCGCCGACAACGTCCGCGAGGTTGTCTTACACGTTGACACCGCCGTCTACGCGCCCACATCCGAGGCCCCCATGGGCTCCGTCGCGACCCGCCAGATCACCCCGGGCCAGATCGTCATGCGTACGGACCTGTCGCAGGGAGAAAATGGGCCAGCTCAGGGTGACATGCTGCGTGTAGCCGTCACCGTCAGCGCTGGTCTGCCCGACGGCGTCGCTGATGGAACGCGGATCCGAATGTGGACGATCCCCACGCGCACGCAGGGCCAGGCGGGAAATCAGGCTCGCGAGATCGAGGGAACCTTTACCTTCGTACGCCGAGTCGAGGCCTCGTCCCAGTCGCACCGTGGCCAGCGGATCGAGATCCTCGCGAACGCCCAGTCCTTGCCGGTCCTCCTCGCCGCACAGTCCTCGACCGACGAGTTAGCCGCCGTCCCCGTGGGGGCGCCGTGAGTTCCGTCCACGGGGTTGTCATCCTCGCCGATCAGCGCTACGAGGCACCCCTCATTCAGGCGATTCAGGGTCGATCGGACGTCCTCGCCATCGTCCGGCGTTGCGCCGACCTGGCCGAGGTCGTCGCCGCAGCCCGCGCTGGCCTCGCCGACCTCGCAGTCATTGACGGATCCGACCCCGACCTGACGATCGAGACCGTCGAATCGCTACGTGCGTGCGGCATGGTCGTCGTCGCCCTCGCGCCGCACCACGAGCGCTCCCGCCTCATCGCCCTGGGGGTTGCCTCGGTCGCTGCGCCCGGCAGCCCAGACCAGGTCGTTAATTCTCTCATCGCGGCGACACGCACGCGCCGCTCGACCCCGGCCTCGTC
>CABKMD010000163.1 GCA_902373435.1 uncultured Actinomyces sp.
GCCCATTCGCCCACGTAGCGGGTCGCCGTCGCAATCGCGCTGGCTCCCTGATTCTCGGCGAAAGACTCCTTGAGCCACAGGTCATCCCACCACGATGGCGTGGCGAGGTCGCCGAACCACATGTGGCACATTTCGTGCAGCGTCGTGTTCGCGCGGCGCTGGCGCTCAGAGAAGGTGGGCGTGGACCGCGAAATGTAGTTTTCGTTAAATGTGATGCACCCAGGGTTTTCCATGGCACCGAGGTTGTATTCGGGCACGTATACCTGGTCGTAGGATCCCCACGGGAAGGTCACTCCGTAGCGCTCGTGGAAGAAGTCGAGCCCTGCACGGGTCACCTCGAAGACATCGTCGGAGTCGAGGTAGCGCGCGAGCGTCCGACGGCACAGGAGGCGCAGCGCCAGCTCGGCGTGGCCGCCATCCGATGCTCCGCCGCTCCACGTGCCGCCGTCGATGACGGCCCACGGGCCGGCGACGATCGCCGTAATGTAGCTCGAAAGCGGGCGCGTCGCCGTAAAGTCATGGCGCAGCGCACCCGAGTCATCCACGACCTCTGCGGCTGTCTCAACTCCGTTGGAGGAGACGACCCAGCCGTCGGGAGCAATCACGTGGAACGTCCACTCGGGCTTAAAGTCCGGCTGGTCCACGCACGGCCACGCACGGTGAGCGTCGTTGGGCTCGAACTGGGTGTAGAGGTAGACTTCACCATCCTCGGGATCGGTGTAGCGGTGCAGCCCCTCGCCGCTGCGCGAGTAGCGCGCCAGAGCACGAACCTCGAGGTTGATTGTCTCCCCCACCGGCAGTCCACCGACCCACACACGGTCTTCATCGTCGTCGAAAGCCTGGGGTTCACCGTTGAGGAGAACCTCGCTCACCTCGCCGGCGATGTCGATGAAGGTACGCTCCTCGTCCGACATCACCGTCAGCGTCGACGTGACGGGATAGGTCGGCTTCGTGGTGTCCTGTGCATCTCGAAGATCGACAACGACGTCGATGGCGGAGACATGAAAGTGGGCAGCGCGATGGGTTGCTTCGTTGCGTGTCAAAATCTGCATGACCCTATCGTACTGTGTCATCGCCGGTATGAGTGGCACGCGCCGCCGTCGCGACGAACTACAGTAGACCCATGACTTCAGTGACTGATATTCGTCCCACAATCGCGCCGCTGTCGTTGACGACCGCCCTCGACGGCCTGGACATCCAGGGTTTCTACGACGCCGATGGCTCACAGGCGCAGATCGCCGAGTCCCCCCTGAGCCTGCGTGGCATCACCGTGTCGTCCGATGACTGCGAAGCCGAGTGGTTGTTCGTCGCAATCCCGGGTCTGAAGCAACATGGCATCCGTTTCGCGCACGCTGCGATCGAGGCCGGGGCGAGCGTCGTTCTCACCGACGAGGAGGGTCGCACCCAGGCTTTCGAACAAGGTCTGGGCGTGCCCGTCATCCAGGTGGCTGACCCGCGCGCCGTCGTTCCACAGCTGTGCGCGAACATCTATGCATCCCCCGCCACTGGCCTCACAACGATGACGGTGACTGGCACGAATGGAAAGACGACGACTTCGTACCTGATGCGTGCCGCCATCGCGTCGCGATTCCCGAACGCGTCGCTGTGCGGCACCGTGGAAACGCACGTCGGCCCCATTTCGTTCGAGGCCGTGCGCACGACCGCCGAGGCCCCCGTCGTCGCCCGCTTCCTGGCGGCCACCGAGCAGTACGAGTGCGGCGCTGGCGTTATCGAGCTATCGGCGCACGCTCTGTCGCTGCACCGCGTCGACGGCATCGTCTTCGACGTTGCCGCGTTTACGAACCTGCAGCACGACCATCTCGACTATTACGGCGACATGGAGAACTACTTCCAGGCGAAGGCCTTGTTGTTCACCCCCGAGCATTCGCGCCACGGCGTCGTGTGCGTGGATGACGAATGGGGTCGCCGTCTCGCGCAGCAGGCGACCGTACCGGTGACGACGGTATCCGCTCTGACCGAGGAGGCTGCCGACTGGCAAGTCCGCGACGTGGCCCCCGACAAGACGATCGGGCGCACCGTGTTCACTCTCATTGATCCCAGCGGCACGGGCCACCGCGTTGCCATGCCGATCCTGGGAGAGGTCAATGTTCAGAACACCGCCGTCGCAATCGTCAGCGCAGTGAGCCTCGGCATCGACCTCGCGGATGTGATCTCGACGATCGAGGATGCTCCACAGATTCCGGGACGCATGGAGAAGGTCAACCCGACGCCAAGCGGTCAACCGCTCGTCATCGTCGACTACGCGCACACGCCGGAAGCTCTCGAATGGACGCTGCGCGCGACACGCGAGCTCACTCCCGGCCGCGTCGTCGTTGTCTTCGGCACGGACGGCGATCGCGACGCCACCAAGCGTGAGAACCTCGCACAGATCGCCGCGCGTGAGGCCGACGTGCTGTGGGTGACGGACGAGAACCCGCGCACCGAGGACCCCCAGGAAATCCGCGACTACCTGCTGCGCGGCATCGCATCCGTGCGTCCGGGCATGGAAGACGTCACCGAGGTGACAACCTGCCGCCGCGACGCGGTGCGGCGCGCGATCCTGGCAGCCCAGCCCGGCGATACCGTCATCATCACGGGTAAGGGCGCCGAGTGGTACCAGGAAATCCAGGGAATCCACCACCGATACAACGACGTGCCCGTCGCCGCCGAAGTCCTCGCCGACGACGTGCGCGCGCACGAATGAATACTGCGAAGCTGTGAACTGGCGCGCCGCGAGGGCCCCCATC
>CABKMD010000164.1 GCA_902373435.1 uncultured Actinomyces sp.
CGCCCACTAGACCCACGACACGCCGTCTAAAGCACCACGTTTGCGCCTATAGCCCTGAGAAGCAGTCGCCCCCAAGTCAGCAGCAACGTCGGGTGCGAGCACAAGAAAGCCCCGGGCTGATCGGCCCGGGGCTTTCGCAGTTCTGGAGCGGATGACGGGAATCGAACCCGCGTGATCTGCTTGGAAGGCAGAGGCTCTACCATTGAGCTACATCCGCGTACCCCGAAGGGGACACGAAGATCGTAGCGGGTATTGTCCACGTACGCGACATTTACATGCCCCTCCCGTATGATGGGGCATCGGACAACGTGTCCATCGGGGTGTAGCGCAGCTTGGTAGCGCATCTGCTTTGGGAGCAGAGGGTCGCAGGTTCAAATCCTGTCACCCCGACCAGCCGCGGCCACAGCGCCGCGGTTTTTTCGTACGACCCCGGGGGAGTCCATGCCGTCCTATCGCACCATCATGACGGTCACGACGCTGGCACCCGGGCACGCCCCCGAAGAAGTCGAGGCGGCCGCACGCTCCGTCACCCGGCTCGAATCCTGGGATATCGCCATCGCCTCCGGCCAGCCCCGCGTCACCGCGCGCTTCACCGCAACAGACGACGCCGAAGCTCGAGCCACCCACCGCGAGATCACCACCGCCGTGCGAGAGATCGCCGACGTGCCCCGCGCCCGCCTGGCTGCGGTCGTACGGGGGCGCTCCCACTACATCGCCCCCTGAGTGCACCCGCGAGCGTGGGTGGCGCCGGCCTCGTGAAGAGGGGAGGGGAGCGCATGCCCGTGTGGCGTTGCGCACTCCAAGTACCCGGAGAGGGGTGGATATGCCCACTAATGCGCCGCGAATGAGGACATCAGCGGGGTCGTGGCGTACACTAAGCGAGTTGTTATGCGCCCGAAATGGGCGTTCCCGAATTCGTAGACTACGGAGCGTACGCACGTGAAGAGCACCGTTGAAACCCTCGAGCCCACCAAGGTTCGTCTGACCGTTGAGGTTCCCTTTGAGGAACTGAAGTCCGAAATGGACAAGGCGTACAAGGAGATCGCCGGACAGGTCAACATCCCCGGCTTCCGTAAGGGCCACGTGCCTCCGCGCATCATCGACCAGCGCTTTGGCCGCGCCGCGGTCATCGAGCAGGTCGTCAACCAGGTCCTGCCCGGCCACTACTCCGACGCCATCAATGAGAACGACCTGCGCCCCATGGCTCAGCCCACCGTCGACGTCACCGAGATCCCCAACGTGACGGGCGCCCAGGGCGGCCAGCTCGTCTTCACCGCCGAGGTTGACGTTGTCCCCGCCTTCGAGCTGCCCGAGATCGACGAGAAGCTCGTCGTCGAGGTCGAGCCCACCGAGGTCACCGACGAGGACGTCGAGAAGGAACTCGACGACCTGCGCGGCCGCTTCGCCACCCTCAAGACCATCAACCGCAAGGCCAAGACCGGCGACTTCGCGACCATCGACCTGGTCGCCACCATCGACGGCAAGCAGGTTGACTCCGCCTGCGACGTCTCCTACGAGATCGGCTCCGGCTCCATGCTCGACGGCCAGGACACCGCCCTGCGCGGCACCAAGGCCGGCGAAGAGGTCACCTTCACCTCCAAGCTGAAGGGCGGCGAGCACGAGGGCGAAGAGGCCGAGGTGACCATCACCATCAAGGCCATGAAGACCCGCGAGCTGCCCAAGGCTGACGACGACTTCGCTCAGATGGTTTCCGAGTTTGACACCATCGACGAGCTCATGGAAGACCTGAAGAAGCAGGCCGCCCAGTCCAAGGAGTCCCAGCAGGCCCTCGCCGCGCGCGATGCCCTCATCGACGTCCTCCTGGACAAGGTCGAGATCGTCCTGCCCGAGTCCGCGGTCGACCACCAGGTCGAGCACCGCGTCGGCGAGGACGCCAAGCCCAAGGCCAAGAAGGAAGCCCGCGAGGCCGTCGAGAAGGAAATGCGCACCGAGCTGCTCTCCGAGGCCCTGGCCAAGAAGTTCGACGTGCAGGTCTCCCAGCAGGAGCTGATCGACTACGCGATCCAGATGTCGCAGAACTTCGGCATCGACATCAACCAGCTGTTCTCCTCCTCCCAGCAGATGGCCAACGTCGTGGCCGACCTGGGTCGCTCCAAGGCCCTCATCGAGGCCCTGAAGGTCGTCACCGTGAAGGACACCAACGGCGCCGACGTCGACCTGAGCAAGTTCTTCGGCACCGATCCCGCCACCGAAGAGGGCGCGGAGATCATCACCGAGGTCGCCGACGAGCAGGAGTGAACCGCGGCGGGTCTACCCGCTGACGAGTGACTAACTCTTAACTGAGGGGGTGGGGCGCGAGCCTCGCCCCCTCAGTGCATGTGCCGACAGCGAAACGACGGCCCGGCGCGCGCGCGAGCGGGCGCGCAGCGGGTACGGTTGAGACCAATGGGGCCGACTGGGCCCGCGAACAGACGAGGAGGTACGCGTGAGCGTGCACAATACCGGGGCTGCCGGCGAAGGCTCGCAGCTGGGACTGGGCGACTCGGTCTACCAGCGCCTGCTCAAGGAGCGCATCATTTGGCTGGGTGGCGAGGTTCGTGATGAGAACGCGAACGCGATCTGCGCGCAGCTGCTGCTGCTCGCGGCCGAGGATCCGGACCGCGACATCTACCTGTACATCAACTCGCCTGGCGGCTCGGTGACGGCCGGCATGGCCATCTAC
>CABKMD010000165.1 GCA_902373435.1 uncultured Actinomyces sp.
CCACGCGTGGTGCCGTCCGCGTTGACGTCGTCGACACGGATCGCGAGTAAGACTCGCATACGTCACGAAGGGGTCCGGCACTGCCGGGCCCCTTCGTTGTATCCTTCGGGGGAGTCCCCGTTTATCGTCAGGAGAACACATGCAGCTCACAGCCGCTATCGTCGGCCCCGCCCACGGCTTGCGTGGAGAGGTCATCGTGGACGTGCGCAGTGACGATCCCGAGGTGATGGCACCCGGATCGCATTTGGATATTGCGGGAGAGCAGCGCAGCCTGACTGTGCGCAGCGTTCGCGTGCACAAGGATCGCGTGCTCGCGTCGTTTGAGGAGTGCACGACCCGTGAGGATGCGGAGGCTCTGCGTGGCGCTCGCCTGCTCGTCGACGCTCACCCCGAGGAGGATGCCTGGTACCCGCATGAGCTCAAGGGTCTTGACGCGCGCACGCCTTCCGGCGACGTTCTCGGTACCGTCAGCGGACTGACCCCGGGTGCGGCTCAGGATTTGCTTCTCGTTGACACGGATCGGGGCACTGTCATGGTTCCTTTCGTCACGGCGCTCGTTCCGACGGTCGATGTTGAGGGAGGGATCGTTGTTATCGATGCTCCTCCGGGGCTCTTTGATGACGGGGCGGTCTCGGAGCGCGAGGGCGACTGACACCGTGCGCTTCGATCTCATCTCGATTTTCCCTGACTATTTTGCGTCCCTTCGTCTGTCGCTGATGGGCAAAGCGGAGGACGCTGGCCTCGTGCATCTGCAGGCGCACGATCTGCGCGAGTGGGCCACCGGCAAGCATCGCAGCGTGGATGATACTCCTTACGGCGGTGGCGCGGGCATGGTGATGCGTGCGGACGTGTGGGGGTGTGCCCTGGACGATGTACTGTCCGTTCCACTTGTCCACCGTGGCGACGAAGGTGCCCCAGCCTCGCCGCGTCGCGTCCTGGCCATTCCGACGCCCTCGGGAACCCCGCTGACTCAGGCCCGTGTGGAGGACCTCGCGCGCGCCGACCAGATCATCGTCGCCTGCGGGCGCTACGAGGGCATCGACGCGCGCGTTGCCGAGCACTACCGCAGCGTCGGGGTTGAGGTCGTCGAGTTCTCGATCGGCGACTACGTCCTCAACGGCGGCGAGGTCGCCGCAATGGTCCTGACCGAGGCCGTTGCGCGTCTCCTCGAGGGTTTTATGGGCAACCCGGACTCCCTCGTCGAAGAGTCGCACTCGGGTGCGGGACTCCTCGAGTACCCCGTCTTCACCAAGCCGCGGGACTTTCGCTCGCTTGAGATTCCCGAGGTGCTGCTCGGCGGCAATCACGCGGCTATTGAACGCTGGCGCCGCGACCGCTCGATCGAGAAGACCGTGGCGGTGCGCCCCGACCTCGCGCTCTCGCTCGACGCCACTGCCCTCAGTGGAGAAGATCGCGCGACGCTCGCGGCCTGCGGCGTCGCCTACCCGCGAGCTGGCGCGGCGCAACGGCTCGACGTACGACAGGCTGAGCGCGAGGACGTTGTCGCAGTCAGTGAGCTTGCCGCGCGCACGTTCCCGGATGCCTGCCCGGAGAACCTGCCCCAGGAAGTGGTCGACGAGCACATCGCCACGCAGCTGAGCGCCGACGTGTTTGACGCTCTTATTTCCGATCCCGAGCGTCACCGCCTGTTCGTCGCCGAGGTCTGGGGCGGCCTCGTCGGTTACGTGTTGACCCACGTCGGCCCGGATGCGTTGCCGAGTGACCTGGTGTGTCCCGGACGCGTCGAGGCAGGAAGCGCCTACCTGTCCAAGTGCTACGTGGACGCGGCCTGGCGGGGGAGCGGCATTGCCGACGTCCTGCTGGAGCGCGCCGTTGCGGACGCCGCCGCGGCAGGACACCGAGCGATCGCGCTGGGAACCAACCGAGGTAACAAAGCGGCGCAGACCTTCTACAAGAAGCACGGCTTCCGCAAGCGCTCGACGCGAACCTTCGCGGTCGGTGGAGTAACCAACTATGACGTTGTTATGGTGCGTGATCTCACCGCCGAACGCGGCGCGACGCTAGCGCCGCGAGGCATCGCTGTGGGATAATGGTCGGGATTGTGCGCGGTTCATCCTGCCGCAGGGGGACACCGAGGCGCACAATCACACGTCAAGTGAGCGGGCTCGACCCGCCCAACCAGGCGCTTTTGACCTGCGGCATTTGCGTCAAGGAGAAGAAATGCAGAAGCTGGACGCCGTTGATGCGGCTTCGCTGCGCGATGACATCCCCTCGTTCCGAGCTGGCGACACCCTCAAGGTGCACGTCAAGGTCATCGAAGGTAACCGCTCTCGTATCCAGGTCTTCCAGGGTGTCGTGATTGCTCGTCGCGGTCACGGTGTGTCCTCCACGTTCACCATCCGCAAGGTTTCCTTCGGTGTGGGCGTTGAGCGTACCTTCCCGGTTCACGCCCCCACGATCGACCACATTGAGGTCGTCACCAAGGGCGACGTGCGTCGCGCCAAGCTCTACTACCTGCGTGAGCGTCACGGCAAGGCCGCGAAGATCAAGGAACACCGTTCCGGCAAGTCCGCCTGAGGCTTGCCAGGCATACGCCTTGGCATTTTTCACGGAAAGGCCCGACACCGGCGCGCGG
>CABKMD010000166.1 GCA_902373435.1 uncultured Actinomyces sp.
ACGGCAGCCTTGATCTTCGGGACGCCCAGGGTCACGAGCATGGCGCAGGTGATGGCCACGGGCGCGCCGAAGCCAGCCAGGCCCTCGAGCAGGCCACAAAAGCTCCACGCGACGATGAGGGCCTGGGCGCGCTGGTCGCCACGACCGATCGTGTTGAATACAGCCTTCAGGTCGGAAGAACGACCGGACTTTTCAGTGAGGTTGTACAGCCATACGGCCGCGATGATGATGTAGATGATCGGCATGAAGCCCATGGCGGCACCCTGCGTGCCGGACAGGAGGGCCATGCCGACGGGCATCTTGAAGGCCAAGACCGCGATGGCGAGGGATATAACGAGTGAAATGATCGAGCACCAGTGGGTGGCGACCTTGAACACTCCCATGAGGACGAAGAAGACGACGAGCGGAAGAAGTCCGACGACGGCTGTCAGGAAGACGTTCCCCGCGACTGCCGTCGTCGACGGGGTGAAGGATTGGGCTAACAAGAGAGAAGTCATGGATGCTCCGCGCGTCAGTGTGTGGGACATTGGACCCAATTATCATGACATATGAAGGCAGAGGCGTACACATTTTTGCGCACTTTTCTGTGCCAATGGTGGATAGGGGAGCGCGCCGCATCTCACGTCCAGTATGCGCAGCGTCTGCTCGCGTGCTCGCCCTCGTCGATAGACTACGAAGCGTGAAGACTACATCCGCTGTTCCCGTCCCCTCCGGCTCGCGCATGCCGATTCGTAAGTATCGGGCGTTCCTCGACACGAATCCCGTGGACCTGCCGGATCGCCAATGGCCCTCCAAGCGCATCACGAAGGCGCCGCGCTGGATGTCCACCGACCTGCGCGATGGCAACCAGGCCCTCATTGAGCCGATGGACCCGGCACGCAAGCGTCGCATGTTCGACCTGCTGATTAAGCTGGGTTATAAGGAGATTGAGATCGGTTTCCCCGCGGCCTCGCAGACCGACTACGACTTCGTGCGCTCCCTCATCGAGGACGACGCGGTGCCCGAGGACGTGACGATCTCGGTTCTCACCCAGTCGCGTCCCGAGCTGATCGAGCGCACGGTCGAGGCTATGGTGGGCTTCCCGCGCGCGACGGTGCACCTCTACAACGCGACGGCCCCCGTGTTCCGCGAGGTCGTGTTCCACGCGGACAAGGCGCAGACGATTGAACTGGCGCAGTTCGGTGCGCGCGAGGTGATCGCGCAGGCGGAGAAGCGCCTGGGGGACGAGACCATCTTCGGCTTCGAGTACTCGCCCGAGATTTTTGTGGATACCGAGCTCGATTTCGCCCTCGAGGTGTGCGAGTCCGTCATGGACGTGTGGGAGCCGGGCGATGGGCGCGAGATCGTCCTGAACTTGCCCTCCACGGTGGAGCGTGCGACCCCGAACGTGTTCGCGGACCAGATCGAGTGGATGAGTCGCAACCTGAGCCGCCGCGAGTACGTGGCCCTGTCCGTGCACCCCCACAACGACCGTGGCACGGGCGTGGCGACTGCCGAGCTGGCGCTCCTGGCCGGTGCGGACCGCATCGAGGGCTGTCTGCTGGGCCAGGGTGAGCGCACTGGCAATGTCGACCTGGTGACGCTGGGGCTGAACCTGTTCAGCCAGGGCATCGATCCGGGCATCGACTTTTCGGACGTGGACGCGATTCGTCGCACGGTCGAGCACTGCACGCAGATGGAGACCTCGCCGCGTGCCCCCTACGTGGGCGACCTTGTGTACACGAGCTTCTCCGGTTCTCACCAGGACGCGATCAAGAAGGGCTTCACCGCCCGCAAGGCCAAGGTGGACGCGGCCGGTGGCGAAGAGGAAGCGGTCGTATGGGAGCTGCCGTACCTGCCGATCGACCCGCACGACGTGGGTCGCTCGTACGAGGCCGTGGTGCGCGTGAACTCGCAGTCCGGCAAGGGCGGCGTCGCCTACCTCATGTCGACGGCGCACGCCCTGGAGCTGCCGCGTCGCCTGCAGGTGGAGTTCTCCCGCATCGTCCAGCGTCACACGGACACCTACGGCGGCGAGATTAACGCGGCCACGCTGTGGCAGATCTTTGCGGACGAGTACCTGCCCACGAGCGCCGCTCCCGGCCTGGAGCCGTGGGGCCGCTTCGAGATGCGCGGCTCGCAGGTTTCTTCGATCGACGATGAGCATGTCGAGCTTAACGCGATGCTCATGGACGGTGGCGAGACCGTGAAGGTGCAGGCCACGGGCACTGGCCCGATCGACGCCTTCGTCTCGGCCCTGCATGAGTTCGATCTCGACGTACGCGTCCTCGACTACTCTGAGCACGCGATGAGCCAGGGCCGCGACGCCCGCGCCGCTGCCTACGTGGAGGCTGCGGTCGATGGTCAGATCGTGTGGGGCGTCGGTATCGATTCCTCGATCACGCGCGCGTCCTACAAAGCTGTCATCTCGGCGGTCAACCGCGCCCTGCGCTAAGCGCTCGCAGACAGATAAGGCGAACCCCGGCCTCGTCACTATGGAATGAACTGCGCCCCGAAAGTTGGACGCGTTTAATGGTAGCCGTTATGCGGCTTCCCGTAGGGCCTGATCCCGGTATTCTGCCGGGGTCAGGCCCTTGAGCTTTACTTGGCGTC
>CABKMD010000167.1 GCA_902373435.1 uncultured Actinomyces sp.
GCCGCGTTAACAGGGACGGACGGCCGGCAGGGAGTATATGACGTTCGGCCGATCGTTCGTGGCGACCGTGTCGATTGGATAGATGCTGCGGGATATTCACTGGCGAACTCCGCCATCTCGCCCGCACTCCTGACAAACCGTCCGGAACGTCACGATTTCCGGCTTTCAACCATTCAAGCGCCAGAGGTTACGCGAACGTTCTGACAGGGTCTTTCCAGGAGCGCGCCAACCAGTGAGAAATAAGCCCATACTGGCAGGCTGACGGCTGCCCCGGCTCGACCCGACCCGTGATCGCCTTGCGCGGCCTTCTTCCCGACGTGCCGCCGCGTTTCTGTCGAAAGGAAAGCCCCCGGTCGGCCTACCCGCGGAATGAGGCTACCCTTCACCGAAGGGGGCCGGTACAGTCGAAAGGTGCGTCGCGGCTCGTTTCACCTGCCGGGAGCAAAGCAAACGGGCGGTTGGCGATGGCGATCTACAGTTGTGAACCGACATGACAGTACTGGAGCTCAAGGCGCAGCACGATGCGCTCCAGAAGATTGCGACGACCCGTGACCCCATTCGGGCGCTTGCCGAGTTCGTCTGGAATGCGCTCGACGCCGATGCAACAAACGTTTCCGTCGAGCTCAACCGAAACGCCCTTGGAGGCCTCGATGCTATTACCGTACGGGACGACGGAAACGGCATCAGCCGGGCACGAGCGATGGAAGACTTCGAAAACCTCGGAGCTTCGTGGAAGAGAAGCCGCCAGCGAACCCACCTCAACCGCGTACTGCACGGGAAAGAGGGGCAAGGCCGATTGCGCTTCTTTTCGGTCGCGCAGCGGGCGAGTTGGTGGAGCGTCTATAGGGACGGCGATACCCTACGCAAACTATCGATTCAAATCGCGTCCGACTCGCTCCACAAGTCCGAGGTGACCGAGGTCGGCCTCGCCGACAGTGATGTCGCCACCGGCACGATCGTAGAGCTCAACCCTCTCAAGGATACGTTTGACTGGCTCACAGGAGAGGAAGCGCGGACGGATTTCGCCGCTGTCTTTGCACCTTACATCCTGCAATATCCGGACGTCGTCATAACGTTCGACGGCCACGTCGTCGATCCCAGCGCCACTGTGGCGCACTCGAAGGAATTTCCCGCACACTCAGTCATCTGCCCAACACGCGTTATCAAGGACCTATCGATCAAAGTGATTGAGTGGAAGCACAGCGTAGGCGGTCGGAAGATCCACCTGGGTGGGCAGAGCGGCGTTGTCCTGGGTTCCCTCCCGGCTAATGTCACCGCGCCAGGCTTCGAGTTCTCGGCTTACGCATACGCGCCGTTCTTTCAGGAGATCGCCGACGCTAACCTCCTCGAGTTCGATGGCTTGAATGACGTCGACTTCATCAAGGTCATTGACCACATACGCGATCAACTCGGCGACTACTTCCGCACGCGCCAAGCGGAAAGGTCGTCCGAGCTCATTCAAGAGCTTAAGAACGCAGGCGTCTACCCGTACGAAGGTGATCCGAAGGACGAGGTCGAGAAGCGCGAGCGCCAGGTGCTCGACATCGCGATCCACGCGGTCTCCTCCTATTCTCGCGACTTCAAGCGCGCCGAGAATCCGCTGAAGAAGATCACGCTCGGCCTGCTCCGCGAGGCGGTGCGCCACAATCCCGAGGCGATCCACAACATCCTTCACCACGTTTTCAACTTACCGAAAAACCGTCAGGATGAGTTTTCGAGCCTGCTGCAGAAGACCAATCTGGGCAACATCATCTCAGCGTCGACGCTGATAGCGGACCGTGTCGTCGCCCTGGAGGTCCTCAAAAGCATTGTCTTCAATCCGACGCACCGACGTACCGTCAAGGAGCGAGGCGAGCTCGACGTCCTCGTGCAGGCCAACACGTGGATATTCGGAGAGAACTTCCACATCACGCTCGCCGAGGCTGGGCTCTCACGCGTAATGCAGCGCGTCTCTGAGGAACTCACCGGGCACAAGGGGAAGAGGAAGGTTACGAAGCCCGACGGGTCGTCGGGACGTGTCGATTCGTTCCTAGGCCGCATCGTGCCGCACCAGGATCAACTCCACCGCGAGTTCCTTTTGATCGAATTGAAGAGGCCGTCGTTGAAGATCGGTCGCAAGGAGACCGACCAGCTTGAGGACTATGTCAACGCGGTCCGAAAACAGCCCGACTTTCACAGCACGTCAACCTACTGGAATTTCTTTCTGGTGACCGGCGAATACGAGGACGACGTGGGGGAACGCATCACCCAGCAGGGACGCCCCTCGGGCGTCCTCATCCAGAAAGATACGCACGTTGTTTGGGTCAAGACGTGGTCTCAGTTGATCCGGGAGTGCGAGGCACGGCTCCACTTCATCGCCGAAAAGCTTCAGGTCGAGGTTACGGATGAATTCATTGAAGAGCGGATCGCGCAGCTTAAAGCTTCAATCCTGAAAGAGGAGCCCAGGTCCGTCGATCAGGCCGTAGCGGCATCAAACCCCTCCCGCGGCGAACCCAAGTCCACTCACGCTGCCGACGCCGCGTCGCCGCCCGCCTAGCTCTCCCC
>CABKMD010000168.1 GCA_902373435.1 uncultured Actinomyces sp.
CTCGTCCCCCGCACCTCCCACTCAAAGGAACATTCTCATGACCACGAACGACCAGCTCCCCGATCCGCAATCCCTCGGCTACGAGGAGGCACGCGACGAGCTCGTGCGCATCGTCCAGACCCTCGAGGGCGGTCAGGCCCCGCTCGAGGACACTCTCACGATGTGGGAGCGCGGCGAGGCCCTGGCCGCCCGCTGTTCCCAGATCCTGGACGGCGCTCAGCAGCGCCTTTCTGAACGCACCTCCACGCCCTCCCCCGAAGCGCGCTAATCTACACTCATAGATTTACCCGCGCCCCCCAGGTGAGGAGACGTCATGACGGTGCAATCTCAGCCCCACGTGCTCGCGATCGGCGAGGCTCTCATCGATGTCGTCATGACGCATGAGCAACCCGACTTTCCCGTTGAAATCCCGGGCGGTTCTCCCGCGAATGTCGCCCTGACGCTGGGGCGCCTTGGCCGTCCGGTGGCGCTGGCGACCTGGTTCGGCGCGGATACGCGCGGCAGCCTCATCGACTTCCATATGAACGATTCGGGCGTGTACATCACCCCGGCTTCCCGCGGGGCCTCGCACACGTCGACGGCCCTGGCGCGCCTGGATGAAAACGGCGCCGCCTCCTACACCTTTGACCTCGAGTGGGCCCCGACTGCCCCGATCGAGGTTCCTTCTACCGCTCAGATCATCGAGGCCGGCTCGATCTCCGCGATCATTGAGCCCGGAGCCTCCGCCGTCCTCGACGCGCTGGCACGGGGCCGCGAGCACGCGCTCGTCTTCTTCGACCCGAACGCGCGCCCATCGATCATGGGCGACCCCGCGGCCGCGCTCGCCTCCCTCGAGCGTTTTATCGCCCTGGCGGACGTCGTCAAGGTTTCCAACGAGGACATCGAGTGGCTGACGGGCGGCGCGCCCGTCGACGAGGTCGTGGATCGTTGGCTCGGCATGGGTCTCTCCCTCGTGGTCGTCACACGCGGCAAGCACGGCAGCGACGTTGCCACGGCCTCGGGCGTGCGCTTCACGAAGACCCCGGGCGACGTCGAGGTCGTCGACACGGTCGGCGCGGGTGACTCCTTCATGGGCGGCATGATCGACGCCATGTGGGGGATGGGCCTGCGCGGCGCCGACGCACGCGAGGCCCTGCGTTCCCTGCCCGAGGAGCAGGTCCGCGCCATCATCGACCGCGCCAGCGCCGTCTCCGACGTGACCGTCTCGCGCAAGGGCGCGAACCCACCCTGGGCGCACGAACTCTCCTAAGCACACCACGCACGTAGCGAGGCCGGTCCCCACATCGGGGTCCGGCCTCGTTTATCGCACGCGCGCCGCGTTCGGCGAGCGTTTACTTGCCCATGCGGCGCTCGCGCTGCGCGTAGGAGCGCAGGGCACGCAGGAAGTCAACGCGGCGGAAGTCCGGCCAGTAGACCTCGCAGAAGTAGTACTCGGAGTGCACGGACTGCCACAGCATGAAGCCCGACAGGCGCTGCTCGCCCGACGTTCGGATGACGAGGTCGGGGTCAGGCTGGTCCTTCGTGTACAGGTGCGCGGTGATATCCGCGTCGGTGAAGGAGTCTGCGAGCTCGTCGAGGGTGCGCCCCTGGGCCGACGCCTCGCGCATCATGGAGCGCACGGCCTCGGTGATCTCATGTCGGCCACCGTAGCCGACCGCGATATTGACGGTCATTCCCTGCACGTCAGCGGTGCGCGCGAAGGACGCACGCAGGTCCTCGGACACCTTCTCGGGTAGCAGGGACAGGTCGCCGACCACGGCTAGCTTCCAGCGTCCCTGGTCCGCCAGGAGGGACACGGCCTCGCAGATGATGCGCAGCAGTTCGCCCAGCTCGTCGGCATCGCGCGAAAGGTTGTCGGTGGAGAGGAGCCACAGCGTCACAATCGACACACCAGCGTCGTCGGACCACTGGAGGAACTCGCTGATCTTTCCAGCGCCAGCGCGGTGCCCCTGCGAGGCGGTCGCGCCCAAGGACTTCGCCCAGCGGCGGTTACCGTCCAGGATGACGCCGAAGAGGACGAGGGAGCACGCCAGATAAACGGCGGATCCGATCTTCGTTGGAGTCGTGGGTGCCAGGCAGACGAGGACGATGGACGCGGCCAGGGACAGTGGGGCAGCAGCTAGGTGTAGCCACCCGCGCAGCTTGGGCTTGATCTGCACGAGCTGACCCGAGAACCACTCCTTGGGCGTGAGCGATGCGATCTTCATCCGTTTCCCCTGTCAACCCGTCAACATTTCTTACGAGTCCGTAGGTTACTATGCCGTAACTTGTTGCGACAGCCGTCTTCTCGCACTCCGAGAGTACTTGTGTTTCCCTGTGACCCACGGCGCGATACCCTTAATGATATAAGAGTACGCCGCGCCGCAGGGTGCGCCAGTAGGGAGGGACATCATGGCCCAGTGGAACATGCTCTACGACATGTACGAGCGTCGCCTCAAAGCCGAGCTGTCTAACGCCGCCGTACCCGCACACATCGGCGTCATCCTGGACGGTAACCGCCGCTGGGCGAAGTCCTTGGGCGCGACCG
>CABKMD010000169.1 GCA_902373435.1 uncultured Actinomyces sp.
GCGGCCTGGACAACAGCCACATCTACAAACCCTCAACAACTTGCACACACGCCCAAGCTGCATTGACTAGCGGATCCGTGAGGACAGCGTTAGAATTTTGTTAACGAAATTCCTGGCATGGGTGCGGGGGAGGTGAGGCACCGATGGACGTGCCGGTTGTTGTGCATCCACGAGTGAGTGCGCGCCATCCTGAGATTGGGGAGGAAGATGCGATTCATGCCTGGGTGTATGCAGTCGAGTGTGCCGAACGCGTGGACTCTTCGTACTGGCCCGCATACGCAGCGCTGGGATACGGCAGGAACGGGAGACTGCTGGAACTCCTTGCCGCGCTCCAGGAAGACGGCAGCATTCTCATCTATCACGCGATGACTTCACCTTCAAAGAAAATGATGACCGAAATATTTGGATATGAGAGGAGAGGACAATGAGTAAGAAACAACAGGGGACCTACCGTCTTGCGGGAGGGATCACCGTTACCGACGCTGACCTTGAAACAGATGCGCAGCGCTTCGAAGCAGGCGAGTGTGACGGAGCATGGAAGGTTCTCCCGGGGCGTCCGCAGCTCTTCGGCGAGGACACAATGCCGGTCGGCACACGCCTGCCCGAATCCTTAGTCCGTGAGCTCGACGAGGCGGCAGGGGAACTCGGACAAACTCGCAGTGAACTCGTTCGTCGTTTCATCTCTGACGGCCTGCTGGCTCTGAAGGCATAATGCACGCGGATCTCCTGAAAGCAGTACCCAGGAGACCCGTACCGTCACCGCCGCTGCTCTCAGCGTGGAGCGCCCGACGGTCTCAGGCCTCGACCTTCGTTAGCGTGCCGTGCGTAAGCTCGTAGATCGTGTCCACGTACGGCAGGATTGAGCGATCGTGCGTCACCATGATGGCGCTCTTGTTCTGTGACTTCACTTCCTTGCGGATCAGCTGGGTGATCTCCTGGCCGCGGTCCGGGTCCAGGCTCGCGGTCGGCTCGTCTGCCAGGATCAGCTGCGGGTTGCCGATGAAGGCGCGAGCGATCGCCGCGCGCTGCTTCTGGCCGCCCGACATTTGGCGCGGGTACTTCGCGTAGGAGGCCTCGATCCCCAGGTCCTCCATGAGGGCTCGGACCTTGGCCTCACGCGCGGCCTTGTCCTTCCCGCCCTTGAGCTTGGCGACCAGTTCGAGCTGATCGCCGATGCGCATGTAGGGCAGGAGCTGGTGGTCTTGGAAGATAAAGCCCAGTAGCTCCAGGCGCTTGCGCGTCCACTGCTTCTGGCTCAGCTGGGTGAGGTCCTGGCCGGCGATAGAGATACGCCCCTCGTCGGCGGACAGCAGCAGGCCAGCGATAGATAGGAGCGTCGACTTTCCGGAACCAGAGGGCCCCAGGATTGCGACGAACTCACCGGCGTTGACGCTCAGGCTGAGGCCGCTCAGCACGCGGTGCGTCTGGTCGCCGTCGGCGTAGGACTTTCCGATCGAATCCAGTTCGATGATTGGCACTTTATTCTCCGTTTCCGCCGATGACTTCGATGGGATCCACCTTCTTGATCTTCAGCAGCGATAGCGCGCCGCACAGGATCGACGTCACGACGAAGCTGATCGCGATGGTGAGGCTGTCAGCGAGAGTCATGATGGAAGGGACAGTGCTCGGCAGGAACGGCGCCATGGAGGCGGCGAGGCCGAGGCCGATCGCGACACCGATGATCGAGATGATCGTCAGCTGGGAGATCTGAATGTAGGTGATGGTGCGCATCGGCATTCCGATCGCCTTCAGTACGCCGAACTGTCGCAGTTTTTGTAGGGTGAGGATGTAGAAGAAGACGCCCAGGATCGCCGACGAGGCCACGAGGAGCACCCACGTGATCACCTTCAGCGTGAGGTTCTGGGCCTTGTAGCCGGGGATCTTGTCGATGACCTGCTGGCGGTCGGCGGCCATCAGATGGCTGGGGAGGGCGCCTTCCGCAATCTCATCCGAGGTAACGACCGTCTGGGCCTGCCACTCGTAGGTCGGAACGGTCGCCGTGCGCATGGCCGTAAAAGTCTGCGAGCTGACGAAACCGATGTCGCTGTATCCGTAGTTGGCTCGCGAGGCGAAGGCGACGACCGTGAGCTCCTGCTCCGACATCTTGTCGATCACTCGATCGCCGACGTGGATGCCCTCGTTCTCGAACGCGCTGTCGAGGATGACCTCGTTGTCTCCAAGATCGGAAATGGCCAGGTCGGAGTCGATGAGGGACGGTTCGAGGGTGTTGGACTCGTTGTGATCCGTCGCGAAGTACGTGATGTCCAGGGTGTTCGAGTCGTCGACCCGGGTGATAGTCGCGCGCTGGATGACGAGGCTCCCGTAGTGACGCATCCCCGCCGCTTCAAGGGCCTCGATGTCGTCGGAGGTCACCGACGAATAGGGGATGACGCCATCGGAGTCCGTCGACAGGACGTAGGCGAGGGGTCCGTAGTTCGTGATCTGCGCGGACACGGAGGCGACGAGGCCGTTGGTGAGGCCGGAGAGAAACACGACCATGAACATGAGCGTGGTGACGAGGAACT
>CABKMD010000170.1 GCA_902373435.1 uncultured Actinomyces sp.
GCGCTTTTCGCCCGCCGCGCCTTTAATATCAAGTCGCTGACCGTGGGAGAGACGGAACATCCCGAAATCTCTCGCATGACGATCATCGTGGACGCTGACTCCGCGCCCATCGAACAGGTGGTGAAGCAGCTCAACAAGCTCATCAACGTCCTCAAGGTCGTCGAGCTTGAACCCGAAGACTCCGTCGAACGGCGTCTGCTCATGATGAAGGTCCAGGCTGACGAGACCCGTCGCACCTCGGTCCTGCAGATCGTGGACCTGTTCCGCGCACACGTCGTCGACGTGCAACCTGAGTCGGTCGTTATCGAATCGATCGGCTCCCTACCCAAGCTGGAGGCGCTGCTGCGGGCCCTGGAGCCCTACGGCGTCACCGAACTCGTCCAGTCGGGCGCCGTGGCCATCGGTCGCGGGTCGCGCTCGATCACAGATCAACTGAAGGAGAAATGAAAATGGCAGAGATTATCTACGACGACGGCGCAGACCTGTCGCTGATCCAGTCCAAGAAGGTTGCCATCATTGGATACGGTTCGCAGGGTCACGCGCACGCGCTGAACCTGAAGGATTCCGGAGTTGACGTGGTCGTCGGCCTGCGCCCCGGTTCCTCTTCCTGGGCCAAGGCTGAGGCCGCTGGCCTCGAGGTCAAGGACGTGGCCGAGGCCGTCGCCGAGGGCGACGTCGTCTCCGTGCTGCTGCCCGACCAGGTCCAGCGCTACGTCTACGCCGAGCAGATTGCTCCCAACCTGAAGGAAGGTGCTGCCCTCCTCTTCGCGCACGGCTTCAACATCCGCTACGGCTACATCGAGGTCCCCGAGGGGCACGACGTCGTCATGGTCGCCCCCAAGGGTCCCGGCCACAAGGTTCGCGAAACCTACACCCAGGGCAAGGGCACCCCGGACGTCGTTGCCGTTGAGGTGGATGCCTCCGGTCAGGCCTGGGATCTCGCCCTGTCCTACGCGAAGGCTATCGGCGGTACCCGCGCAGGCGTCATCAAGACGACCTTCACCGAAGAGACCGAGACCGACCTGTTCGGCGAGCAGGCTGTCCTGTGTGGCGGCGTCTCCCACCTGATCCAGGCCGGCTTCGAGACCCTGGTCGAGGCTGGCTACCAGCCCGAGATTGCTTACTTCGAGGTTTGCCACGAAATGAAGCAGATTGTCGACCTCATCAACGAGGGCGGCATCACCAAGCAGCGTTGGTCTTGTTCCGACACCGCTGAGTACGGCGACTACGTCTCCGGCCCGCGCGTCATCAACGAGTCCTCCAAGGAGGCCATGAAGGCTGTCCTGGCCGACATTCAGGACGGCACCTTTGCCCGCAAGTTCATCACCGATCAGGATAACGGTGCCCTCGAGTTCAAGGCGCTGCGCGCCGAGGAAGAGGCTCACCCGATCGAGAAGACCGGCCAGAAGCTGCGCAAGGCATTCGGCTGGACGGATTCCGACGAGGACTACACGGAGGGCAGCGCCGCGCGCTGATCTCGAGCTCTGTTTCGGATAGCTTCAAGCCCCGACCTCGTTCCCACGTGGGAAGAGGTCGGGGCTCTTTTGTGCTGACAGGCGCGGTTGCGCTCGACAGTGTTCCCGCGAGGGTTAGTTCGCCGCTGCTTCGTCGGAGCCGTTCGTCCACGGAAGGGACGCGGGGGAGAGGGCGTCCGCATTGGAGACGGTGGAGATCGGTGCAACGATCACGAGGGAAGCGACGGCGGCCGATGCGACGCGCGTCAGAGTTCGACGGGAGGGGCGCACGGGTAGTTTCTTGCTACGAAAGACTGATTGACAGAACCAGTTTACAGGTAAGCACTTGCCGAGCAACTAGCTATGGCCTGTTCCACTGCATCTTGTTGATCAATATGTCTTGGTGGGACGAATTGTCCGTTGTATCGTTTTGTTTGACAGGGGAGGGGATGGTGTTGTTGGGCGGTGTGGGGGTTGGGGATTCGGATGTCTCGATCTGTTGTGGAGTGAGATCCTGACAGATGTGTGCCAATGTGGATCGTTCTACGGGAATTGTCCTAGACGTTGATACAACTGTCTGTCGTATAACTGGTTAGCAAGCATCGGAATTTGTACGATGAATCTCGTGGATAGTGAATCATGACTCACTGACCGCTGGTTGACAACCCATATCGGAAGGATCAATGATGACCCTCCGCCACTACGGGCGCGCCCTCGCTCATGGCCGTCTCCGTCTACTCCGACGACCACAGCGCGACCTGGAAACCCGGCGAGCCCACCGAAGACAGCGCCGACGAAAACAAGGTTGTCGAGCTCTCCGACGGTCGCCTACTCCTCAACTCGCGTACGCAGGGCACCGCCGGTCAGCGCCTCGAAGCCATCTCCTACGATGGTGGGCAAACCTGGGGTCCCTTCTGCCACAACTGGGACCTGACGGACCCGCGTAACAACGCCTCCATCGTGCGCGCCTACCCGGATGCCCCCGAGGGCTCCGCGCGCTCG
>CABKMD010000171.1 GCA_902373435.1 uncultured Actinomyces sp.
CTACCAGAGGGGCGACGCCTACTTGCAGAAGCTGCCGAAGAAACCGCGCTTCTTCTCGGCGGCCGCGTACTCCTCGTCGGAATGGTCCTTATCGCACCACTGATCGGCGGGAACCTGTTCCTTCACCGAGTCGATGTGCTTGCCGCAGCCCTTCCAGGTGGTCTTTCCGCACACCTCGCAGGTGGTGGGTCGGCACATGATTGTCTCCTTCGTTGTTGCGGCGCGAATTCGTCAGCGGATCCGCGCCATGGCGTTCCGAGCTTCCGCCCCCTCAGGCTCGTTGCACCGTCGCATAAGGCCAGTCGGAGGACCGAGTGCTCGGATTTATCGGTCGTTACTCCCGATTGTGACTAGAAATTCTACTGCTTCGGGCTCCAACGCGTGGTCGTTTTCGAGGCCGAAGTCCTCAGGCTTAGGCCTCCCCCGTGACGAGGACGGCCTCGGCCCTCTCTCCGAGCCACGCCCGCAGAGTCTGAATGCCGCCCGACAGCATGGTCACGTTGAAGCCCGCCGCGCGCACGATGCGGTAGCCGATCCAGGAGCGCACGCCGGCGGCGCACATGACGACGAAGGGCTGGTCGCCGACACTCTCCTCGACCCAGGTGCGGACTTCGTCGAGGCGGTCGCGCAACTGGGTGTGCGGGATGTTCAGGGAGTTGGGCAAGTGCCCGGCCGCGTACTCGCCGCGTGTGCGCACGTCCAGGATCGGCATGTCCTCGGTGAGGGCGTCCGGGCCTGTGAGGACGAGTTCGCCGGTCAGCACGTTGTGTGCGACCATGCCGGTCTGGTTGACGGGGTCCTTGGCCTGGCCATAGGGCGGGGCGTAGGCGAGATCTAGGTCGATGAGGTCAGTGGCGCTCAGGCCGGCCCGCATGGCGGTGGCGATGACGTCGATGCGGCGGTCCACGCCGTCGGCGCCCACGGCTTGCGCGCCGAGAATCTGCCCGTCGGTGCCGACGTGCATGAGGATGTGGACAGGCTTGGCGCCGGGGAAATAGCCCGCGTGCTGGTTGGCGTGCGTGTGCACCGTGAAGTACTCCGTGCCCGAGGCATCGAGGGCCTGGCGGTTAGCGCCGGTCATGGCGGCGGTGAGGATCCCGATCCGAACGATCGCGGTGCCCTGGGGGCGTGGGATCGGGCGCGCGGTGGCCTCGCCGTGCTCGGCGTCGGCGATCGCGTCGGCGACGAGGCGTCCCCCGCGGTTCGCGGGTCCGGCCAGGGCGACGGGACGCTCGTGGTCACGACCCATCGTGGCGTCACCGACCGCGTAGACATCGCCCACGCTGGTACGCCCGTGCTCGTCGACGAGGATGTAGCCGCGGCTGGTCTCGATGCCCGAGGCCTCGGCGAAGGCGGTGTCGGGGCGCACCCCGGTCGACAGGACGATGACGTCGGCGCTCAGCACGGTGCCGTCGGAGAGCGTCACGGAGTCGCAGTCGTCGCCGTGGTTGATGGACTGGGCGGCGACGCCCGCGTGGACGCACACGCCGAGGCTGCGCAGCTCCTGCGTGACCAGCGTGGCCATCTCGACCTCGAGGGGCGGCAGGACGTGCTCGGCGAACTCGACGAGGCGGGTCTCGAAGCCTCGATGCGCGAGGGCCTCGACGGCTTCGATGCCGATGAAACCAGCGCCGAGGACGACGGCTCGCGTGCCCGAGGCCTCGCGCAGGGCGAGCGCATCGTCAACCGTGCGCAGTGTGTGCACACGCGGGGAGTCGAGGCCATCGATCGGGGGGCGGCTGGCGAGGGCACCCGGGGAGAGGATCAGGTGGTCGTAGGTGAGCGTGTAGGCCTCGCCGGTCTCCGTGTCGGTGACCTGGACACTGCGTGCGCCGGGAGTGATCGCCGTGACCTCGGAGTTGATGCGCACGTCGAGGTTGAGAACCGCTTTGAGCGATTGCGGGGTGTGGAGGAGGAGCTTGGCGGGGTCTTCGATCTCGCCGCCGACGTAGTACGGGAGTCCGCAGTTCGCGAAGGACACGTACTTGCTGCGCTCTAGGACGATGATCTCGGCACCCTCATCGCGCCTGCGCAGGCGGGCCGCCGCGCTCATGCCACCCGCAACTCCTCCGACGACAACTACTCGCATGTGCGGCTCACTTTCCGGCTCGAGGGCTGGTCTTCTTCGACTGTTCTGAGAATACCCCCACGCGTTTGGATTAGTGCCCCTACGCCGCCCTCACTTGCTCTGACCTTAAACCGATTGGCACCGCAGATACATAGGTTAGGACAATGAGTGCACGTCACGAACATGGTTATGCCCCGGACTCTAACAAGTCCGGGGCATAACCGTCAGGCCCAGCGTCGCGCAGCCTCGCGGACTTGATCCACGTACTGATAGATGTCTTCGACCGAATTGATGTTGTAGCGTTCCTCAGTCTTATCGTCGTTGACGAACGCAATCACCTTTCGACGACCGAAGTAGCACCGAAGAAT
>CABKMD010000172.1 GCA_902373435.1 uncultured Actinomyces sp.
CTGCAACAGGCCCCACCCTCGTAGCCCACGCTTCGGCCCAGCAGATCGGCGACACGATCACGATCCGCACCGACGGTCAGGCAGGCGACCGGACGGTGATCGCCGTCAACACCAAGGCCGTCAACGGGCAGACCTACACGTTCCCCGCCGGTTTCGAGACCCTCGTCGAGCCTTACTGGATCGGCACGATGAGGTTCACCGTCGCCGTCGGCCCCTGGGCGCCTGAACTCACGGTGCGCACGTCGCAGCCTGTCGAGGCCGGCTGGGCAGCCGTCACCACCCGCGGCGGCGGTACCCCCGTTGTCGGCCAGGTCAAGAAACGCCAGGCCGAGCCCGCTGAGACGGGCACCTGCACTGCGCCCGAGGTGCCAGCCACGACCGGCCTTACTCTCGGGTTCGCGTTTGAGCGTACGACGGCGCCGGAAACCGTCGACCAGATCGGCCTCAGCGCCGGGTGGGAGCGCCTCGAGTTCGCCGCGCAGGAGGGCAACAACCTACAGACTGTGCTTGTGGCTCGCCGCACCGCGCAGGCGGGCGACCTGACGGTCACCTACCCGAACACGCAGAGCTCGAACGGGGCGGGCGTGCAGGTGGTGATTCCCAATGCGTGACGCCGTCGAAAACGCCGCCCCCACCGGGCGCGTGCTACGCGTCCGCCGACGTGACGGCGGGGACGTCACGGGCCGCCTGTACCGGCGCCGCCGCGAAGGTGGAGACATCCCGCTGCGCCCCCGCACCACAGGCGTGCCGGGCGCGTCCCGTGACCTGGTCGCCGAGTTCCTCACCCGCCACCCCTTCTACATCTCCCACAGGCTCGGCGGCACCGAATACCCCGAATTCACGCAGGCCGGCCTCGACGCGTCCCTGCGCGCCGGCTTCAAGGCCCTCGAAGTCTCCCTGCACCGCTGCGCGTCGGGCGAATACGTCATGATCCACGACTGGACCACAGAGCGCACCGTGCCGGGTACGAAGCTCCCCATCTGGTCCACGCCCTGGGACACCCTGAAAACCCTGCGACAGGGGTCGGGGCCTCTCATGAGGTTCACCGACCTACTCGAGCAGCTCCCCGACGACGTGATTCTCGCCGTCGACCACAAGATGACCTCATCGAAGCAGGACGCGAACTCGTCTGACCTGCAGGCCGAGCTCGACCTGTACGATCTACTCGACGACGCGTTCAACGGCCACCCCGAACGCCGGGTGCTCTGGAAGCACTTTGTCAACGCGGGATCCGTGGAACGCGCCAAGGCCAGGAGATACCGCACCATGTGCATGCTGTACTCGAACGAGCTCCCAGCCGCCGACCTATCCCGCTGGGACGTCCTCGGCATGGAATGGAACGCGCCCACCGCCGCATGGCAACAACTCACCGCCACCGGCAAGCCCACAATCGCGCACATCATCACGACGCAGTCGCAGGCACAGACCGCACTCGGGAAGGGCGCGACCGGCCTCATGGCCGCCACACCCACCACCGTCCACCCGTAAGCCCCGCGCTCGCGGCCCCCACACCCTACAAATTGGGCGTGGGGGCCTCAACGCGTACCGGAATAGCCCGACAATGCAAGGGAAACAGGTAGAATAGAGTCATGAAATACGGCGAAGAAAATCAACTGTATCGAACAGTTGACGCATATAACCTACGGCTGGTCAATAAAGCCCACACTGCAGGCCCCCACGACTTCCCCGTCATCAAGGACGACCCGACTATCCGCCCGCCGGATGACCTGATCGGCTTCAATTACGCGAAGTCAGCGAAAAACCAGCGCGCAGGTGTCCATTTCTTCATCGATGACTACCAGTTCGAGCGCGTATGGAACCGCCCTAGCCTGTACGCCGCCATGCTCGCCAAATATGACTGCGTACTGACGCCGGATTTCAGTACCTACACGGACATGCCCACACCAATGAAGCTGTGGAACATCTACCGTTCACGGGCTATCGGCAACTACTTCCAGAACCAAGGGCTGCGCGTCATCCCCACACTGCAGTGGAGCGACGAGGACAGCCTCGCCTACTGTTTCGACGGCCTCCCAAGGGGCGGCATCTACGCGGTCAGTGCCACCGGCGCCCGAAGCAGCAAGACCGCACAAGACCTATGGGCCACCGGCATGACCCGCGCCCTCGAAACTCTCGAACCCCGCGCCGTCCTGCACCACGGCCCTATGATTCAGGGCTTCGATTGGAAAGGCGTGGAGGTGGTGGGCTACACGTCGCAATTACAGAGAATGAACGAACGAATGGAGGCAGCCTGATGGGCGGACGAGGCGGAAGTTCCCACGGTGGAGGCGGCGG
>CABKMD010000173.1 GCA_902373435.1 uncultured Actinomyces sp.
GCGGGGATCAATACGGGTTGCGCATCGATCCCCGCCGATGGTGGATCAGTAGCCCTTGGTGCCGTCGTAGGCGCAGGAATCGTCCGGAACGAAGCCGGCGTCGAGGATGCCGACCAGGTTCTGGATCTGCTCTTCCTTGGAGCGGCCGAGGCCCTGAGGGGTGATCGTGTTCGTCAGCGAGATGCCGTCGAGCGCGTCGTTGTAGTCCAGCTTGCCGACCGACAGCATGGAGGCGACCATGCCGTGCGTGTCGATGCCGTTCTCCGGGTTCGCGCCGGGGGCGAAGGGGGTGCCCTTCTGGTGGCCCGACGGGAAGGAACCGGTGGCCTTGCCGTAGACGACGTTCGAGGTGATCGTCAGGACCGACTGGGTTGGGATCGCGTCGCGGTACATGGGGATCGCGCGGATCTTGTCCATGACGGTGTGGACGACGGTCGCGGCGATGTCGTCAGCGCGGTCATCGTCGTTACCGTAGGTCGGGAACTCGCCCTCGGTACGGTAGTCGACGACCAGGCCGGTCTCGTCGCGGATCGGGTAGACCTTCGCGTACTTGATGGCTGCCAGAGAGTCGGCAACGATGGACAAACCGGCGATGCCGCAGCCCATGGTGCGAACGATCTCGGAGTCGTGCAGCGCCATCTCGACGGCCTCGTAGGCGTAGCGATCGTGGCAGTAGTGGATGATGTTCAGGGCCTCGACGTAGGTGCCAACGACCCAGTCGAGCATCTCCTCATAGCGCTTCCACACGTCATCGAAGTCGAGCGGGCCGTCACCCTGGACGGGCTCGTAGCCTTCCATGACCTGCTTGCCGCTCATCTCGTCACGGCCACCGTTGATGGCGTAGAGCAGGGCCTTCGCGGCGTTCACGCGAGCGCCGAAGAACTGCATCTGCTTGCCGACCTTCATGGGGGAGACGCAGCACGCGATGGCGGCGTCGTCACCCCAGTGGGCGCGAATCTGCGGATCGGACTCGTACTGGATCGACGAGGTGTCGATCGAGATGCGGGCGCAGAACTCCTTGTAGCCACGGGGCAGGTTCTCGTCCCAGAAGATGGTGATGTTCGGCTCCGGGGCAGGGCCGAGGTTGACCAGCGTCTGGAGCAGACGGAACGAGGTCTTGGTGACCAGCGTACGGCCGTCGTCGCCGAAGCCGGCGTCCGACCAGGTGGCCCAGTAGGGGTCACCCGAGAAGATCTGGTCGTAGGCGATGGTGCGCAGGAAGCGGGTGATGCGCAGCTTGATGACGAGGGCGTCGACGATCTCCTGCGCGCCGGACTCATCCAGCGTGCCGTTCTTCAGATCGCGCTCGAAGTAGACGTCGAAGAAGCCGGACAGACGGCCGATCGACATGGCGGCGCCATCCTGGGACTTCACGGAGGCCAGGTAGCCGAAGTAGGTCCACTGCACGGCCTCGTGAGCGTTGGTGGCCGGGCCGGAGATGTCGTAGCCGTAGGACTGCGCCAGGTTCTTCAGCTTCTTGAGGGCCTTGATCTGCTCGGAGTGCTCCTCGCGGTAACGTGCCCAGTGCTCGGAGAAGGGCTCGTTCGCGTAGCGATCCTTGTCCTTTTGCTTCTCGGCGATGAGGTGGTCGACACCGTAGAGGGCGACGCGACGGTAGTCGCCGATGATGCGCCCACGGCCGTAGGCGTCCGGCAGGCCGGTGATGATGTGGGAGGAACGAGCAGCACGAATACGCGGCGTGTAGATGTCGAAGACCGCGTCGTTGTGGGTCTTGCGGTACTTGGTGAAGATCTTCTTCACCTCGGGGTTGTACTCCTTGCCGGCCTCATGGATGGCCGTCTCGACCATACGCCAGCCGCCGTTCGGCATCATCGCACGCTTGAGGGGGGCGTCGGTCTGCAGGCCGACGATCACGTCATCGTCCTCGCAGATGTAGCCCGGCTTGAAGGCGTCAATGTCGGCGGGGGTGTCCGTGTCGATGTCTAGGATGCGCACCTTGCGTTCTTCGGAGAGGTACTTCTCTTCGAGAGTGTTCCACACGCGCAGGGTCTTCTCGGTCGGCCCTGCCAGGAACGAGGCGTCGCCCTCGTAGGGGGTGTAGTTCAGCTGGATGAAATCACGCACGTCGATCTCATCGCACCAGTTACCCTTTACGAAACCTTCCCAGGCCTTCTGGTCTGCTGTCGTCATTCTTCCTCTTCTCGGATGTCCGTATCCCGTTGTGGGGACGGTATGTCAGGAGTAAAACTCCCATGTGCGTCGGATTCCAACGCTTAGGCCCATTGTCCTACGGCTCGGAGGTCTCGACAACCCA
>CABKMD010000174.1 GCA_902373435.1 uncultured Actinomyces sp.
ATCTCGCCGATCATGACGACAAGGTCGGTGTCCGGGTCCGCCTCGAAAGCGGCCAGCGCGTCGATGTGGGTGGTGCCCACGACCGGGTCACCGCCGATACCCAGGCATGTCGTGAAGCCGAAATCGCGCAGCTCGTACATGAGCTGGTAGGTCAGCGTGCCCGACTTGGAGACGAGGCCGAGGCGGCCCGGTCCCGTGATGTCCGCCGGAGTGATGCCCAGGTTCGCCTGCCCGGGCGAGATGATGCCGGGGCAGTTCGGGCCGATCAGGCGTACGCCCGCCGCGAGCGCGCGCTCGACGATGATCGTGGAGTCCTGGACGGGGATGCCCTCGGTGATGAGGACGATCGTTTCGATGCCCGCCTCGATGGCCTCGAGGGCGGCACCCTTCGCGAAGGCCGGGGGCACGAAGATGACGGAGGCGTTCGCGCCGGTGGCCTCGCGAGCCTCGGCGACCGTGCCGAAGACGGGGATCTCAACCTCGCCGTCGGTCACCTTGTCCGCGCCCGGACCGTAGCCCTGCACGTCGAAGGTGACGGTCGTGCCGGCCTTGCGCGGGTTCGTGCCGCCCACGATCGCGGTGCCGGCGCTGAGCATGCGCTGGGTGTGCTTGCGGCCCTCGGCGCCGGTCATGCCCTGGACGATGACCCGGGTATCAGAGTTGACGAAGATAGTCATGGTGTTCTCCTGCGGTTCTCGGGTCGTTACTTCGACGATGCCTGGGCGGCGAGTTCGGCTGCGCGCCGGGCGGCCCCGTCCATCGTTTTTTCCATGTGGACGAGCGGGTGCGCGGCCTGCGCAAGAATCGCGCGGCCCTCCTCGACTTTGTTGCCGTCGAGGCGCACGACGAGCGGCTTGGAGGCCGCGTCACCCAGCGTCTCGAGCGCGCCGATGATGCCGTGGGCGACCTGGTCGCACGCGGTGATGCCACCGAAGACGTTGACGAAGACGGAGCACACCTGGTCGTCACCGAGGATGATGCCCAGGCCCTTGGCCATAACCTCGGCCGAGGCGCCGCCGCCGATGTCGAGGAAGTTCGCGGGCTTCATGCCGCCGAACTCCTCGCCGGCCATCGCAACCACGTCGAGGGTCGACATGACCAGGCCCGCGCCGTTACCGATGATGCCGACCTGGCCCTCCAGGCGCACGTAGTTGAGTCCAGCCGCCTTCGCGGCGGCCTCGCGCGGATCCTGCGCGGCCACGTCCACGAGGTCGGAGTGGCCGGGGTGGCGGAAGCGCGCGTTGTCATCGAGGGTCACCTTGCCGTCGACGGCCCACACGGAGCCGTCGGGGCTGGAGACCAGCGGGTTGACCTCGACCAGCGTCGCGTCCTCGTCGCGGTAGACGGTCCACAGAGTTTCGAGGACGGGGACGATGGCCTCGGCCGTTTCCTCGTCGAAGCCCGCTTCCTTGGTGATGCGGCGGGCAACCTCAGCATCGATGCCGACGGCGGGGTCGAGGGGGACGCGGGCCAGGGCCTCGGGGCGTTCCTTCGCGAGGGTCTCGATGTCCATGCCACCTTCGTACGAGCACATCGCCAGGTGGCGTCGGTTCGAGCGGTCCAGCAGGATCGAGAAGTAGTATTCGGCGGCGATGTCCGCCCCGGACGCGATCATGACCTTCTTGACGATGTGGCCCTTGATGTCGAGACCGAGGATCGCCTCAGCCTTCTCGTAGGCCTCATCGGCGGTGTAGGCGAGCTTGACGCCGCCGGCCTTGCCACGCCCGCCGGTCTTCACCTGCGCCTTAACGACCAGCAGCGACGCACCGTCCGCGAGCAGCTCGCGCGCACCCTCGCGCGCCTCTTCGGGGGTTGACGCCAGGCGGTAGCCGAGCACGGGCACACCGTGCTCCTTGAACATCTGCCGGGCCTGGTACTCGTAGAGATCCACCTTATTCCCTCCGTCAAACGTGGTGTGGTCAGCGCAATAATTGTAACGTGCGATCGGCATAAACGCGCCATTTCCGCCCATTATCAAGGCTTGTCACGACCTTGACCGGAAGGTTCTCCCCTTTTGTCAACGCTTTGCGTAGCGGTGTGGGTTGCTGGGTTCGTCGGGTCGGGCTGCCCAGCCCGCACTAGGTGGGTTCAGATGCACACTGAAGCCAGTAGAAGGGCCCAGCTGCCCGGACCACGGCGAGCACGCCGCGGTCCGGGCCGGATCCAACGACTGCCAGTCCGCGAAAAACTCGCCCAGCACGCCTGACAACAGCGTCTTTCGCCCGTTTTGGG
>CABKMD010000175.1 GCA_902373435.1 uncultured Actinomyces sp.
CCGCCGTATCGGGTGTGGGCACAGCGCTCCTCTTCGTGGCCGTCGCCCGCCTGTTCATGCGCCTGACGCGGGGCGAGACCACCTTGGGGGCCATGGCCTCGTCCCTGAATAACGGCGCGTATATCGGCATCCCGATCGCTGTCTACGTTCTGAACGACCCCTCCGCTGTAGTTCCCATCCTGGTGTTTCAGCTGGGTTTCTTCACCCCGATGTTTTTCGTCCTGGCTGATCTGATTGGCTCGGGCCGTCGCCCGTCGGTGGTTGGCATTGCTCGGGTCGTTGCACGCAATCCCATGGTGATCGCAGCGGCGTGCGGTTTTCTCTTTTCCGCGGCCGGGTGGTCGATGCCGACGCTCCTCGATGTATCCACGTCCATGCTGGGGGCGGCCGCGCCGCCGATGATCCTGTTGTCTTTCGGCGCTGCCCTCGTGGACCGGCGCGCGGCTTCGGGCGAGGCGGGAGTTCCTGCGCTCGCGTGCGCCGTCGTCGCTAAGCTCGCTGTGCAGCCCTTGATCGCGTGCGGTGTCGGAATGATGCTCGGGCTCACGGGGCCAGCCCTCATGTCTGTGACCATCATGGCGGCGCTACCCTCGGCGCAGAACGCCTATATCGCGGCCACACGGGCCAAGGCGGGTGAGCGGATTGCGCAGGGAACGGTCCTCGTGACGACCTTTGTGTCTCTGCCCGTCGTCGTTGGAATTGCAGCGATTTTCCATGCGTGTGGGGTTGTTTCCTAACTCGGGTTTGTCGGCATGCGCCCTGCTCTCAAGGTGTCCTGGCGGACCCCGGTCCGCAAAGAAACCGTCAAAAAGAGGCCAAAAACACGTTCTGTATCGTGGACTCTGGGAGACTTCCCGGTGTAAGGGCCCTACTCTGGCTGGGAATTATCCCGTATAGACACGATTGCAAGGAACTCACTTCATGTCATCCTCCGCACCCAAATCCGCGCCCCGCGCGCGTGACTCGTGGAGCGGCCAGACAGGCTTCCTCCTGGCAGCCATCGGCTCGGCCATCGGCCTGGGCAACATCTGGCGCTTCCCCGGCGTTGCCTACTCCAACGGCGGCGGTGCCTTCCTGGTCCCGTACCTGGTCGCCCTGGTCTTCGTCGGCATCCCCATGCTGTGGCTCGACTACGCAGTCGGCCACAAGTTCCGCGGTTCACCGCCGTGGGCGCTGCGCAAGATCATTGGCGGAGGCGAGTTCGTCGGCTGGTTCCAGACCTTCGTCTGCTTCGTGATCATGGTCTACTACGGCGCGGTCCTCGCCTGGGGCGTGCAGTACACGATCTATTCCGTCAACGCGGCCTGGGGCGACGATCCGACGACCTTCTTTACGGACTCCTTCCTGCAGGTTGTCCCTGGGGACACGTTCTCCTGGGCTCCCGCTTGGTCGGTGATGATTCCTCTCGCACTCGTGTGGGTTCTCGTCCTCTTCGTGATTGGCCGAGGCCTGTCGAAGGGTGTGGAGGCGGCTAACAAGGTCTTCCTCCCACTGCTCGTTATCCTGTTCCTCGCGCTGGTTGTCCGCGCACTCTTCCTACCTGGTGCCGTTGAGGGTCTCAACGCCTTCTTCACGCCGAACTGGAGTGCTCTCGCCGATCCCAAGGTGTGGCTGGCTGCCTTCGCGCAGATCTTCTACTCGCTGTCCGTGGGATTTGGCATCATGCTGACCTACGCCTCCTACCTCCAGCGTAAGGCGAACCTGACCGGTACGGCGCTTGTTGCCGGCTTCGCAAACTCGTCCTTCGAGATCCTCGCGGGCATCGGCGTGTTTAGCGCCGTCGGCTTCATGGCCCACCAGGGCGGCGTGAGCGTCTCCGAGGTCGAGGGCCTGTCCGGCCCGATCCTCTCCTTCGTGACCTTCCCGAAGATCATATCGATGATGCCCGGAGGCCCTATCTTCGGCGTCCTCTTCTTCTCGTCACTGGTTCTGGCCGGCGTCACCTCGCTGCTGTCCCTGCTCCAGGTTGTCTCCGGCGGCCTGCAGGATAAGTTTGGCTGGTCGCCCGCCCGCTCGGCTCTCGTCCTCGGCGTTCCCGCAACCGTCATCTCGCTGGTGCTCTTCGGAACGCGCTCGGGTC
>CABKMD010000176.1 GCA_902373435.1 uncultured Actinomyces sp.
TCGGCTTCGGCGCTATGGCCATCCCCACGACCACCGCCGGCAGGCTTGGTGACGCTGAGCCCGTCGTCGTCGCCGGCGACATGGGACACCTGACCTGGATCTTCTGTCTGTTCATCCCGGTCCTAATGCTGTTCATCCTCGACGGCGGGCGCGGTGTGCGCCAGCTGTGGCCCCTCGCCCTCGTTGCGGGCGCTGCGGCCGGCGCCGGCCACTTCTTCACCCCCTCCATCTCGTACGAGCTGACCGCGGTCGTCACCTCGCTGCTCGGATTTGCCGCCTGCTACGCCTTCCTGCTGGTCTGGGGTCCCACGACTCCCGAGGAGTGCGCGACCAGCGCCGACGAGGCCGACAAGCCCACCGGCTCGCGCATCGGCCTGGCCCTGCTGCCTTACGTCCTCGTCGTCGTCATCATCGCGATCACGAAGCTGGCCAAGCCGATCGCCGCCTTCTTCTCCTCGACTGACGTGAAGATCCCGTGGCCCGGCATCTACGGCAACCTGCTGACCGCCGACGGTTCTCCGTCAACCGCCGCCAACTACAACCTGCAAGTCCTGTCCAACCCCGGCACATGGATTTTCCTGACCGGCATCATCGTCGCCATCGTGTACGGCACGAACTCTTCGAACGGCCGATTCCAGACCTCCGTGGGTGAGATGTTCGCCGTCCTGCCGCGCACCATCTACTCGCTGCGCATGGCCATCCTGACGATCACCTCCGTCATGGCGCTCGCCTTCGTCATGAACTTCTCGGGCCAGACCACCTCGATCGGCGCTGCCCTGGCGACAACGGGCGCGGCCTTCGCATTCCTCTCCCCCATCCTGGGCTGGATCGGCACCGCCGTCGCGGGTTCCGCGACCTCGGCGGGAGCTCTCTTCGCGAACCTGCAGTCGACCGCCGCGGCCGGCGCCGGCCTCGACCCGTCGATCCTGCTGGCCGCCAACACCATCGGCGGCGGCCTGGGCAAGATCGTATCCCCGCAGAACCTCGCGATCGCCGCTTCCTCCGTCGATTCGGAGGGCTCCGACGCGGAGATCCTCAAGAAGGCGGCCCCCTATTCGATTGGCCTGCTCCTGGTGCTGTGCACCCTGGTGTTCATCGCATCCCAGGGCTGGCTCGGCACCTACATGCCGCACTGATCGGCGGCTCATGGGTTCGGGAGGTCCCGGGAAGCAAGTGGCTTCCCGGGACCTCCCCACACGATGTCGACCCCATGGACATACAAGCGCTAGCCGTGTCCGACGATTGCCGCCTTCTCGTGTTCACTGTACTCGGCCACTCCTGAGTTCCGCTGCTCTCCCGCTCGTCCGCTCGAGCCCGCCCCGGCCTCGTCCCTTATCGAGGCCGGGGCGACCTCTTGCGCACACAGAATCAACGCAAAACTGAAAAACGAAAACTCACCCTGAGCTAAGTCGCGCCCCGAAGGTCCTCAAAGGCCCAACAAGAGGCGACTTTTTATTGATTATCGGCGGAGATTTTTCCGCAAGAAATAGCGGGAAAAATGACCTCACCCAAGTTGTCCGGGCAAAATGTGTCGCCGGGACCTAGGGCCCAGTCATAACCTGAGTTGGACAGCACCCACGAGGAAGGATCCCCCAGTGCGCATCGCTCTCTTTTCCACCTGCCTGGCAGACGTCATGTTCCCCCAGGCTGCCCAGGCCACAGTGACCCTGCTTGAACGCCTCGGCCACGAGGTCGTCTTCCCCGAAGACCAGGTCTGCTGCGGACAGATGCACGCAAACACCGGCTACTTCGAAGACGCCGCGAAGATTACCCGCAACCATGTCAAGACCTTCGAGCCCGTGCTCGACGGCCAGTGGGACGCCATCGTCGTCCCCTCTGGCTCCTGCACCGGCGCAGCGCGCCACGAGCAGAAGATCGTCGCCGAGCACGTGGGCGACGAGCATCTCGCGAAGCAGTCCCAGCGCATCGCTGAGCACACCTACGACCTCACCGAGCTCATCACCGACGTTCTGGGCCTCGAGGATGTGGGCGCCTACTTCCCCCACACGGTCACCTACCACCCGACCTG
>CABKMD010000177.1 GCA_902373435.1 uncultured Actinomyces sp.
GGATTTAGGTTCCAGTGTCTTTGACGTGTGGGTTCGAGTCCCATCTCGCGCACAGTTGCCCGTGCCCGGTCGCCCCGGGGAGGTGGCGGTCGATAGACTGAGGTCATGAGCGCTTTGGAAATTGGCTGCAAGGCCCCCGACTTCACCGCCGAGACCACCCAAGGGACCCTGTCCCTGTCGGATCTCCTCGCCGCCTCGTCGCGCGGCGTCGTCGTCTACTTCTACCCGAAGGCATCCACGCCCGGCTGCACGAAGGAGGCCTGCGACTTCCGCGATTCCCTGGCGTCGCTTCAGGGGGCCGGCTACTCGGTGATCGGCGTGTCCGCCGACTCAATGGCAGCCCTCGAGCGCTTCACCGAGAAGCAGTCTCTCACCTTCCCGCTGGCCTCCGATCCGGAACACGAGATCCTCGAGGCCTACGGTGCGTGGGGCGAAAAGAAGAACTACGGCCGCACCTACATGGGCATCATCCGCTCGACCGTGGTCGTCAACCCCGATGGTACGGTGGCCCTGGCCCAGTACAACGTGAAGGCGACGGGTCACGTGGACCGCCTGCGTAAGACTCTCGGAATCGACTAATCCCGTTGCTTTCCAAGTAACTAGCGCATATGATTGTCAAAAAATTGACAGCTAGTTACTGATGGAGGACTCATGGGGGTCAAGACACCTGACGCGTATCGAATCGGTGCGGGACAGGTGACGCGGGAATATCCGGCCGATGCCGTGCCCGCGCGTCTGTGCAAGCAGCCGAGCCTGCCGACGATGTCTCGCGCTCCCGAGTCGTCCCCCGTTGAACAAGTCGTCACCGCCGAGGTCGCAGTGGTTCGGCGCAAGGCCTCAGTTCCGCCTCGTCAGTCGACAGACTCCCACACGTCGAAGGACGCTGCTACGCCGACACAGCGCAATGATGTCGCGTCAAGCGCTGCCCCTGCGCAGGCGCAGCACCGTGCGGAACCTTCCGCCCCTGCGCGGGAATTCGCACATCTGGACGAGGCCGGGGTGTCCTGTGAGGCCGATCAGCATCCCGGCGTTCCCGTCCATCGCGACTGGCATCGCACGACGATGCGCGTCGTGAATCCGGCGGGAGAGAGTACAGCCGAACAGCGGGCTGAGTCCGTGCCGACTGTGCCTCCGCCGACGAAGAGTGCGGAGGCCTCGCGCGTGGGGGGCGCCTCGCGCGCCCAGGTGAGGCCTCGACGTTCGGGTGTTGGCGAATCGCGTATGGATCGTCGTGGGCGTCCCGCTCATCGCGGCCACCGTCATCGCGGCCTCGTCATGTTCCTGCTCGGCTTCATCTCGGCCCTCCTCATTGTGGCGGCTGTGGTAGGTGGCCTGTTTGTCGCGCGCTCGACGGGGTCGTCGGGCTTTGCGAACGCTGTCGATTCCTGTCATGCCGGGGTCTTGCATACCCGCTTGGCCGGTGATGGGACCTCGCTGACCCTCGAAGCCTTCTCCGACAGTGGGAATAGCCTGACGACGCCGGTCTTCTAGTGCATGCTCGGTAAGCTCGGCGCCCCTGCGGCGGTGCGCGAGCGGATGCATGTAACACGCGCGATCGATGGCACCCAGTCGGAGGAATGGGGCTCCTACAAGGCGACCTGGACGTACGAGCCGGACCAGGGCTTGACCGTTGTCGCGCGCTCCCGCTGACGAGGCTATCGGCCCGGGGGAGCGGTGTCATCTGAGATTCGCTCCACAGCATTGGCTTGTATCTCTCGTATAATGGAGGGGTATTTCAATGTGTGAAGGAGTATCTCGTGTCCGATTCGCAGCCTGCCGCTCCTGCGGCACCCGTCGCCCCCGTCGGGGACGATGTCGCACTGGCGAT
>CABKMD010000178.1 GCA_902373435.1 uncultured Actinomyces sp.
AAATGCACCAAAACGCGCATTTCTCACCCGCAAAGGCGATGGCGGTTTCAATCCCACACAGATACCAGCAAGCAAAGGCGATGGCGGTTTCAATCCCACACAGATACCAGCAAGCAAAGGCGACGCCGGTTTCAACCCCACACGGGCACGAGCAAGCAAAGGCGACGCCGGTTTCACGCGAGAGATTTCCGATTCAAGCGAGCTATGGCAAGTCCTGATCAACACACATTCGCATGCAATTCCGCCACAGACACTTCAGATTTCAGGATGCAATCCTTGAAATTTCGGGCATTTCATGGAGCAGCGGACTGGAGACGTCAGGGAATTGCATGCGAAACTGCGAAGCAATCGCCGCAAGCGCCGCCGGTGCCCGGAACATCCGTGGGGCCACAAGCAGCCCCGCCCGACAGGGCGCACACACTAAAACCTCAGGAACTGGGCGGCGTCACGACCCAGGGCTCGGTCGGCAAGGAACGCAATCCTGAAATCCCCAGGGCCGCAATGTCGGAGGCGCAGCGCGCCCCGGGCACACCAAGAGATGCCCCGATGAACGAAACGACGTCCTCGGTGGACCAGCCCAGGCCTCGTAGGTCAGATAGGGTGACGGCGCCGTCGCGCTTGGCCAGGCGCGCCCCCGAGGGTGCGAGCGCGAGGGGCACGTGCGCGTACGTCGGCTCGGGCGACCCGAGCAGGTGGGCGAGCTGCGCCTGCGCGGGCGCCTGAGACAGCAGATCGAAGCCGCGCACGACCTGGTCGACGCCCTGGAACGCGTCGTCGACGACGGCCGCCAGGTTGTAGGCGGGCACGCCGTCCGCGCGGCGCACGACGAAGTGGTCGACAGCCCCGGTGTAGGAGCCGTGCAGTTCGTCGAACACGGTCCACTCGGGCGAAGGGGCGGCCAGGCGCAGCGCGGGGGCACGCCCCAATGCGGCCAGAGCTGCGCGCTTCGCCTCGCGCTCGGATTCGCTCAGCGTCAGGCAGGTGCCCGGGTAGTGGCCGGGTGGCACGTGCGGCGCGGATGCGGCCTCGCGGATGTCGCGGCGGGTGCAATAGCACTCGAAGATGAGGCCGCGCTGCGCCAGCGACGCCAGGGCGGCCTCGTGAGCGTCGGCCCGCGCGGTCTGGATGAGGGGCTCACCGTCCCAGTCGACCCCGATCGCCGCCAGGTCGTCGATCTGGCGCTGAGCGGACCCGGCGCGCTCCCGGTCGATGTCCTCGATGCGCAGGACGAATTTCCGCCCGGTCGTGCGCGCCCACGCCCACGCGAGGATCGCGGTGCGCAGGTTGCCCAGGTGGAAGTCGCCCGTGGGGGAGGGCGCGAATCGTCCGGTGTTCGTCATGCGCCCAGTGTACGAGGCCGTGGCCGCCTCCCGGGAGCCGCCTCCCCGGGTGGTAGCCGCGCAGGCGTACAGTGGGGTGCATGGTGAGAATGAGGGTACCCGACTGGTTGGCGGTCTTCGTGGGCGGAGTCGTGGGGACGGCGGCCCGCGCCGGCCTGGACGAGGTCGCGAATGCCTCGCCCGTGCGCGGCCTCTTCCTGTCGTGGTCGACGCTGATGGTCAACGCCGTGGGCACCTTCCTGCTGGGCGCACTGGCCGCGTGGGTGGCGGGGTGCCTGGCGCGCGGCGCCGGGGATGCGGCGTCGCTGAAAACCCTGAAGCTCCTGATCGGCACGGGTTTCGCGGGCGCGTTCACGACGTACGGGACGTACATCGTCGCGTCGGTGGGCTACGCGTCGCTCAGTGGAATTGTCGAGGCCGTCTCTCAGTCCCTCGGTCTCCTTGCCCTGGGTGGGGCC
>CABKMD010000179.1 GCA_902373435.1 uncultured Actinomyces sp.
AGGTATCTCTCTCCCAAACGAGCCGCTTCGGCGGCGAGCTTCCGACACTGTCCGTAGGATCCGAGAGCCGCGTACCAGTCGATGCACAGCTTGGCGGCCTCGAGCCGCAGCTCGGCGGGCGCACCCTCTTCTCGATAGGCCTCGAGGCCATGGTCGAGTGCCTTGTCTACTTTGCCGGCGGCTCCGCAGCGCACCGACTCATGAATCGAGGAACGCGCACGCGTCGTGGATGCAGCGTCTCCCTCGGACGTACCACCCCCTACCAGCGCGTCCAGAGAAACAATCGGTCCGTGCATCGTTGCAGTCAACATCGTCGTCGCCTTTCTATAAGTGGTTGTTCACCTGCGAACAACGACAGGGTGACACCGCCCGTGATGCACTGTCACGCGCCGTCACGAAGCCTGTGGATAACTTACGATCACCGCAGGGGCCTGTGGATAAAACATGCTCCCCAACAGCTGCCGTATGCTGGTCCCATGAACTCAATCGTCAGGGGCATCATCAACTTCCTCATCGGTGTCATCTCCGGCGCCACAGAGGAAGCACAGAAGGACGCCGCGACCGCCAAGACGCCACAGCGGCAGTCGAGAGAGAAGTCGACTCCCCGGCCGCGTTCATCCACGTCCTCGCCGAGGCACTCCGGCTCCCATCACCACTACGAGGACCCGGCGACCTCGAATCGCCCCAAGACCTCGATCCGCGATGCGAGCATCGCCGACGCACTCGCCCATGCCTCATACACGCCCGTGATGGACGGCGACGCGGATCCCGGCGAGGTCGTGTGGACCTGGGTGCCTTACCAGGAGGACGCCTCCGTCGGCAAGGATCGCCCGGCCGTCGTCATCGGCGCGCAGGGCGAGGGCGTGTACCTCCTGCAGCTGACCAGCAAGGACCACACCCGCGACGCCGACCAGGAGGCAGCCGCCGGACGCTACTGGCTCGACATCGGCGCGGGTGACTGGGACTCGAAGGGCCGCCCCTCCGAGGTGCGCCTCGACCGCGCCCTGTGGGCCAAGGCCACCGACGTGCGCCGCGAGGGCTCAATCCTGTCCCAGGCAACCTGGCAGCTCATCGTCGACGCCCTCAAGGAGCACTACCGCACGCACGGCGACTGACACCTCCAACACGTGACCGACCTTACGAGGCACGAGAACGCCGAGGGATATGACGAAAAGGCCCCACCCTGGTATAATCGGTCGTTGGACTCCCGGCCTGGTCGGGCAGGGGGTCTGGTTAAGACCGTTTGCGGGTGTCCCCACGCCTAAGTCCCGGTCTTGACACAGCCCTCACCGACCCTGTCAGACATACATCAAGGAGAAATCCGACTGTGGCAAACATTAAGTCCCAGAAGAAGCGCATCCTGACCAACGAGAAGCGCCGCGTTCGTAACCAGTCCGTGAAGTCCGAGCTGAAGACCCTGGTCCGTCAGACCCGCGAGGCCGTTGAGGCCGGCGACAAGGAGAAGGCTCTCGCTGCGCTGCGCGTTGCTTCGCGCAAGCTGGACGTCGCCGTCTCCAAGGGCGTCATCCACAAGAACCAGGCTGCGAACCGCAAGTCCAAGCTTGCTCGTCGCGTCGCCTCGCTCGGTGACTGAGCGCGAACGATAGATAGTTTGACGTGAAGCGGGCCGCCCACTGGGCGGCCCGCTTTCGTATGCCC
>CABKMD010000180.1 GCA_902373435.1 uncultured Actinomyces sp.
CATGAGCGCGCACGCGCACCGGCTTGATCCGGGTCGTCCCGTCCACTACGAAGGCGTCAACTGGAACCACGCCTACGACGAGATCAGCGATTTCGAGAGCCGTATGTACGCCAAGCCGGCCGAGATCCGAGACTGGCTCGAACACGGCGACGAACGAGGCGAGGCAAGCAAGCCGTTCGTCAGCTGCGAGTACATGCATGCCATGGGCAACTCATGCGGCGGCCTGAGCGAGTTCATCGACCTCGAACGGTACGAGCGCTACTCCGGCGGATTCATCTGGGACTACATCGACCAAGGGCTCGTCCAGCGTCTGCCCGACGGATGCGAACGCCTCAGCGTCGGCGGAGACTGGGGCGACCGGCCGACCGACTACGAATTCGTGGGCAACGGCATCGTATTCGCCGACCGCACCCCCAGCCCCAAGGCGCAGGAGGTCAAGCAGCTGTATTCGCCGATCAAGCTCACCCCCGACGGGCACGGCGTGACCATCGAGAACCGCAACCTGTTCGCCAGCACCGACGGCTATGTATTCGCCGCACGGCTCCTCGAAGACGGACGCGAGATTTGGCATGCCGACTACCGTTTCGACGTGGCCGCAGGAGATACCCAACACCATGACATCGCCTTCCCAGACATCGACTCCGACGAGGGCACGCGCGAGGTCACCTATGAGGTCGATCTCCTGCTCGCAGAGGCCACCGCGTGGGCACCCGCCGGCTACGAACTCGCCTTCGGACAACTCACCGACACCCTCAACCTCGCAGGGGACATCACCGGGAACGACCAAGACGACGGCCGCGCGACGGTCACTCTCAGCCGATGGAACGCCGGCATCCGCCGCGACGACGAGGAAATCCTCATGTCACGCACCCAGGGAGGCATCGTCTCCTGGAAGCGCAACGGGCGGGAAATGGTCATCCGCCGTCCCGAGATCGTCACCTTCCGTCCGCTGACCGACAACGACCGCGGCAATCGCTCCGGATACGACCGGGCCGCATGGTTCGCGGCCGGCCGCTACGCCGTCGTGACCGATACGAGCATCACGCAATCCGACGATGGCGGACTCACGGCCGCATACCGGTACGAACTCGCCGACCCGGATCACACGCCGGTGTCAGTCACCTACCGCGTCACGCCCGGCATGCGCATGCAACTGACCGTCGAATACCCCGGCAACGCCACAGGAGCGGCCAGCCTGCCCGCATTCGGCATCGAATGGGAGCTGCCAGGCGAATACCAGCACCTGCGCTACTACGGTACCGGCCCCGAGGAGACCTATCGCGACCGCAAGCAGGGCGGCAAGCTCGGCATCTGGGACACCACCTCAGAGGCGAGCACGGCACCGTATCTCATGGTGCAGGAAACCGGCAGCCATGAGGACGTCCGCTGGCTCGAAGCCACCGACATCCAAGGCCACGGATTGCGTATCATCCAACGCGGCGACCGCCACTTCACGGCGAGCCTGCTGCCCTGGAACACCTACACGATCGAAGCCGCGCGGCGCCACGAGGACCTGCCCGCGCCGCGCCACAACTATCTGCGCCTGCTCGCGGCCCAGATGGGAGTCGGCGGAGACGACTCCTGGGGAGCCCCCGTCCACACGGCCTACCAGCTGCCC
>CABKMD010000181.1 GCA_902373435.1 uncultured Actinomyces sp.
TGCTCGCGGCCAGCGTGTAGGTACCAACAGCTGCCACAGCCACCAGCACAGTGAGGCCGATACCGATTGCCCACGGGCGCAGCGCAGCGCGCGTGGTTGCTTGGGAGCGCTTCTTGCGGCTTGCCGGCGGAGTGGGGAAGGTTTGCTCTTCTTCCTCAGTGATGGGTCGCTCGGATAGGGGTGGGACCTTCATGGTGTGTGTGCCTCCACGGTGAGGTGTCCTCCGGCGCCTCCATCGTTGGGGGCGCGTCCTTTCTCATCAGGGTACGCGCAGAACCGATACGAAATACTAAGAATGCTGCGCAACCATCACGCAAATCCTCCCACCTGCATTCCCGTAACCGCACGGATGTGCACAAACGATCCCCGACCTCGTCGTGAGCTGTGTGTATGAGTGTTCTCCCGGATTGCCAGCGACCGCGATGCTGAGTTGCGCCTCCCAAATTGCCGCGTTCTGCCGCCTCCGTGCGATATGGTTATTGAGCAACGAAGCGGCGTCGCTCATTGACGCGCGGGAACGAACGGCGCATGTCGGCGCGATGTGGCGGCGTATTTCTCGCACCGGAATCCACACCGGATAGAGAAGCGGCTGAAACGACGAGAGCTCTCGAGGCAGCAAGGCCTGCCGTGAAGACACAAGGAGCACAACTATGGAAGCCATTGATGAGTTGATCAACGCTGCGCAGACCTTCTACGACGATGCGCGCGAATGAGAATGGTCGCTCCCGCTCGTGGGAGCATTGCTATCGCGTCTTCCGAGATGCGCGGACCGACCCTTCTCCGGACTATGACTATTTGAGCCTGCACCTCGCTTTCTACCTGGCGAGCTGGGGAATGTATCGGGGCTCGTGCTTCATACTTCAGAAGGACTACAAGGTGCACACGCCCATCGTCGAGAAGATCCTCAAGCCCGAGTACGACTGCCTGTTCGGGCTCGCGTGCACGGATGTGCGGGAGCCCGAGGTTCAGCTGATGCTCGAGACCGTGTACGACTACATCGCCGACCATTTCGATCCGATCCGCGAAGAGATCGCAGGACGGAAGGTTACGACTCCTGTGTCGCCGGTTCTCATCACGAAAATCCTGATGGGAACGCTCGGCTGCGTGCCTGCGTACGACAGATTCTTCGGTATAGGAGCGAAGTATTTAGGCTTAGAAAAGGACACTTATCAAGAGGAATCTCTCCGCGAACTCGCTGACTTCTACGAGGCCCACAACGACCGCCTGGAGGAAGCGCGGCGCGGAATGCAGTGCGAGGACCTGACCTATCCGCAGATGAAACTCCTCGATATGGGGTTTTGGCAGATCGGGTTCGAGAAGAGTTGAGATGCCTGGAGACCCTGACGTAGTACTCATCAGAGTCTGTGAGCATCCGGTGTGTTAGCGCCGTTAAGTCGATCGATTAAATTGTTTAACGCTTGACTGGTGCATAGCTTGCTGTGGGCTGTTCATGGTTTGACGCATATGTGGATGCAATGGCGGTTGGTGATAAACTGCCTATGAGGTTGTCGATGTGAATATGACCCGACTAACGAAGGAGTTGTTGTGGAGGGGATTGACTATGCTGTGAAGGGCATTGGTTTCCTCGTAGCGCTCGGAACATTCA
>CABKMD010000182.1 GCA_902373435.1 uncultured Actinomyces sp.
CGCATAGCCCATCCAGTTCGCTGCTCGCGGCCTACCGTCATCCGTGTAGAGACTTTGCTCAAGAAGCGCCTGACCCAGGCCCTGAGCCGCGCCACCATGGACTTGTCCGCGTGCCAGCAACGGATTGATGATCCGACCGCAGTCATCGACGGCGACGAGACGGCGAACATCGACATCCCCTGTTTCCACATCGACTTCCACCACCGCGGCGTAGGTGCCGAACGGAAACACGAAGTCCTTCGGCCTGTGGAAGACACGCTCGTCCAGGCCAGGCTCCAGCCCGTTGGGATATGTCGTGAGGAAGTGCGCGAGCCGAGCCACCTCCTCCCAGGAGATTTTATCGCGCCCCGCTCCAACCTGAACCGGCTGGACACCCAGCAGATGGCGGTACACTTTTCCGACCAGGTCACGGGTGCCTCGTCTCAGCACCCGGCTGCCCTGCGCGAATGGCGACATTTCGCGGCGCACGCTGAAAATGCCTTTGGCATAGACGATGTCGTCCGCTGTCACACCCAAAGCATGCGCAGCCATTCTTTTGGCTTTCGCGAGCAGACGTCGTGCAGCCTCGTGCAGAGCCGCACCTCCCACCGCCATGGACCTCGAATTGAACGTTCCGAGGCCGAATTCGACCCGGCCCGTATCGCCCTCGACAACGCTGCACTGTCCTGCGGGAATCTCGAGCACATCACAGACGATCTGCACATAGGATGTGGCATGGCCCTGTCCCTGGTCCGCAGAGCCGGTGTGAATTTCGACCGTTCCGGTCGGATGAACCAGAACACGACCGTACTCCCAACCACCGTAGTCGAAGCCGAACATCGCCAACAGATTGCCGTTACCGATGCCGGTAAACTCCGTGTAGGTCGCAAGTCCGATTCCCAGGTATCGGCCGCGCTTCCGAAGCCGCTCCTGCTTTGCGCGTTGGCTCGCATAGCCCACGATCTCCAGCGCCTTATCCAGGTTCTTGGGATAGTCTCCACTGTCGTAGCAGAAGGCGTGCGAGGCGATCGTGTATGGAAACGCCGACGGGGGAATGAAGTTGCGCCGGCGGACCTCGACCGGATCCAGCCCGAGCCGTCGAGCCACCCGGTCGACCATCGTCTCGATCAGGTACGTCGCTTCGGGACGTCCGGCCCCACGATAGGTGTCGACGCGAGATGTGTTGGTGAGCATCAAATTCGTGTCGACGTGCAGATTTGGAATCCGATAGACGCCGGTCAGGATCATTCCGCAGTTGACTGCCGGGATCCCGGGCCCCATGCCCGAGACATATGCACCGAGGTTCCCCCATATCGTCGCCTTGAGGCCGGTGATCGTTCCGTCTCTCGTGGCGCAGATCTCGACCTCCTGCACGTGGTCACGACCATGATTGGTGCTGAGAAAATCCTCCGTCCGTGTCGACGTCCACTTCACCGCCCGCTTCAGGCGGAATGCCATCGCGGTGACCAGAACGTCTTCGGGATAGAGATGCAACTTCGCGCCGAACCCTCCACCGACGTCTGGAGCGATGACCCGCAG